>DAONGM010000083.1:0-7866 GCA_035404105.1 Pontiellaceae bacterium
GCCGCTTCAGGGTTGGCCGTTTTCCACGCGGCGATCTTTTCCGCTGTCGGCGCGCGGAACAGGAAGTAAATAGTGGACGCAACCAGCAGTACAACGATCGACAGGAATTTATAGTTCATCAGTCCTTTGACTCCTTTGATCCGCAGCGGCGTCAGCGGGGAGTCCCATACCAGTTTCAGATTTTCTTCGGTGTTGGTATCTTTATCGAGCAGCGATACCGCAATCATGATCAGAATACAGATTCCGCACAGCATACCGGCAGAGTGCATAAAGAGCATGCTCCAACCGGTATGTGCTTTGAACAGATCCAGCGCGAAAACAATCATTCCCATGGCAAAACCGGTCCAGAGTGTGATCGCCCCCGCCTTGGCGGTGGCCCTCTTCCAGAAGATGCCTGTCATAAAAACGGCGGTGATCGGAGGCGAGATATAACAGATCATTGATGCAATCGCGCTGTAGATGGAGTCGAATTTCCCGATGATTGGAGACCATATAATGGCCAGAACAACTCCGACGATGGTGGCGGCGCGGCCGATATGTACCAGTTTCCTGTCGGAGGTTTCAGGTTTGAAGCGTTTATAGAGGTCAAACGCAAAGAGCGTGGCAATGGAGTTGAGTGCACCGGCGATGGTTCCCATCAGAGCCGCCAGCAGCCCGGCGACAATCAGCCCCCGGAAACCGGCCGGCAGCAGATTCATTACCATGTGGGCAAAGGCGTCTTTTGTATTCGCCAGCGGAGGAAGAAGTCCGTTATTCACCAGCGCCAGACAAAGCAGTCCGGGCAGAACAAATAAAAACATAGGCAGCAACTTAAGGAACCCCGTAAATAAGGCTCCGGCCTTGCCATGCGCTTCGTTTCTGGCCCCGAGCACGCGCTGGACAATGGTCTGGTCTGTACACCAGTACCAGATTCCAATGACGGGATATCCAAGCACTACCGCGTGCCAGGGCAGTCCGCTGAAGTCACCGGTAGGACGCAGCACAGAGATCATGTTCGGGCCAACCGTATTATACAAGGGCTGCCACCCGCCCAGCTTGTTGAAGGCAAACCAGGTGACAACGGCAGAACCGAGCAGCAACGTGGTCGTTTGAATAGTATCGGTCAGGGTGACGGCCAGCAATCCTCCAACGACCACATAAAGTCCGGTTGCGACAGCGATCATGATCATCGTAGGCATCAGGGAGGCAACCGAGGTGCTGAGTCCCATCATGGCATTGATGACCACGGCTCCGGCATAGAGCGAAACGCCGATATGGATAAAGATTGCGGAAATGATTGAGATAAATGCCAGAAAATCGCGGCAGTTGCGATTAAACCGCTTTTCAAGAAAATCGGGCAAGGTGGTGATATGTGAACGCAGATAGAACGGAACAAAGAAAACCGCCAGAATCACCAGCGTAAAAACAGCCGCCAGCTCGAAGTTGGCATAGGCCAGTCCGCTTCGGAAGCCTTCTTCGCACAGAGCCACAATGTGAACGGTCGAAATATTGGTGGAGAAAAGCGACAAGCCGATAATCGGCCAGGTCAAGGTACGAGCCGCAAGAAAGTAGGCCCCGTTGTCCTGCGCTGCGCCTGACCGTGCGGCTTTGCGCTTTTGAAAGTACGCGGCACCGCACCCGACTGTAATGACCAGCAGCACGTAGCCGATCAGAATTCCGAAATCCAGTTGATTAAGCATATTTTTCTCCGATTAGTTTAGTTCCGAAATTTCAGACGGCAGTTTCTCCTAAGATACGGCCTTGCCGACGGCGGAACCGGCAACCGGTTCGGTCTTTACGAAGCAGCGGAAGATCAAAAATTCCGCATTATTGCAGCATCGGTCGATCTGTTTTTTCAAAAGGGTGCCGAGCTTAAATGCACCATTGTACCAGCTGGCGGCATCTGCTCGTTGTTTAATTACGCCGGAGTTTCTGTCAGTCATTGCTGCATCCACACACCTGTTCGCCAAGAATTTTACGCAATTGGAAATTGTGTTCCTGCCTGCCGAAAATAGCCATAGACTAACTGATGAAAAAAATGGACAATAAGACGATTTGATAATTTGCGGTTCCATGCAGTGCGATGTGCTCTTGAAATTACACGGAGGGGAATGAAACAGACGAACGAGAAAGCGATCAAAGCGCTGCTGGAAAAATCCGGCTTCCGGTTTTCATCGCTGTCCGACATCCCGCTGAAGACAGTTCGCCATGTACAGCGAGGCGCTTTCCCGGACATGCGCATGATCGAACTGACCCGGATCCAGTGTGAAAAATTTCTTCAACAACCCATTCTGCAGGATCTGCTGTGTACCCGTATCGGCTATCAAGGCCCCTCCCCTGCACATTACATTCCGCGGCCTGACGGGAGCCGCGACCAGATTCTGATTTTCTGCACCAACGGCCGGGGCTGGCTGGAACTGGATGGCAAAGAGTGGCCGGTCAACCGGCACGACGTCTTTTTGATTCCGCGAGGCAAGCCGCACGTTTACGGTGCCGCCCCGGATATGCCATGGTCCAACTACTGGGTGCACTTCCGGGGCAGGCAGAGCCCCGTTTTTGCCGACCTGATCGGCAGAGCCAAATCACCGGTCGTCCATCTGCATCGGCATGAAGAGATCGTAGCATCCTTCGAACAGCTCTATCACCGTATGAGCAATGCACACACCGTCCCGGAACTGATTGCCGCGTCCGGTACGCTCAGCCAACTGCTATGCATGATTCAGCTCCGAATGGGCTCCGCGGAGCTGAAAAATCAGAACGCGGAGGCCGCCATCGAAAGAAGCCTCGATTTTATGCATAGAAATCTGGAGAAAAAGCTGAGGCTGCGTGACCTCGCCAGAGTAGCCGGAATCAGTCCGGGACATTACGGGATGCTTTTTCACAAGAAGCACCGGCAAACTCCGATAGATTATTTTAACCGGCTGAAAATACAGAAAGCGGGCGAGCTGCTAAAATCCACCAACAGTCCCATCAGCACGATTGGCGAGTCGCTCGGCTTTTTAGACCCCTACTACTTCTCACGGCTTTTTAAAAAGGTGATCGGAATTTCTCCGCGAGCCTACCGCGGGACGGCCGTTACCACACGGTATTCTGCAACAGATCGTTGCGTCCGGTCCGAAAACGTTTGATACGGTCAGCAATCGTCTTTGTCTTCTGGAATCGATCCTGTGCAGAAACGTACGCACCGCCGTTGCGGTGCGTACGTTGAACAGCTACTCAAGCCAGGCTGGAATACCGTCCTTGCCTTTCCACAGCTCAACCTGCTTGGTAAGATGGTCGCCCTTCCAGACGGTGCTGCCGACAGGCAGAGCCGGATTGGCCGGAATCCACTTTTTGTGCTGCTCAATGATGTCCCGGAATTCCGGGTTATTGGCCTGATTAATGTGCTCATTCGGATCAACCTGATGATCATAAAGCTCTTCGCTGCCGTCGCGGTATTGAATGTAGCGATAGCGCTCGCTGCGCACGGAATAGTTTTTATACATCCAGTTGCTCAAAACAGGATACGGCCATTCGCGGGCCGGCTGATCCAGCAAAGGCGCCAGACTGCGCCCTTCAAGACCATTAACGGCCGGAAGAGAACATACATCCACCAGCGTCGGGTAGAGATCCAGCAGGCTCACCGGGCGGTTGCACACCTGACCGTTGTTCCGGTTTCCCGGAAGACGGATCGCCAGCGGCAGACGGGTTGACTCCTCCCAAAGACTCATTTTGCGCCAATGTTTTTTCTCGCCGAGATGCTGGCCGTGATCCGAAAAGAGCACGACAACGGTATTGCTGGCATACGGGCTTGCGTCGAGCGCCCGCAGAACCTGACCGATCTGGTCATCGACGAAAGTAGTACACGCCAAATAGGCGTGCACCATGTCGCGCCAGTAGTCCGGAATACCGAGCACCGCCTGATGGTCGCCCATCTTTGCAGTTCCGTAGGCAATAGCTTTCCCGATCACCGGAATATCCTTCATCTCATCATCCGGAACATCCGGGAGCTGGATTTTGTCCTTGTCGTACATGTCGAAATATTTGCGCGGAGCTGTGTACGGCATATGCGGACGCACGAAGCCGACTGCGAGGAAAAACGGCTTGTCCTGCTTTTTCCCCAGCTCTTTCACGGCGTAATCCGCAATGAGCTCGTCATACATTTTCCCGCCGGGAATATCTTCCGGATCCAGCGGTCCGCCGCAAAGCGAGTGGCCGCCGCCGAGTTCTTTCCCGTAATGGTTCTTCAGCTGGCTGCCTTCTTTAGGAAACGGATAAAAAATAAGCCCGCCGTAACCGCCGCCGCGCTCCCGCAACTCGCCGGTGACCTGAGAATCGTAGCTGGGCAATACGTCATCCCACAACTCGTTCAGCAGAAACGGGAAATCGGTTGCACCGCCATGAAAAATCTTACCGGCGCAATAGGTTTTATAGCCGTTCTTTTTGAAGTACGCCGGAAGCATCGAACGACCCTGCATCACAGACGGATACGATTCCTGCATCGCCTTTGCGCTTTCGCCTGTCGCATACCAGCCGGTCGTTGAGGGATGCCGGCCGCTGAGCAGCGCATTACGCGAGGCAATGCAGACGGCCATTGGCGTATGCGCATTTGCGAAGAGGATGCTTTGATTCTCCAACCGGTCCATATTGGGGGTGATCGCCTGGCGATTTCCGCCCATTCGCCCCGTCCAGTCGTTGAGGTCATCAACCGCTATAAACAGTACATTGAAAGGTGCGTCCTTCGACTGCACCGGCGGCTGAGCCGCCTGCGGAGCTGCGCCCCATCCGAACAGCGGGGCGCCGACCAATCCGGCAATCCCCGCCCTCTTCACCCATCCATTATTTTTGATCATCAATTCTCTCCTTTTCTAACAACCGCTCGCCTGCGCCCGCTGCGCAACAGGCGGCTCATCATCCCGCCGCTCCGTCTCAGTGTGCGCCCTTGAGAATGAATCCGGCGTCCACCCAATCGCCATAATCGCAATCATTGCCGTCGTCGGACTCCGTCACCACCAGTCGCAACTCTTTGAAGCGGGTATTGAGTTCGACGTTAAAGGACCAGCTCTTGAGCGTGTGGGTGTTGAGAATCGGCGATTCGGCCAGCAGCTCCGGCTCCTCGCCCATTTCCTTCACGTCGCCATAGACCTTAAAGACGACCGTGGCCTGCGCGCCGGCCTCTGCATCCACTCCGACAACCGCCACAAAGTGCGTCGCACCCGCCGGCACCGGACAGATCGTCTGCGCAGGGGCGAAAACGCCAATCCCCTTGGCATAGATCTTCGAAGCGATCTTCAGCGGGGATCCGTTGATCGTCGCGTTCGGCTTCGGCTGCCCTTTTTTATTGGCCGTTTTAACCCCGGGCAGATCGCTCAGATGCACCGTCGGTGCGGGCGGCAGCGGCGGAGCGGTGATCGCTTCGAACCGGATATCCGCCGAAACTCCCGCGGATTTCGCCTCCGGGGTCCAGCCGAGCGCGGTGACCGTATAGCGGTAGGTCGCCGTCTTTTCAGGCAGATCAAAAAGCCCCGGCTCCACGGCGGTAAACACTTTCCCGTCGCTGCGCTCGATCCGGAACGCCTCGGCATCATCCGCCGTCCAGCTAAGCCGGACGCCGCGATAATCGGCACTGACTTGGATATTTTTCACCGGCGGGGGCGCGCAAACCGTGACCGGCGCCGGTTTAAACCGCACCTGCCAGCGGACTTCGCGGCCCGTCGCACTCCGGATCGCCACACGGACTTTAGGCCCGGCCTGCTGGAAACTCACCTTCACGCCGGCCGCCTCATCTGCCGCCGACACACGGGCCTCCACCGCCTGCCAGGATTTTTCACCGGCCGGCACCACCAGGCGCAGCTCATACGCATCGTTGGCCACCACCTTGCTGACCCCCGAAAGAACCGAGGCCGAGGCATCCCAGACTTCATTCGACACATCGACCATCCCCTGCGTGATATGCCGGGAGGTGCTCAGCAGCTGCGGCACCGGCGACGCCGGACGCACCGCCAGCACGCGGCACGAGGCCCCCGGCAGACGCGCGTTGATGCTGCCGCTGAAGGGCGGAACAAATCGGTTGGCCCAGAAATCGAACGCCACATAGCTCGGCGCTGCAGGCAGGCCGACCCGTTCGGCCGGGCAGAGAATTTCCTGTTCCTCGCGGCCCCAGTTGTACAGCGCAACCACATCCCGGCGAACCGCCTGCCGGGTATCGGTCAGCAGCCATATATTGGCGATGTCGCTCTCGAACACATCCACCGGCCGCGAGAACAGTCCGTGCGCCGGCATGCAGCGCTTGAGAATATCCAGCCGTTCCGCCGGCAGATCCGGTATCCAGTCGCTGTTATAAAACAGCTGTCCGGCAATGGCCGCCCAGGTGGCATTCAGCCGGGCGCGTTCGACCGGAAATTTCGTGCGGACCATCACACAGTCGGGATCGTTCCACCAGACCCGGCCGTTCAGAAACCAGACCGGCGAGGAATGCTTCGATCCGATGTTCCCGCCGGTATCGGGACCGACGCGCATGGCATCCAGCAGACCGAAGGTGCCGCCGAAGCTTCGCATATTCTGGCTGATGCAGCAGCCGAGCAGGAAGACATTGGTTCCGGCCTCCGCGCGCACCAGCTTGGTTCCGTCGCGCAGCGCTTCGATGTTGGTCTTCTCGGGATTAAAGAACGTGGCGTCGCCCATGCCGTCTTCTTTGTAGCCGGAATTGACATAAATCTGTTTGGTCGCGCTGCCGGTCCAGTAGCCGTCCATCTTCAGCACTTTGTAACCCCACTGCTGCGTGATGCGCTGCACAATGCTCCGCACATACTCCTGCGCATCGGGATTGGTCATATCCAGACAGGTTCCGCCCCAGGCCGTGTCATACGGCTGGCCGCGCTGATCTTTGACGAACCAGTCGAGATGGGCTTTGAAAAACTCTTCTTTGTAATTGCCAGCGAAGGGCATGAACCAGATGCCGGGAGTCAGCCCGCTTTTCACAAGACCGTCCGCGGCGGCCTTCATCCCGTTCGGATAGGGTCCGTTCGTCGCATGGGTGGTGAAGATTTTAGCCGGCCCATTGTCGCGCGAGCCCACCTGCCAGTAGTCATCAATCAAGATAAAATCAAAGCCGAACGGTTTCAGCTCGCGCTGCGCCACCTCGGCCAGCGCCACCAGCCCGGTCTCGTTGCACGCCCGCCCGTTCTTCTCCATATACCAGGTACAATGACCGGCCTGCTGCGGCAGCAGTTTGATGGAATAGACCTTGGCCACCGCATCCGCATAGGCTTCGAGCCCCAGACGGGCATCCTCGAACCAGCCCAGCGCAAACGTTTCCGTCACCGTCTGCGCGCCCGGCTTGAGCCGCAAACAGCCGTAATCCACGCGGGCCTGCATCCGGACCGCGCCGTCCTGCACCGGCGAAAAAACCACGCCGCTGCCGCGCTCGTGCGTCAGCCAGCCGCCGACGGCGCCGCTGCGCGAGGCCGGATCGACGATAGACAAAAAGGCATAACTGCCGGGATTCTGATCGGGAGCCAGCAGCCCGCCGGTTCCCAGCGTCCGCACCTTTTCAAGGGCTGTTCCGGATTCGACGCCGACGGAAAAAGTCGACACCCGATTGACCGTCTGCGTGGCCGCGGTTCCGTTCTGCAGCACCGTCGTGAACAGCACAAACGGCAGGTCGGGATAGAGCGCCAGCACATCGGCGCAGCCGTTGGAGTAAACGACCTCGATACCCTGCCCCTTCCCGAAGGTTTTATCGCTGACGGATTTTACTGCGGCGGTTCCGCAGCCGTTCTCGAAACGTCCGTGCCGGGCAAAGGTTCGGCCGGACGGTTTATGAAGAATCTGAAACTCGCCCTGAGCGGCCTGGTACTCGACCTGATACTGAGCGTTATCAATGCGCACACTCGCCGCTGCAGGCGA
>DAONGM010000084.1:0-2804 GCA_035404105.1 Pontiellaceae bacterium
TGACGCGGGAAAGCGTACTGATTGCCGCGCTGGATCTGTTCAGCGAAAAGGGCTATTCGCGCACAACCTTCAGCGATATCGCCAAAAAGATCAGTATGACTCGCGGCGCGGTTTACTGGCACTTTGACAATAAGCTGGCACTGCTGGCGGCGATGGTTGATTATTTCTGCACCCTCCGCGAGGAGCGGGTCCGGCAGCATTTTTCTGAAATTCATTCCATAGAGGAGTTGAAGCAGTCTTTCATCGAACATGCCCGGGCGGTGGCGGAAGACCGGCGTCTCAAGCAGTTTGAATTTTTTATGGCTTTCCAGATGGAGTGGTCGGAAGAGCTGCTGACCGAGACGCATAAGATACTCGATAAAGTCCGCAAGGATCCGTTTGAAAAGCTGGTGGCCATTCTGCGCTCGCCGGTGATTGCCGGCCGGTTCCGCCCGGAGGTTGATCCCGGCAGTCTGGCGGTTACGCTGGCGGGGCTGTGGGTCGGGTTGTGCAAAATTTATCTCGGAGCCTGTCCGAAAATTGATTTGGTCTCCGCCGCGGCGGAGGGATTTGACTGCATTATGAACGGAGCTTTAAAGAAAGAGGCGACAGTATGAATAAGAAAACAGCGGCGATAGTTGGAATCGTAATCGTGTCCGGTCTGGCCGGATGGTTTATGCACGGTCTGTTCGGTGCAAAAAGCGGCGGGATGCCGCCGGCGGGCGGACGTCCGGCAATGCCGCCCGCTACGGTCGTCGTTCAGGAGCTCAGCGAGAAACCGCTTCAGCTGATCGACGAATATATCGCGCATGTCGAGCCGGTGCAGGACGTTCTGGTGCGTACCGAAGTGTCGGGCTATATCGAATCCGTACATTTCACCGAAGGCAGCATGGTGAAAGAAGGGGATTTGCTTTTCACGATCGACCGGAATTCGTATCAGGCTTCTGTCGACGCGGCTGCGGCCGAGCTGGATCGTGCGCAAAAGCAGTATGACCGTATGAAGAATGCGGACGTCCGCAGTATTTCAAAGGCGGATATGGATTCCGCGGAGAGCGCTTTTCTGCGCGCCAAAGCCGCTTTGAAGCTGGCGCAGGTTTCGTTGAATTACACGGAAATCAAAGCGCCGGTCAGCGGGCGCATCGGCGCGGTGCAGATGACCAAAGGAAATTATGTCACGTCCGCATCCGGTCCGCTGGCGCGCATTGTGCAGGTGGATCCGATCCGTGTGGTTTTTTCGCTTCCGGATCATGTGTATCTGACGATGCGCCAGCTGGAGCTGTCCGGAAAGGCCGGTTCGCTGGTCGGTAAAATCCGTTTGCCGAACGGCACCGTTCTGCCGGTTGCCGGGAAAAAAGATTTCGACGATAACGCCATCAGCAGCAATACCGGGACGATGGCGGTCCGCTATCTCTTTGATAACGCGGACGGACTGCTTGTCGCGGGCGGTTATGTGAAAATCCTGCTCGGAAATCCGGAGGCTCCGAAAGGCATTGCAATTCCTCAGCGGGCGGTTTTGGCTGACCAGCAGGGTTCGTATGTGCTGACGGTGGATGATGCCGGCAAGGTTTCCACGGCGCGCATTAAGCCCGGCGCACAGCTCGGTACCGATCTGATCGTGCTTTCCGGTCTGAAGGCCGGCGACCGTATCGTGACGGATGGCTTGCAGAAAGCCATTCCCGGCTCGACCGTAAAGATGATTTCAGCGGAGGAAGTTAAATGATATCCCGCGTATTTATTGACCGTCCGCGGCTGGCGGGCGTGATTTCCATTGTGCTGATGCTGGCCGGTATTCTTTCGATTTTCTCGCTGCCGGTTGCCCAGTATCCGCAGGTAACGCCGCCGCAGATCACCGTATCGGCAAACTATCCCGGCGCCAGCGCGGAAGTTCTGGCCGATACCGTGGCCGGGCCGCTTGAGGACGCGGTCAACGGCGTGGACGACATGATTTATATGTCATCCACTTCCGACAGTTCCGGCAACTATTCCCTGACGGTCTCTTTTCAGGTCGGCACGGATATCGATATGTCGCTGGTTAAAGTGCAGAACCGGGTTGCCCAGGCCACACCGCTGCTGCCGGCCGAAGTCACCCAGAAAGGCGTTACCGTACGGAACCAGTCGTCTGACATTCTCGGCTTTCTAATGGTGCAGTCGCCGGATCATTCGCGTGACAGCCTTTTTCTGGGCGACTACGCCTATAAAGTGATCAAGCCGGCCTTGGAACGCATCTCCGGAGTCAGCAGCGCCGATGTGCACGGCTCGAAATACAGCATGCGCGTCTGGATGGATTCCGACCGGCTGGCCGCTCTGGGTCTGAGTTCCTCGGATGTGATTGCCGCGATCCGCAGCCAGAACATACAGGCCTCCATCGGAGCCGTCGGCAGCACGCCGGGTAACGGCTCTGAACAGATGGCTTACACCCTGAAAACAACCGGACGTTTGAATACGACGGAGGATTTCAAAAAAATTATCGTCCGTACCGGAGCCGACGGCGCAGTCGTTTTTCTGGGTGATGTGGCGCGTATTGAGAAGGGAGCCGACAACGACCTGTTCAACGCGCGCTTTAACGGCGAGCCGGCAGTGGCGATGATGGTGAGCCGTTCCTCAGATGCCAATGCGCTTACAACGATGGATAATCTGCGCAAGGAACTGGACTCGCTCAAGAAGCAGTTTCCGCCCGGTGTCGAATGTCAATTTCCGTACGATGCCACCAAGTTCGTGCGCGTCTGCATTGAAGAAATCACCGTAACGCTGCTACTGACCTTTTTTCTGGTTGTGCTGGTTTGCTACATCTTTCTGCAGGACTGGCGCGCCACGCTGATTCCGGC
>DAONGM010000084.1:2904-5650 GCA_035404105.1 Pontiellaceae bacterium
TTCGGCGCCGTCCAGCTTCCGGAAGGCGCGACGCTGGCCCGTACCGATGCGCTGCTCACTCAGGCGATCACCCCGCTGCGCAACGAGCCCGGCGTGGCTTTTGTGATTCAAATCACCGGGTTCAGCCTGATGGGCGGTTCCGGCGAAAACGTCGCCTTCTTCGTTTGCGGTCTGAAAGACTGGAGCGAACGCAAGGCTCCCCGTTTCTGGAATAAAGGGAAGCAGCCCGATTTGCAGGCGTCCGCGATTCAGCAGCGGCTGCTCGGCCGCCTGTCGCAGGTTCCCGGCGCGCAGATCTATCTGTTCACGCCGCCGGCTATCCGCGGGCTGGGTGCCAGCAGCGGGATGAACATCCGCCTGCAGGCCGTCAGCGACAACGATCCTCAAAAACTGGAAGCCGTGCTGAAGGGCTTCCTCATGAAGCTCAATACCATGCCGGGCATGATGCATGCCTTCAGCACCTATACAGCGAATACTCCGTACCTGTTTATGGATGTGGACCGTGTCAAAGCCTCGCTGATGGGCGTGGATACCAGCGCCATCTTTGCGGCGCTTCAGGACAACCTGGGATCACGCTACGTCAACAACGTGAACTTTGAAGGACAGGTGAACAACGTCAACGTGCAGGCCGACTGGCCGTTCCGCAATCAGGTGGAGGATGTCGAAAAGATTTATGTCAAAAACAACCGCGGCGACATGGTTCCGCTGGGCAGTGTGCTCAAGTCCCGCATCACGCTCGCGCCGCGCTCCGTGGACCGCTACAACAAATTCACCGCTGCGGCCGTCACGGCCGTACAGCTTCCGTTTATCAGCAGCGGCGAAGCCATGAAGCGGGTCACCAAACTGGCCGGCGAAACTTTGCCGCCCGGCTACACGTTCGACTGGACGGATCTGAGCTATCAGGAAGCCAAAGCCTCCGGCGGCAGCACGCTGCTCATCGCCATGGCGCTGATCTTCGGCTTTCTGTTTCTGGTCGCGCAGTACGAAAGCTGGATCATTCCGCTGCCGGTGATGCTCTCCACGGCGGTCGCGAGTCTGGGCGCGCTGGCCGGGCTGCTGTTCAACCATATGTATCTGAGCATCTATGCGCAGCTCGGACTGATTCTTCTCGTCGGACTCGCCAGTAAGAATGCCATTCTGATCGTTGAGTTTTCCAGAGCCCGGCATGAGGAAGGTCTAAGTATTCGTGATGCGGCGGCCGACGGCATGAAGCAGCGGTTCCGGGCGGTTCTGATGACGGCCTTCACCTTTATTCTCGGTGTGCTTCCGATGGTACTCGCCACCGGCGCCGGTTCCGCCGCGCGCAAATCAATCGGCACGACCGTTTTCTGGGGCATGCTGGCTGCAACCGTCGGCGGTATCATCCTGATTCCCGCGCTCTATGTGCTGTTTCAGACGTTGCGCGAAAAGAGCCATGCCATCCGTGTGAGCAAAAGCAAACTGCACCTGCTGGTGATTCTGCTTGTCCCGTTCCTCTTCGGCGGATGTCTGTCGGTCGGCCCGGATTACAAAGCGCCGGAACTTCCGCAGCTCAACGGACAGCCCGCAGAACTGCCTGCGGCCTGGTGGACGACGCTGAATGATCCGGAACTGACGGCGCTCGTCGATGAGACGTTGCAGAAAAACTGCGACCTCAAGTCCGCCGTTGCCGCTGTCCGCGCCGCCCGCGCTCAGCTCGGCATTGCACGGTCGGCCTACGGTCCGCAGCTGGATGCAAACGGCAGTTACACCCGGCAGAAAGCCAGTAAAGAAATTTCGAAAGCCGGCGAAAGCAGTCTGTATCGCGGCGGATTCGATGCGTCGTGGGAAATTGATCTGTTCGGCGGAACCCGCCGTTCCGTCGAAGCTTCGCTGGCGGCGCTCAAAGCGCAGGAAGCGGGTCAGGCTGACGTACAGGTTTCGCTGGCCGCCGAAACGGCTCAGAGTTATGTGCGGCTTCGTGCCGGACAGCAGCGGTTGCGGGTCGCCCGTTCCAATCTCGAAATTCAGCAGGCAACCTATGATCTGCTCAAGTCGCAGTTTGAAAGCGGATTGATCGGCGAACTGACTCTTCAGCAGGCGCGCTATAATCTCGAAAGCACCCGTGCAACCGTTCCTGCGCTTGAAACCGCTGTGGAGCAGAGCCTCAACGCGCTGGCCGTGCTCACCGGCGTCCTGCCCGGCTCGCTGCACGAACGGCTCGGCGCAGAAAAAGAAATTCCTGTCGCCTCCGTTCAAACGGTCACCGGTATTCCGGCCGATCTGCTGCGCCGCCGCCCGGACGTGCGCAGAGCGGAACGGCAGCTTGCCGCGCAGACGGCGCGCATCGGCGTGGCCAAGTCGGCTCTCTATCCGAAACTCACGCTGAACGGTTCGATCGGACTTGAATCCCTTCACGCCTCTTCGTTCGCCGATGCCGGCAACGATTTTTACAGCGCCGGCCCCGGCGTCCGCTGGGCGATTTTCCATACGGGATCGATCCGTAATAACATCAATGTGCAGAAAGCCGGACAGGAGCAGGCGCTGGCTGCTTACGAGAAATCCGTGCTGACAGCGGTTCAGGAAACCCGTGATGCGCTGACCTCCTTTGAAAAAGAGCAGCAGCGCATGACGGCGCTGGATGCCGCCGCTTCCGCCGCGCGGACTGCGGCCGAACTGGCGCAGGAGCGTTATAAAAACGGGCTGGCCGGGTTCGATTCCGTGCTGGAAGCACAGCGCGCCCAGCTGGCATTCGAGGATCAGCTTGTGCAGAGCCAAAGCGCGATCA
>DAONGM010000084.1:5750-7814 GCA_035404105.1 Pontiellaceae bacterium
AAAATTAAATCCAAGGAGAGTTGCGATGAAGGGTATTCCGATCTCAGGCGTCCGCAATTTTGCATTGATGGGTCACACAGGCAGCGGGAAGACATCACTGCTGGATGTGATGCTGAATATCCTTGGAACGAACGAACGCGCCGGCTCCGTGGACGACAAGAGCAGTATGGCCGACTGGACTCCGGAAGAGCAGGAACACGAAATTTCCATCTGGGCGAAACCCTTCGACGGCGTCTATACCGCCGCCAGCGGAAAGCAGCGCCGCTTTGTCGTCATCGACACTCCCGGCTATGCCGACTTCGTCGGCCAGCAGATGGCCGCCGCTGAAATCACTGACGCCGCGCTGATTGTGGTCGATGCCGTTGCCGGCATTCAGGTCGGCACCAACCGCGCGTGGAAGATCTGTGAAAAGCGCAACCTGCCGCGCGGTGTCGTCATCACCGGTCTCGATAAGCCGGAAGCCAGTTTTGAAAAAGCGCTGGCCGATGTTAAAGCCATGTGGGGCGATACGCGGTGTGTGCCGGTCGTTCTGCCGACGACCGACGGCAAGTCCGAAGTGGACATCCTTGATATGCCGACCGACGCCGTTCCGGCGGATATGGCCGCAACCGTAAAAGCGATCCGCGACCACCTCATCGAGCTCGCCGCCGAAACCGACGACAAAATGATGGAGAAATATTTCAACGGCGAAGAACTCACCGCCGACGAATTTTCGCACGGCCTGCGCGAATCGGTGCACGGAGCGCACCTCATTCCCGTTTTCGCCTGCTCGGCCAAAACGAAAATCGGCGTCAAAGAAACGATGGACTCCATCAGCCGCCTGTTCCCGTCGCCGGAAGATTATCCGGTCAAATGCGCCGACGGCCACGAAGTCGCCACCGGCGAAGATCAGCCGTTTGCCGGACTGGTCTGGCGCTCGGTCAACGACGCCTTTACCGGCCAGCTCAGTTTTGTGCGCGTCTACCGCGGCAAACTCACGCCGAACTCCGAAGTCCTCAACGCCACCAAAGGCGAAAAAGAACGTATCGGCAGCATCCTTTACATCAACGGCAAAAAATCAACCGATTGTCTGGAAGCCAAGGCGGGCGATATCATCGCGCTGCCGAAGCTGAAAAACACCTACCTCAACGACACGCTTTGCGCGCCGACTGAAAAGATCACCTTCAAGCCGATTGAGTTTCCG
Organism: Pontiellaceae bacterium; assembly: GCA_035404105.1. Classification (GTDB taxonomy): domain Bacteria; phylum Verrucomicrobiota; class Kiritimatiellia; order Kiritimatiellales; family Tichowtungiaceae; genus Tichowtungia. The sequence goes on from DAONGM010000084.1 coordinate 6,934, forward strand.
CATCCGGTGGCCGCCTATGCCGTCGAACCCAAGACTAAAGGCGATGAGGACAAGATCGGCACGGCTTTGCACCGCGCGGCGGAAGAAGATCCGTCGATTCGCGTCGAGCGGAATAATGAAACGCACGAAACCCTGCTGTGGGGCATGGGCGACATGCACCTCGACGTCACTCTGGAACACATCAAAAACCGCAGCAAAGTGGACATCACTCACCACACGCCGAAAGTCGCGTACCGCGAAACCATCACCGGCACCGGCGAAGGCCACTATAAACACAAAAAGCAGTCCGGCGGACGCGGCCAGTACGGCGAATGCTACGTGCGGGTTCATCCGCGCGTTCCGGGCGATAACGAATGGTTCGCCAACAAACTCGTCGGCGGTTCGATTCCGAACAACTTTGTTCCCGCCTGCCAGAAAGGATTTCTGGAAGGCATGGCCAAAGGCCCGCTGGTCGGCGCCGAAGTCAGCAACGTCAAAGTCGAACTCTACGACGGCTCCTACCACGACGTGGACTCATCCGAAGTCGCTTTCAAGATTGCCGGATCGCGCGCCCTGCACGAAGCGATTGAAAAAGCGCGGCCGGTTCTGCTCGAACCGATCATGACCATCGCCATCACCGTGCCCGACGAGTACATGGGCGACATCACCGGCATCCTCAACACCAAGCGCGGCCGGATTCTCGGCATGGGCGTGGACGAAGGGATGCAGGTTATCACCGCCGAAGTGCCGCAGGTCGAAACCTTCAAATTCTGTTCCGAACTGCGCTCCGTCACCGGCGGACGCGGCTCGTTCGAGCTGACCTTTGCCCGCTACGAACAGGTCGCCTCCAACATCGCCCAGAAAATCATCGCCGCCGCTCAGAAAGACAAAGTCGCCGTCGA
>DAONGM010000085.1:0-7692 GCA_035404105.1 Pontiellaceae bacterium
ATCGGCAACTATTTCGGGATGATGAAACCGGCCATCGAACTGCAGGAGCAGGGCGAGGCGTTTCTGTTTATCGCCGACTACCACGCGCTGACGACGGTGAACGATGCCGCCGCGCTGCGCACGATGGTGAAAGATGTCGCGCTCGATTTTCTGGCGGCCGGGCTCGATCCGGAAAAGACGGCGTTTTACCGCCAGAGCGATGTTCCGGAAGTGCAGGAGCTGGCATGGCTTCTTTCGGTTGTAACGCCGATGGGTCTGCTGGAGCGCTGCCATTCCTACAAGGACAAGCTCGCCAAAGGGATTGCCGCGACCCACAGCCTGTTTGCTTATCCGGTGCTGATGGCCGCCGATATTCTCTCCGTGCAGTCCACCGTGGTGCCGGTCGGCCGCGACCAGAAGCAGCACGTCGAAGTGACGCGCGATATCGCGGTGAAGTTCAATAACCAGTTCGGCGAGGTATTCACCATTCCGGAGCCGTCGATTCGCGACTCGGTTGCGGTGGTGCCGGGGATCGACGGTCAAAAGATGTCGAAGTCCTACGGCAACACGCTGGAAATTTTCGGCGATCCCGCCGCGCTGAAAAAACGGGTGATGCAGATTGTGACCGACAGCACGCCGCTGGAAGAACCGAAGAATCCCGACACCTGCAACGCTTTCAAACTCTATCAGCTGTTTGCTTCGGATGCGGAAGCTGCCGACCTCGCCGCGCGGTATCGCGCCGGCGGCTTCGGCTACGGTACCGCGAAGAAAGAGCTGCTTGCCAAAATCAATGAACATTTTGCGCCGATGCGCGAAAAGCGCGCCGAACTCGAAAAGAATCCTGACTTCGTAAACGATGTTTTGAAAAAGGGTGCGGAACGGGCGCGCGCCGAAACCCGTAAAACCCTTCAGGCCGCCCGCAAAGCGGTTGGGCTGGAATAATGCATATGCCTGATTTACTTCCGAATGAAGAATACAAAGTGAGTCTCGAAGTTTTCGAAGGCCCGCTCGATCTGCTCCTCTACCTCATCAAAAAAGACGAGGTGGACATCTACGATATTCCGATCGGGCGGATCACCACCCAGTACATGGAATATCTCGAGCTGATGAAAATCCTCAATCTCGAGATCGCCGGCGACTTCATCGTCATGGCGGCAACGCTGATGGTGATCAAGAGCCGCCTGCTGCTGCCCGACGAAGCGCGCGGGCCGGTGGAAGAGGACGACGAGGATGATCCGCGCTGGGATCTGGTGCGCCAGCTGGTCGAATATAAAAAGTTTAAAGACGCCGCCGGATTTCTCGAACATCTCGAAGCGGTGCAGGAGAATGTTTTTCTGCGCGAAGGTGAGCACGTCGAACTGGGCGCACGGCCGGAGATCGGCATGCAGGACGTCAGTATTTTCGACCTGATCAGCGCGCTCAATCAGGCGCTCGACCGCGTGCCGAAAGAAGAGCTGAACGAGATTTTCGCTGAACAGTACACCGTCAGCGAGAAAGTGGACTATCTGCTGGACGCCACGAAGAACGGAAAGCCGCTGACGCTGGGCCGCCTGTTCCGCGGGATGCGCTCGCGCCATGAAATTGTCTGTACCTTTCTGGCCGTGCTGGAGCTGATCAAACTCAACCGTCTGGCCGCGCGGCAGGACAACCATTTTGAAGAAATCGTTATTGAACAGGTCGCGGGCGGCGAGCCCGAACCGGTTTTGCAGGAGGAAGAGACCGTATGAGTGATCTGGAAGTACTTCCTGAGCTGAAGGAAATTATCGGCGCGCTGCTGTTCGCAGCCAAGAAGCCGCTGACGGCGAAAGAAATCCGCAAAGCGCTGCTGGATGCCGGCGCCAGTTACGGCGGCCCGTATCAGGAGTTTTCGGAATTTAAAGATGACGACATCCTGGCCGCCATCGAGGATTTGAAAACCGGTCTGGTTCAGAGCGGATCGGGGCTGTGTATTGCCGAGGTGGCGCACGGTTTCCGGCTGCAGAACAAAATCAGCTGCGGCCCGTGGGTGCGCACACTGCTGGATAAAGACCGGACGGCGCGTCTGTCCAAACCCGCGCTCGAAACGCTCGCGATCATTGCCTACCGCCAGCCGATTCTGCGTTCCGAGATTGAATCCGTCCGCGGCGTGGCGGTCGATCAGGTGCTGCGCAATCTGGTGGAAATGCAGCTCGTCAAGGTGACGGGCCGCAGCGAGCTGCCGGGCCGTCCTTGGCTCTTCGGCACCACGCAGCGTTTTCTTGAGCATTTCGGACTGCGGAGTCTCGAAGAGATGCCCGGCATGGAAGAACTCAAGCGGATGGTTCCGGTGGAGAAAGCGGAACGGACAAAACCTTTCCCTGAAATGGAAAAAGAGTTAGAACAGCGCGAGGAACAGGCGGTAACGGAGGAAAGCGATGAGTCTGGAGAAGCTGAGGAAGCAGATTGATGGTCTCGATGAAGAGCTGATTAAGCTCCTCAACGAGCGGATCAAAATCGCGCTCGAAATCGGGAAAACCAAAAAAGAGCAGGGCGGAGAAATTTATGTTCCCTCCCGCGAAAAAGCCGTCTTTGAACGCATTGCCCGGCTCAACGCCGGTCCGCTTCCGGAAGAATCGGCGCGCGCCATCTACCGCGAAATCATGTCGGCGGCGCTGGCGCTTGAGAGCAACCTGAAGATTGCCTATCTCGGTCCGCCGGCCACGTTCACCCACCAGGCCGCGCACGCCAAGTTCGGTGCCAGCGTGGATTATCATCCCGTCGGCACCATTACTGACGTTTTCAACGCCGTGGAGCACGGTTCGGCTGACTACGGCGTTGTGCCGATCGAGAACTCCATCGAAGGTGCGGTAACGCACACCTTCGATCAGTTCACCGGAACGACGCTCAAAATCTGCGCGGAAATTTATCTGCCGGTATCGCTTTATCTGCTCGCCTCCGTGCCGAAAGAAAACATCACACGGGTCTGCAGCAAGCAGGAAGCGATCGGACAGTGCCGCCGCTGGCTCAGCGAAAACCTTTCCGGCGTTGAGCTTGATGCGGTCAACAGCACCGCGCTGGCTGCTGAAATGGCCTCAACCGGCGATTGCGCCGCCATTGCCAGCCTGCTGGCTGCCGAACTGTACAATCTCAATATCATTGCCGAAAACATTCAGGATTCCAGCGGCAATACGACCCGCTTCCTCGTCATCGGCCGCAAATACGGCGAGCCGACCGGCGAAGACAAAACGTCGATCTACTTCGGCATCAAAGACGAAGTCGGCGCTTTGCATGACGCGCTGGATGCGCTCAAGCTCAACGGTATCAATATGACCAAGATCGAGTCGCGGCCCAGCCGGAGCAAGGCGTGGCAGTACTACTTCTTCGTGGACTTCGAAGGTCATGCGGACGATCCGCACGTGAAGACGGCGCTCAAGGCGCTCGAAAAACACTGCGCGGTTCTCACGGTGCTCGGCTCCTATCCGAAGGCGGACGATTGAATTTCCAGGATCGGAACGGCATGAGTGACATACTGAAAATTTCGGTCGGAGTTGTGGCGTGGAACGAGGAATCCAGTATCGCACTGGCTCTGGAATCCATCCTTAAACAATCGATCTTCCGCAATGCGAGGAGCCTCGATCTGGAGCTGGATCTGATCGTTATCGCCAACGGCTGTACCGACCGGACGGTTGAGGTGACGGATGATTTTTTCGCCAAGGCGCGCAGCGAGTTTCCTGAAGGCAGCGCCGTCAGCCTGCGGCTTGAGATTGTGCCGGAAGCCGGTTTCGCCAACGCCTGGAATCTGCTGGCGCACACGTACAGCCGTCCCGACGCGGACTTCATCTATTTCGTCAACGCCGACATTGTCATCGACCAGCCCGATGCGTTTGAGCAGATGCTGCGCGGCCTGCAGCGGGACTACGCCATGCGGGTCATCTCTCCGGTCGGGCACAAACACATTGAGGCGGCGAAATGCAAAACGCTGTGCGATCGGCTGAATCTGGCCGTTACCCGTTTTACCGAGAAGAACCAGACGGCGCAGGTTCGCGGGCACTGTTTCTGCGCGCGTGCCGCCGCGATGCGCATGGTCTGGCTTCCCAAATATTTTCCCGGCGCGGTGGACGGCTGCTTTAAGCGGATGATCGTCACCGACATGGCATCCGCGGAAGGCCATCCGGCGCGCATCGGCATTGCGCGGAATGTCAGCTATACCTTTGAAGCTTATCGTACGTTCCGTGAAATTTATTTCCGTCGGGTTCGTCTTTTCATCGGCCAGACGTTTATCGAAACGCTTATGCGTCATCTCAAAACGATGCGCGACGAACAGCCGAAGCTGAATCCGGCAGCCTATCTGCGGGCCCGCGACGAGACCGATCCGTCGTGGCTGCACCGTCTCGTACAGCTGAATATCCATGTAAACGGGCTGTTCGAGACGATGCCGTCGCCGTGGTTCCGTTTCCGCTTCTGGAAGAATCCGGGACTCAGCCGGTTTAAAAAACTGGGCATGCTTCCTGTTGCGGTTACCGCGTTTGTTTTTGATGTGCCCGTCTTTCTTTCCGCCGCGTGGCGTCTGAAAACCGGCCGCGTGGCCGATGTCTGGAAAGATACGCGCAACCGGGAATTGCGGACATAACCGTACTGCGAGGAGATGCCTGTGCCGTCCCATACGCTCCAATTCCGTGTCCGCTACAGTGAAACCGATCAGATGCAGACGTTTTACAATTCCCGTGCACTGGAATGGTTCGAAGTCGGCCGCACCGAGCTGTCGCGCGCCGTCGGCGTGCCGTACTCGGAGTGGGAGCGGCGGGGCCTTCTCATGCCGCTGGTCGAGGCGCGGGTTTTCTTCCGCGGACGGGCCGGTTATGATGATCTGCTCGAAATGCGCGTCACCCTCAAGGCCGAAGGCCGCGCGCGGCTGCTTTTTGAAAACCATATTGTGCAGGCCGGCACCGGCGCGCCGGTGGCTGACGGCTATACGGTTCATGCGATGGTTTCACTGGAAACCGGACGCCCGGTCCGCGCGCCGGACTGGGTGGTTGAGCTTTTGAATAAGGAATAAAAAATGGAACGACAGTTTTTGATGGGAAATGAAGCGGTTGCACTGGGCGCTCTGCATGCGGGCGCCGCCCGCGGGACCGGCTATCCCGGAACTCCTTCAAGCGAAATACTCGATGTCTTCAATCAGCTCGGCGGCAAAGCCGAATGGGCGCCGAACGAAAAGGTTGCCGCCGAGGTGGCGCTGGGCGTTTCGTTTGCCGGCGTACGCGCTTTTACGACCATGAAACATGTCGGACTGAATGTTGCCGCCGATGTGCTTTTTACTGCCGCCTACAGCGGCGTGGACGGCGCGCTGGTTTTTATTGTTGCCGATGATCCGGGGCTGGCTTCCAGCCAGAACGAGCAGGATACCCGCCGGTATGCCGTCGCCGCCGGCGTGCCGCTGGTTGAGCCGTCCGATTCGCAGGAAGCCTACGACTTCACCCGTCTGGCATTTGAAATTTCCGGGCGCTGGAAAATTCCGGTGATCGTCAAGCTGACCACCCGCGTCTGCCATTCCGGAACAATTGTCGTGCCGCGCAAACCGGACGCCGGTCTGCCGGAGGCGCACTTTGAGCGCAACATTCCGTACCATGTCATGGTGCCCGGTCACGCCCGCCCGGCACACCGCCGTCTGCGGCAGAAGCTGGCGGAAATTGCCGAGTGGAACGAAAAGGAAGGTCCGAATCAGAAAGTCAAAGGATCAAAGGATCTCGGCATTCTGGTTTCAGGCGTTGCCTATCAGCACGCACGGGAAGCCGCTCCGGGCGCCTCTTTGTTTAAAGTCGGAATGAGTTATCCGCTGCCGATGCGGCAGATGCTCGACTTCGCGGCGTCGGTTGACCGCGCATTTGTCGTTGAGGAAAACGATCCGTATATGGCCGATGCTGTGCGCGCCGCAGGCGGCACGATTGAAAGCACGCCGGAAATGTACCGCTTCGGCGAGCTGGATGTCGGCCGCGTGAAACGTATTCTGACTCAGGATGCAACGCCCGAAGCGGTTCCGCCGCGCGGTAAACCGCCGCAGCTTTGCGCGGGCTGTCCGCATACAATTACCTTTGAGATGCTGAAAAAGCATAACTGCATCGTTGCGGGCGACATCGGCTGCTACACGCTGGCCGCGCTTCAGCCGCTGGCGGCGATGGACACGCAGATCTGCATGGGCGCGAGCCTCGGTGTCGGCTTGGGACTTCGCCACGTTCTTCCGCGCGAAGAAGCCAAGCGTGTTGTCAGTGTCATCGGCGACAGTACGTTTGTTCACAGCGGGCTGACCGGTCTGGCGGAAATGACCTATAACGTACCGCCGACCGGCCATGTGCTGCTGATTCTTGATAACGCCACCACCGCGATGACCGGTCAGCAGGAACACCCCGGCACCGGGCGTCTGCTGGACCATACGCCGGCGAACCGGCTCGACTATGAAAAAATTGTCCGCGCCATGAATGTTCAGAATGTCGGAGTTTTTGATCCGGTCACACAGCGCGACGGGTATGAAGCCGCATTGACGCAAGCTCTTGAAAAAGACGAACTGACAGTTCTGATTGTTCGGCGGCCCTGCATTCTGGCGGTGGCCCGCAAAGGTGTTAAACCTGCAACTCAGGAATAATTTGTATGAGCGATAAAGTAACCAGTATTAAAATTGCCGGGCTCGGCGGTATGGGCGTGCTGACGTCAACACAGATTCTGGCCGAGGTTTTCTTCCGGCAGGGCCTTGATGTTAAAAAAGCGGAAGTGCACGGCATGAGCCAGCGCGGCGGCTCCATCTGCAGCGATGTGCGCTTCGGAAAAAAAGTGTTCAGTCCGATGGTTCCGGCGGGCTCGCTGGATTTTCTGGTGCTTTTTCAGGAAGACCAGTTTCCTCTGTATGAGGCGGACTGTGCGCCCGGCACCTTGATTTTAAAACCGGCGGCGATTGATCTGGCAAAGCTGGAGAATAAAAAAGCGCTCAACATCGCCATGCTCGGCCTGCTGAGCCGGCACCTGGATGTCCCGGCCGATGTCTGGCTGGAAGTCATTCGTGAGGTTTTGCCTGCGAAACTGCATAAAGTGAACGAGGCGGCTTTTGAGTTAGGAAGAAAAAGTGTGTGAGTGTGTGCGGGCGTGAGTTTGTGAGGAAATCGAAATGGGATTGGTGAAACATTTCAGAGATTTGCGGGTGTATCGGACAGCTTTCGATGCCGCTATGCAGATTTTTGAACTGTCAAAAAAATGGCCTTCAGAGGAGCGGTATTCTTTGACCGGCCAAATCCGCCGTTCATCGCGCTCTGTTTGTGAACAGATTGCTGAAGCCTGGCGCAAACGCCGTTATTCTGCACATTTCCGCAGTAAATTAACGGATGCCGATAGCGAAGCGGCCGAAACTCAGTCGTGGCTTGAATTTGCTCTGCGGTGCGGTTACATCACGAAGGATCAGTTTGTCTCATTGGATGCGGTGTATGAGTCCATTAATGGCGGACTGGTTCGAATGATTGATCAATCGGAACAGTGGTGTGTCTTTCAGCCGAAGGTGGAAGAAGAGGGTTGTGACTATTTGCTTTCTGAACAACTCACACACTCAGATACTCCCGCACTCACAAACACACCCGACGGCAGCAGAGCTGAAGATGATTTTACTGACGAATAAGGTTTAGCGGAGCGAGAAAACACATGGAACGGATTATTCATCCTGAAAGTATCCCGGATTACATGGAGTCCGGCGAGTTGCGGGCTTTGCAGTTGCAG
>DAONGM010000086.1:0-1651 GCA_035404105.1 Pontiellaceae bacterium
GAAAAAACCGCCCCTGAAGGCTTTAAATCTGCGGTCGGCTCGTATATCTTTCTTGGCTTCCCAGGGGAAAACCATGAGCAAGAAAAACATAGCCATCTATGACACGACGCTGCGCGACGGCGCGCAGGCGGAAGGGGTCTCCTTTTCCGCGGTCGCCAAGGTGCAGGTTGCCAGGCGCCTTGATGAATTCGGTGTCGCTTACATCGAAGGCGGGTTCGCTGCATCCAACCCGAAAGACATGGAGTTTTTCCGCCTGATTAAAAAGGAATCCCTCAAGAACGCCAAGGTCGCCGCATTCGGCTCAACCCGCCGGGCGAACATCAAGCCGGAAGAGGATAAAGGGCTTGCCGCGCTGCTGGAGGCCGATACGCCGGTCTGCACGATTTTCGGTAAAAGCTGGCTGTTACATGTGGTTGAAGTGCTTCAGACGACGCCGGAAGAAAATCTGGCGATGATCGCCGACAGCGTCCGGTTTCTGAAAGCCCGCGGCAAAGAAGTCATTTATGACGCCGAGCATTTCTTCGACGGCTACAAGGACAGCCCGGAATACGCGATGGCCGCGCTTAAGGCTGCCGCCGATGCCGGGGCTGACTGCCTTGTCCTTTGCGAAACCAACGGCGGCGCGCTTCCGCACGAAGTGGCGGCGATTACCGCTGCGGTGATCAAAGCCTTTGCTGCGCCGGTCGGCATCCACACGCACAATGACGGCGAGCTGGGTGTGGCGAACGCGCTGGCGGCGGTTCAGGCCGGAGCGGTACATGTGCAGGGCACAATTAACGGAATCGGCGAACGGGTCGGCAACTGCAACCTGAGTTCCGTTATTCCGAATCTGATGCTGAAAATGGGGTGCAACTGCCTGACGAAGGCGGAAAATCTGAAGCAGCTCCGCGCGCTCTCGCTGAGTGTTTACGAGCAGGCGAATATACGTCCTTACACCAAGCAGGCGTTTGTCGGCGACAGCGCATTTGCCCATAAGGCAGGAATGCATGTGGACGGCGTACGCAAGGTATCGCGCAGTTTTGAGCATATCGTTCCGGAATCGGTCGGCAACAGCCGCCGTATTCTGATTTCCGAACTGTCGGGCGCAAGCAACGTTTTCCTGAAGGCGATCGAGATGGGGCTGGAACTTGACCGGAAATCGCCCGAGGTCCGCGAAGTACTTAATCAGCTCGAACAGATGGAGAAGGACGGCTACGAATACGAGTCGGCCGATGCGTCGTTCCAGATGCTGATCAAAAAGGTTCTCAAACAGCATCAGTCCTTCTTTGACTTGAAGAGTTTCAGCGTTACGGTCGATAAGCAGGGGAAAGGGCCGGGCTGCCGTTCCGAGGCAACTGTTAAGCTGAGTGTTAAAGGTGAAAGCGTTTCGGCGAACGGTACAGGCGACGGTCCGGTCGATGCGCTCAACCACGCCCTGCGTGATGCGCTGGTTAAATTTTATCCCGCGATCGCCGGGGTGTCGCTGATCGACTATTCCGTGCGCATTCTCGATCCTGAAGAAGCGACGGCGGCTAAAACCCGCGTGCTGATTGAATCAAGCGACGGCGTGAAAACGTGGGGCACGGTCGGCGTATCGGAAAACATTATCGAAGCATCGTGGGAGGCGCTGGTCGACAGCGTGGAATACAAGCTGTTTCTTGAAGAAGAGAAA
>DAONGM010000086.1:1751-7615 GCA_035404105.1 Pontiellaceae bacterium
CCGAAAAATTATGAACCCGCCGGGGTTGAAGCGAAGTGGTATGCAAAGTGGATGGAAGAGAAAGCCTTCCATGCCGTACCCGATGCGGCGAAAGAGCCGTGGACAATTGTCATTCCGCCGCCGAACGTGACCGGTATTCTGCATATGGGCCATGCGCTGAATAACACCATTCAGGACGTTTTGATCCGCCAGAAACGCATGCAGGGCAAGAATGCCCTTTGGGTTCCCGGCACCGACCACGCCGGTATTGCGACGCAGAACGTTGTCGAGCGTAAGCTGGCCAAAGAAGGCAAGAGCCGCCACGATTTTTCACGGGAAGAATTTCTGGAGCATGTCTGGGCCTGGAAGGAAGAATACGGCAATACGATCACGGGTCAGCTCAAGAAGCTTGGTTCTTCCTGCGACTGGGAACGCGAGCGTTTCACGATGGATGAAGGACTGAGCAAGGCGGTTCTTGAAGTCTTCTGCCGCCTGTACGATAAGGGTTTGATTTACCGCGGAAACCGTATCATCAACTGGTGTCCGCGCTGTACGACAGCGCTTTCGGATGAAGAGAGCGAACACGTTGAAACCGAGGGCGCGCTTTATTACATCCGGTACGCTGTCAAAGACGAAAAACGTAAAATCACCGTTGCCACCACGCGTCCGGAAACGATGCTCGGCGACGTCGCTGTGGCCGTCAGCCCTCGCGATAAACGCTACAGCGATCTGGTCGGAAAGACGCTGATTCTTCCGGTTCTTGGACGGGAAATTCCGGTCGTGGCCGATGAATTTGTCGATCCGGCGTTTGGTACCGGATGTGTTAAAGTGACGCCGGCGCACGATCCGAACGACTTTGAGATCGGCCTGCGCCATAAGCTGGCGCCGATCAATGTGATGGACGATCACGGCTTGATGAATGAGGCGGCCGGACCGTATGCCGGGATGGATCGCTTTGAATGCCGCAAGCAGCTGGTTGAAGACCTGAAGCACGGCGGGCTGATCGAAAAAATCGACAAGCACATGCACGCGGTCGGTCACTGCTACCGTTGCGCAACGGTCGTTGAGCCGCGCCTTTCGCCGCAGTGGTTCGTCAATATGAAGCCGCTGGCGAAACCGGCCATCGAAGCCGTGCGCGACGGACGCATTAAATTTGTGCCGGAGCGCTGGAACAAGGTTTACCTCGACTGGATGGAAAACATCCGCGACTGGTGCATCTCCCGCCAGATCTGGTGGGGCCACCGCATTCCGGTTTTCTACTGTGATGCCTGCGGCCATGAATGGGCGGCCCGTGAAGTTCCCGGAAGCTGCCCGGTCTGCGGCGTGAAAGATATCCGGCAGGACGAAGACGTTCTGGATACCTGGTTCTCGTCGTGGCTCTGGCCGTTCAGCGTATTCGGCTGGCCGGAGCAGACAGCGGATCTGAAACATTTCTATCCGACCAAATCGCTGGTGACGGCTTCGGAAATTATTTTCTTCTGGGTGGCGCGCATGATTATGGCGGGCTGTGAATTCATGGGCGAGATACCGTTCGATACGGTTTATATTCACGGCACCGTGCGCGACGATCAGGGCCGCAAGATGAGCAAGAGTCTCGGCAACTCCATCGACCCGCTCAACATCATTGAGAAGTACAGCGCCGACGCGCTGCGCTTCAGCCTCATGATGCTGACCGCGACGGGGCAGGACGTGTACATCAACGACGAAAAGTTTGAGCTGGGCCGCAACTTCTGCACCAAGATCTGGAACGCCGCGCGCTTCATGCAGATGAATGCTTCCGGCGCGGCGATTGATCCGGACAAGATTGATTTCAGCAGGATGAAACTCAGCCCGGACGATCAGCATATTCTCGCCAAACTGGGCGAAGCGGTTCGCAGCACCGAAGATAATCTGGCCCGTCACCGGTTCAATGACGCTTCGCTGGCGATGTATGACTTCATGTGGCATCACTATTGCGACTGGTACGTCGAATATTCCAAGAGCGTATTCCGCGGCGAAGACGCGCAGCGCAAACAGGAAGTCGAACTGGTGATGCACTATGTCTTCTCCAATGCCATCCGGCTGCTGCACCCGTTCATTCCGTTCATCACCGAAGAGCTGTGGCACGGCATGGGATATAACACATCCAGCGAATCCATTCAGACTGCGCCGTGGCCGAAGGCTCTGTCGTATGAAGAGTTGAGCGCGTGGGGCGTGCAGCGGGGCACCGTTGAATATGTGGATGCCAAGCACGACCTGATCCGCGTCGGACGCACGCTGCGCACGGATTATAATCTGACGCCGAAACAGCAGGCGAAGTTTTATGTCCGCCCGGCGCAGGAGCGTTCCGCCAAACTGCTTCGTGACGATATCGTATCCGTTTCCTTGCTGCTCGGCGCGGAATCCATCGGGATTGACCGCGACTTCACGCCGGAAGGCGCGATGCCCAGCGGCATCAGTCAGCTCGGCACGGTTTATATGTCCATCGAAGGTCTGGTGGACACGGACGCCGAAATCAAGAAGCTCCAGAAGCAGCTCGAAACCGTCGAGAACGGCATCATGGGAATCACTAAAAAACTTTCCAACGAAAACTTCGTCAGCCGGGCACCCGCCGAAGTGGTTGCCGGAGAGGAAAAGCGGAAAGCCGAACTGCTCGAAAAACGCGAAAAACTCCAGAAGCTGATTGAAACGCTCTCAGTATGAGGTTTTGGAATGAGTGAACTGAAACCCAAAGCACAGCGGCTGCCGCAGTGGATGCGGCGGCCGATTGCAACGGATGAACAGTATCCCGACGTGCAGAAGCTGCTGGCGAGCCTTCAGCTGAATACAGTTTGCGCCAGCGCGAAATGTCCGAACCGCCACGAATGCTGGAACCGCGGAACAGCCACGGTGATGATTCTGGGCAATACCTGCACACGGAACTGCCGCTTCTGCAATGTGAATACCGGCCGGCCCGGTCCGGTTGATTATGACGAACCGGCGCGCGTGGCCGAAGCGGCCCGGCGGCTGAACCTGCGGCATATTGTGATTACCAGCGTAACGCGCGACGATCTGCCGGACGGCGGCGCCGGAGTTTTTGCAACGACCATCCGTGCGGTGAAGGAAGCGATGCCGGAAGCCTCTGTTGAAGTGCTGACGCCTGACTTTGTTATGCATCTTGATACCGTGCTGGATGCCGGGCCGGATGTGTTTAATCACAATCTGGAAACTGTGAAGCGCCTGCAGGCGGCGATCCGGCCTCAGGCAAGCTATGCAAAGTCGCTCGCCACACTGCGTAAAGCGGCGGAGCGGGGCGGTGTGCAGGTGAAATCCGGTCTGATGCTTGGACTCGGCGAAACGGACGAAGAGATTTTCGAATGCCTGAACGATTTGTATGCGGAGGGCGTCCGCCTGCTGACGCTGGGACAGTATCTGGCCCCGACGCGGGAACATTATCCGGTTGAACGCTTTATTTCCCCTGAACATTTTGATGAACTGGCCGCACGGGCCGGGGCAATCGGGTTTGAAGGAGTGGCGGCGGGACCGCTGGTGCGCTCTTCCTACCGCGCCGACGAGCTGGCCCGCAACAGGGATAACGGCTGATGGCGACCATTGCACAGTATAAGGAAGTGAAAAAGGTTGCGGTTCTGATGCCCGCGTTCTGCGAAGAACGGACGGTCGGAACTGCCGTTGCAAAGGCGCTTAAATATCTGCCGGATGTGATCGTGGTGGACGATGCTTCGACTGATGAAACTGTAGCCTGCGCTGAAGCCGCCGGCGCTGCAGTGATCCGGCGCAGAGTGAACGGCGGAAAAAGCGCCGCGCTGACCGAAGGGTTTAAATACGCGCTGGCTTACGGATTCGATGCGGTGATCGCACTGGACGCCGACGGGTTCCATGATCCGGATGAAATTCCCCGGTTTCTGGAGGCGTATCAGCGCACTCATCTGCCGGTGCTCATCGGTAACCGTATGGCGGAACTGCACCGTATTCCGGTGGTACGCCGCTGGACGATCCGCCTGATGCGTTACTGGCTGGACCGGCTGCTGGGCGTGTATGTGCCCGATCCGCCGTGCGGTTTCCGCTTCTACCGCTGTGACGTGCTTCCGTTTATTCTCGAAGAGCGTTCGTCGCTTCCGTCCGAGTTTGAAATGCTGCTCAACATTGCTTCCCGCCGCATCCGCGTCGGTTCAGTCCGGATCACCAAGCAGCCCAAGCGGCATAAAAGCCCGATTGCTCCGTTCCGGGATTTGATCCGGTTTTTCCGCGTGCTCTGGAAATACCATAAAAAGACCCGCCACCCGCAGAAACCGGTCCGGCTGGTCGAGGAAGAGCTGTGAGAGCCGGGGCGGCGGCATCTTTTGACAACCGCCGGGCAATGGATTACGTTTTATTCAAAGAGAGGAAATGAATCATGAATGATGCTGAAATACTCGAAGCCGTAGAGAAAATCATGGATGAAGAAATCAATCCGGCGCTGGCCGGTCACGGCGGCGGCGCGAAGGTTGCCACGGTTAAAGATGCCAAGGTTTACATCGAACTGCAGGGCGGATGCCGCGGCTGCATGGGCGCACGGATGACGATGAAAAACGGAATCGAACGCCTTCTCAAAGAAAAAATTCCGGCGATTCTGGAAGTTATCGACGCCACCAATCACGGCTGAAGAATGTTCTGTTTGTGGCGCAGACATTCCTGTCTGCGCAGGACGGGCAGACAGGAATGTCTGCCCCGCTTAAATGGCGACAGCAACAGTTTCGGTTTTTTAGCACTTTAACGGAGCCTGTATTTGAGCTGGCACATCTTACTGATCGGGCTTTTGATTTTCTGCGCCCGTATCGTGGACGTTTCCATCGGTACGCTCCGGACGATTGTCACCGTGCAGGGGCGGACGCGGCTGGCGTTCGCGCTCGGCTTTATGGAAGTCACTCTCTGGGTGACGATCATTTCCGCCATCGTAAAACAGATCCACACCGCGCCGGTGCTGGCGCTGTTTTACGGACTTGGCTTTGCCACCGGAAACGTCGTCGGCATTGCGCTGGAGCGGAAACTCGCGCTGGGCCATGTTGCTTTGCGCGCGTTCACCCGTAAATCCGGCGGCGCGATTGCCCGGCAGCTGCGCGCCGCTGGGCAGGTTGTCACCACGTTCGAGGGCGAAGGCCGCGACGGGCCGGTGACCGAACTGCTGATTGTCTGTCGCCGCAAAGACGTAAAATGGATTCTCGATCTCATCAAAGCAGAGGACGCCGACGCCTTCTACATCATCGAACAGGCCCGCGAAGTCAGCCATGTCCAGATGCCGGTCTATGAAGAGCCGACCGGCTGGCGTGCCGTCCTTAAGCGGAAGTGATGCTGCGGGCTTGAACGTTCGTAGCTCTATATTTTCTTAGAAGCAGGTAAATGTTCTAGGCGTGTCCAAGCTCCATCGACCGAATTGCGAATAGCCCGCCAACCTGGTGGAAGGTCTGCGACTTCAAGAACCGTTGCGTCAACTCGAATAATTTCCTCTAAACAAACGAGTCTGGCGTCCTCCGCCGAAGCATCGGAGCTGCCGATGAACTGCCAGCCATGATCCTCCAGATCGTGCGAGACTAACAGTATCGGTTCTGAATCTTCCAAGACCTGTCGCATGGTGAAGGCGGCGCAATTACGAGGCTGGTCGAACGGCCACGAATCTGTCTGATTGGATTTCATGGTGTCTAATAGTATTACTGAGTGAATTTCGACTTCGCTTTACACTTTCCATCCTGCGAACCGATGGATCGAACTATTGCGGGAAGATGGTAGGCGGTCAAGTTTGATGTCCTCGTTCAGGAGGCGAGAATATGGTTTTGTAGCCGCGATCCGTGATCGCGGTCTAAACCGAGGTCGCGGACCTCGGCTACAAAATTTATCGGCATTTGCCATTCTGGCGCTATTAAGCGGTTGAA
>DAONGM010000087.1:0-5033 GCA_035404105.1 Pontiellaceae bacterium
CATGCCCTGCGACTCGACGCCGCGGATTTTCGCGGGCTTCAGGTTGGCGACGATGACAATGGTTTTGCCGACGACCTGTTCCGGTGTGTAGTGCAAGGCGATGCCCGCGACGAGCTGGCGCTTTTCTTCGCCGACTTCAATCTGCAATTTGAGCAGCTTGTCCGCGCCTTCGACTTTTTCAGCCGACAGCACTTTGGCGGTGCGCAGTTTGACGTTCATGACGTCGTCGTAGGTGATGATGCCTTCAGGTTTTACAGGTTCTGTATTCATAGCAGGAGCTTTCTTCTGATTCTGAACGAGGCTGGAAGCCTCGTCTACCTTCTCAACCTCGACGCGCGGGAAGAGGATGCCGGGATTGCCAATGACGGTTCCGGCTTTGATGACGCCAAAGGTGCGCAGCTGGCTGAGTTCCGGCTTGCCGAGGCCGAAGGCGGCGCGCAGCGCGCTCATTTTTTCCGGCATGACGGGATAGAGCAGTGCGGCGCAGACGCGCAGGCTTTCGGCGGCCAGCGCCAGCGTTACGCCGACGGCTTCGGTCTTCCCTTCTTTGGCCTGCGTCCACGGCTGTTTGATTTCAAAATACTGGTTCACCTTGCGCACGGCGGCCAGCACCGCGGCCAGCCCGCCGTTGAGGTGCATTGTGCCGATAGAGCTTTCCATTTCGACAACCGCCTGCTGAACGGCAGTCCAAAGTTCCTGCTCCGGCGCGCCGTCGAGCGCGCCGCTGCCGAGTGCCGGAAACGTTCCGTCGCAGTAGCGGCCCAGCATGTTGACGGTGCGGCTCATGAGGTTGCCGAGGTCATTGGCGAGGTCGCTGTTGTAGCGGCGGATGAAGGCTTCTTCGGTGAAGGAGGCGTCCTGGCCGAGGGTCATTTCGGCGATGAGGAAATAGCGGAAGGCATCGACGCCGTAGCGGTCGACCATTTCCATGGGGTTGACGACGTTGCCGAGGCTCTTGCTCATTTTGGTGCGGCCGGTGAGCCACCAGCCGTGGGCGAAGACGGTTTTCGGCAGCGGCACGTTCATGGCTTTGAGCATGGTCGGCCAGTAAACGGTATGCGTGGTGAGAATGTCTTTGCCGATGAGCTGGTGCGTGGCGGGCCACCACTGGTTGAATTTGGCGTCGTCGCGTTTGTAGCCGATGGCGGAGATGTAGTTGAGCAGCGCGTCGAACCAGACATAGGTGACGAACTCCTTGTCGAACGGCAGTTCGATGCCCCACGCGAGGCGCGATTTCGGGCGCGAGATGCAGAGGTCCTGCAGCTTTTTGGTTTTGAGGAAGCCGAGGGTTTCGTTGGCGCGGAAGTCGGGCTGGATGAACTCCGGATGGGTTTCGATGTAGTCGATGAGCCACTCCTGATATTTGCTCATGCGGAAGAAGTAGTTGGTCTCGACGATGGCGTCGACTTTGCGCCCGCACTCCGGGCAGTTGCCGTCGACGAGGTCTTTTTCGGCGAAGAAGCGCTCGCAGCCGACGCAGTACCAGCCTTCGTATTCCGCGCGGTAGATTTCGTCGCGGTCGTAGAGATCCTGCAGCACTTCCTGAACGATGACTTTGTGACGCTCTTCGGTGGTGCGGATGAAATCGTCGTTGGTGATTTCGAGACGCTTCCACAGCTCCTGGAAGCGGACAACGGTCTGGTCGCACTGCTGCTGCGGCGTCAGTCCGTTTTTATCGGCGGCCTGCTGGACCTTCTGGCCGTGTTCGTCGGTGCCGGTCAGGAACCAGGTCGGGGTGCCGAGAAGGCGGTGATAGCTGGCGAGCACGTCGGCCAGAATGGTGGTGTAGGCATGGCCGATGTGCGGCTTGTCGTTCACATAATAGATCGGTGTCGTTACGTAGTAGCTTTTCTTAGTCATGGTGCATTTCCGACGGGCTAAAAGGAATAGCGAAGCCCGGTGCTGATTTCAAAGTCGTTTTTTTCGATCTCATCCTGAGTTTCCGGCAGGCTGTCATAATCGTCTTCGATCATCACGACCAGGCTCAAATGGCCGCTGATCTTGCTTTCGACGCCGGCTTTGGCCGCGATGGTGTAGGCGGCGGTATCCGTGGTATCCACAAACGCCTCGGTCAACGTCCACACGCGGAACGTGCCGGTGATCTGCCAGTTGAACCCCTGCGCAAAGCGCCACGCCAGATAACCGCTCGCACCGTCCGCGGTCTTTTCATGTACATAGAGCGGACCGGAGCTGACATCCGCCGTCAGCTCTTTGGAGTCGACGAAATAATAGCCGATACCCGGACCGGTTTTGACGCGGTACGAAAGATCCTTGAGGTCATCATGCGTCGCTGAAAGCACGCCGTAGGCGAACCAGTGTTCGTCCAGCATCCGGCGGAGTTCGCCGGAGGCTTCGGACTTTGAGGTTGTCACCTGATCTTCGGTCCGGCTGTAGCGCCCATCCGCCTGCAGGGTGCCGCGATAAATTTTGCCGACCCGCTGCAGATCCGCCCCGTAATTGTACGACCGCTCCACCGTATTACCGCTTTTCGCGGCAAACCCGCCGTACACACTGGACTTCCAGTCGTTCGTCGACGCCCGATTGGTCACCGTCGAACCGGCCGCCGCCACCGGATTGGTCGGCGTAAAACCGCAATGCGGGCAGGCTGCCGGATGTTTATCATCAGCAGCAGCCGTCTGATTCGTTTCCGCATAGCCGCCCGCAGCACTCAGCAGAAGCGCCAGCGCCACAAACTGAAACTCTTTTTTCCAAACCATCGGAAACCCCCGAAACTCTGCTTTCCTGACCAAAATTTTTAAACCGGCGCTGAACTTCATACGTTTTTCCGGTCCGGCGGAAAAAACCGCCAGCAGAATGCAACGGAGAGTTCCCGATTTCAACGCTTTACTGCATTTTGCGTCCGGTTTCGCCGCCAAGCGAACATCGCGGATCTGTCCGTCCGGACTACCGGCTTCAAACGGTTTGCTTTCCTCCCGCTCAGGACATTAAATACCTCCGGAGCTGACGCTTAACAGCTGTAAAGCAAGGAGGTTCCGCATGGCTAGAAAATCCTTCCCGCTGTCCAAGGTCTACGGACTGCTTGAGCCGGGGCCGGTCGTCCTGGTCACAACCGCCCGCGACGGGCGCGCCAACATCATGACCATGTCCTGGCAGACCATGATGGAATTTGAGCCGCCGCTGATCGGCTGCGTCATCAGCGACCGGAGCTATTCCTTCGGCCTGCTGAAAGCCACCGGCGAATGCGTCATCAACATTCCCTCCGTGGAGATTGCTGAAAAGGTTGCCGGCTGCGGCAATACGTCCGGAGCGAAAACCGACAAGTTTAAAAAGTTCGGACTCACGCCCCTGCCCGCTTCAACCGCCGGAGCCCCGCTCATCAAAGAATGCTTCGCCAATCTCGAGTGCCGGGTAATCGACACCGGCATGGTGGATAAGTACTGCCTGTTCATTCTGCAAGTCGTCAAAGCGTGGATCGACCCGGACGTGAAAAACCCGCGGACGATTCATCATCTGGGCCGCGGCAACTTCACGGTTGACGGTAAAAGAATCAAACTGAAGTCGAAAATGAAATAGCGGCGCTTAGCTGACCCGCTCGAAGCGGGCGACGCTTTCGACGTGGTTGGTCTGAGGGAACAGATCGACCGGCTGCGTACTGATGAGCCGGTAGAGTCCACCCTCGCACAGCAGCTGTCCGTCGCGCGCCAGCGAAGCCGGGTTGCAGCTGACATAAATGACCACCGGCGGCGCCAGCTCGCGCAGCATTTCCACCGCTTTGGGGTGCATGCCCGCCCGCGGCGGATCGGTGATGACAACGTCCGGCAGGCCGAACGCTTCCAGCTCCGCGCGGATTTTGCCGAAATGCATCAGATCCATCTGCCGGAACGAGCAGTTCGCCGCGCCGTGCTCCTGCGCATTCTTCCGGGCGTCGGCCACGGCGGCCTCCACCAGCTCGATCCCCAGCACCTTGCCGCAGTGTTTCGCGGCAAAGAGCGCGATGGAACCGGTTCCGCAAAACAGGTCGTAGACCGTTTCGCTGCCGGTCAGCCGCGCGGCCTTCAGAATTTCGTTATAGAGCTTTTCGGCCTGCACCGTATTGGTCTGGAAAAACGAGTTGGGCGAAATGCGGTAGGTGTATTCGCCGAGCCGGTCGCTAATGCTGCCTTCGCCGCACAGCACATATTCCTGATCGCCGAACGCCACCATATTCTTCCGGTCGGTCGTCGCGTTGATGAACGTCGTCAGCCTGGCGCCGAGCGCGGCCTGCAACGCGGTGCAGAGTTCGCGCATCAGCTCCGGATCGTGGGTCAGCGTAATCAGATTCACCATCAGCTCGCCGGTGCGCTCGCCGCGCCGGACCACGAGGTTGCGCAGGAAGCCTTCGTGCGTGAACGTCGAGTAGATCGACAGCTTGCGGTCGCGGCAGAAGCGGCGGACGGTTTCGACGGCCAGATTCATCTCTTCCGAGGCGAGGTCGCAATGGTCGATATCGATCGCCTTAAACGGACAGCCCGGCGCGTGGAAGCCGAGCGCGAAATCGAGCGGCTTGCTCAGCTCGGCCTCCGGGATATTCATCTCATCGGCGGTCAGATAGCGCCGGTCGGTGAAATCCATGTCGATCTTGTTGCGGTACCCGAAAATTTCTTCCGCCGGGATGCAGTCCGCCACCTCCGGACCTTCGAAGCCGCCGAGGTGTTCGAGCGCGTCCAGCACCTGTTTGCGCTTCACGCGCAGCTGCTCGGAATAGTCGAGATGCTGCCACTTGCAGCCGCCGCAAAGGCCGAAATACTTACAGCGCGGCGCGGTGCGGCGGTCGGAAAACTTCAGAATTTCCTTCAGCGAGGCGACCAGATAGCGCTTTTTGGTCTTATAAATTTCAGCGCGAACGGTATCGCCGACGGCGGCGGTGCCTTCCACAAACACGCAAATTCCATCCTCCAGCTTGCCGACGCAGCGGTTCTTGTCCGCCGTATCGAAAAGCTCCGTCTCGATCATCTGACCTTTTTTGTACATAAGCGGGCTGTTAAACCACGGAACGCCCGCCCTGTCGAAGCTTTTCCGGAACCAGCCGCCGG
>DAONGM010000087.1:5133-7578 GCA_035404105.1 Pontiellaceae bacterium
AGCCGCCGGGCCGGCACCTCACCGGCACGGCCGAATGATCTTTTCCGTGTTCCGTTTTGCGCCCGAAGGCCTTCCGTAGTAAAACCGCACGGCGCATTTCGAACGGAAAGGGAACCCAGCATGAGAACGGTCATAAAACTTTTGAGTCTGTTGATGATATCCATATCGCTGGCGGCTGCCGCGGCCGCCGCGCCGGAGAAGGCCGAAGCCGCCGGACCGGAGGCTGTAAAGGCGCTGATCCAACGAATGACGCCGGGATGCGCCGACAGATTCGCCGTCGAGTTCATCCCGCCGGCGGACGGCAAGGATGTCTACGAGATCGAGTCGGGCGAACCGGGCAGGATCGTCCTGCGCGGCAGCAGCGGAGTTGCCGCCGCATCGGCCTACTATCATTATCTGAAGGAGTTCTGCCGCTGCCACGTCTCCTGGAACGGCGATCAACTGAACCTGCCGGCCGTGCTGCCGGCCGTGAGCCGGAAAATCCGGGTTGTCTCGCCGGTGCAGACACGGCTGGCCTACAACTACTGCACCCACGGATATTCGATGGTGTGGTGGGACTGGGCGCAATGGGAGAGAGAACTGGACTGGCTGGCCCTGCACGGCATCAATACCGCGCTCATCATCCAGGGCCAGGATGCGGTTTGGCAGAATACGTTCGCGCGTTTCGGGTATACCAAAGAGGAAATCCGGCAGTGGCTCTGCTCCCCGATCTATCAGCCCTGGCAGTTCATGCAGAACATGGAGCGGGTGGAGCCGCCGCCGCAAAGCCTGATCGACAAGCGGGTCGAGCTCGGCAGAAAGATCATCAGCCGATGCCGCGAACTCGGAATTGAACCTGTATTGCAGGGTTATTTCGGGATGCTGCCGTCAGGGTTCAAAGAGAAATACCCTGACGCCCGGATCGTGGCACAGGGCGGCTGGGCCGGCGGCAACCGGAGACCCGATATGCTGCACATCAAGGACCCGCGCTTTGAGCCGATCGCCATCGCCTTCCTGGAGGAGCAGCGCAAACTGTTCGGGGAGTGCCGGATGTTTGCGGCGGACCCGTTTCACGAAGGCGGGAAGCCGGGAGATATGAAGCGGGGCGATGCGTATAAAGCGATTCAGGAGATCATCCTGAAATTCGACCCGAACGCCATCGTCGTCAAGCAGTGCTGGCAGACCTCCAATAAGGAAATGTTCGATGCCGGCAACAAGTCCAGGACTCTGGCGCTCGATCTGTACTGCGACAACATGCCGTTCTGGCCCAAATGCCAAGGCTATGACGGAACGCCGTGGGTGTGGAGCCTGCTTCACAACTTCGGCGGCAACATCGGGATGGAGGGCAATCTGCCGCGAATGGCCAAAGACATCGCCACTGTATTTTCGGACAGCGGCAGAGGCGCGCTGACAGGCCTCGCCATTGTTCCGGAAGGAACCCAACAGAATCCGGTCGTATACGAATTGATGACCGAGATGGGCTGGCGCGGCGCTCCGGCGGACATCGAGGCGTGGGTTCGTAATTACATACACTCCCGTTACGGCAAAGCGAACCCCAGCGCTGCCGAGGCTTGGAACCTGATGCTGCAAAGCAACTATGCCATAACCTCCGGACAGAGCCCTGTCAGCTCCGTGATTGTGGCGGCCCCAAGACTGGATCCGAATATCAAAGGCCGCAAATGGAGCTCGGGCTCGAAAATCCTCTATCCGAAACACAAACTCTATTCCGCCTGGAAGAAAATGCAGGCGGCCTCGACCGATCTGGGGGCGGCTGACACCTACCGATTCGATCTGGCGGACGTCGCAAGACAGTCGCTGTGCAATCTCGCGCGGGATGTCTACGACAGACTGTCGGACGCATACAAAGCGCGGGATCTGGAGGGGTTCAAAAAACAATCCGCCACGCTGCTGGGAATCATCGGGGATCTTGAGACGCTGACCGCAACCCGCCGCGAATGGCTGATGGGCAAATGGGTGGCCGATGCGCTGCAATGGGGCGGCACGGAAGATGAAAAGACCTATCTTGACCGCAACGCCAGACTGCTCCTCACAACGTGGCTGCCCAATCCGAACACCGCTCTCAGTGACTACGCAAGCCGGGAATGGAGCGGGCTCCTGGGCGAGTATTACTACACCCGGTGGAGCCTGTTTGTGAAAGCGTTGACCAACGATCTCGAGGGAACCGAAAAGTTCAGCATGGATAAGTACGCCAAAGACCGAGCGGCCTTCGAGGTGAAATGGATCAACGGGCGCTCGCCCCTCCGCTCCGCCCCGGCCGGCGACACGGTCGCGGTCTCGGCGGCGCTGCTTGCCAAATACGGGCCGCTAATGGATGAAATCCAGCCCGCACCGCTGACGCCTAAAGCGGCGAATGAACTGTAACCGACTGTCGGCGCGCCGCCCGCGCACCCCGCCGTCCACGCCGGCGACCTCGGCCGCCAAGCCGCGAAGAACGTCCGACGGGAT
>DAONGM010000088.1:0-7574 GCA_035404105.1 Pontiellaceae bacterium
CGGCAGGATGTGCAGTTGCAGCAAAACCTGAATCTGGTTCGGCGTTAGCGACAGGCCTTTATAATCCGGCGACAGAACATACGCACAGCCTTCTTTCCAGCCGGAACAGCCGTAGGCCGTGCGGCCTTTGATGACCTCTTTGCCGCACAGCGGGCAGCTGCCCATCCGCGAAGCGTCCAGCCGTCCGGAGGCGCCGGTTTGAATCAGTCCGCGGATGTAGCTGCAGATGCCGCTCATAAATTCACCGGCATCCAGCTTCTGCCGTTCGATCTGTTTGAGCTTTTCTTCCCACTCGCCGGTCATTTCAGGCGACTTGAGCAGCGGATCACGAATCAGCGCGATCAGGCAGCGTCCCATATCGGTGGCCAGCAGCAGTTTTTTCTCGCGCCGGATATAGTTGCGGGAAAGCAGCGTTTCGATGATTGCCGCGCGGGTAGCGGGCGTTCCGATGCCGCGCTCTTTGAGCGCTTCGCGCAAGGCGTCGTCTTCAACAAATTTTCCGGCGGCTTCCATCGCGCCGAGCAGGGAGTTCTCGGTGAAGTGTTTCGGCGGATTGGTTTTCCCTTCACGGACTGACGGTTCGTGCGGACCGGTTTCGCCTTTTTCAAAAGCAGGCAGCGTTTGATCATCCTCTTCGTCGTCTGCTTTCTTTTTTTTCTTCGGAAACAGCGCCGTCCAGCCGGGTTCAATAATCTGTGTGCCTTTCGTCTGAAAGGGAACCTCGTTGCTGACGCCATCCACGGTGGTGAGCGTCTTCAAACAGGCGGGATAGAAGGCGGCGATGAACTGCGTGACGATTGCGTCATAAACCAGCTGTTCGTTTGCGCCGAGGCCGCGCGGCTCGACGCCGGTGGGAATGATGGCGTGGTGGTCGGTCACCTTTTTGTCGTCAATGATCCGGCTGGTGAACGGAAGTTTGGCGAGGTTGAGCGGCGCGATCTGTTCGGCGCGGATTGCTTTGAGCTGTTCCAGAATCTGCGGAATGCGCGGCTTCATGTCCTTGTTGAGATAGCGCGAGTCGGTTCGCGGATAGGTAACCAGCTTGGATTCATAGAGATTCTGTGTGGCAGCCAGTGTGTCGGCGGCGGAAAGTCCGTGCGCTTTGTTTACATCGCGCTGAAGCGTGGTGAGGTCGAAAAGCTGCGGCGGCGGTTCTTTTTTTTCTTTGCCGTCGATGCCGGTCACTTCAAACGGCTGGCCGGTGATTTTTTCGAGCAGAACCTGCGCAAGTTCCGGTTTTTCAAAGCGTTTGCCGGTGTACTTGAACATCACCTCGCGATACTTCGTTGTCAGCTCCCAGAACGGTTGCGAGCGGAACTGATCAATGGCGTCGTCGCGCCCGACAATCATCGCCAGCACCGGCGTCTGCACGCGGCCGATACTCCAGAGTACGCGGTCGGTTCCGCCGCCGAAGCGGCCGTGCCGGACCGTGTAATAGCGCGTGGCATTGAGGCCGACAATCCAGTCGGACTCGCTGCGGCAGCGCGCCGCGGCATAGAGCGGATCGTAGTCGTGTCCGTCCTTCAGATTTTTGAAGGCCTCTTTGATGGCGTCGGGCGTAAGCGAGTTGAGCCAGAGGCGGCGGATCGGTTTCTGTTCGCAGCCGCTCAGCGCGAGGATGTAGCGGAAAATCAACTCCCCTTCCCGCCCGGCGTCGGTCGCGCAGACAATTTCTTCCGCCTGCTCGCACAGGGTTTTAATCACCTGAAACTGCTCGTCCACACCGCGGTTGCCGATCAGCTTTAATTTAAATTCGTCCGGAATAAACGGAAGCGATTCCAGCGACCAGCGTTTCAGCGCCGAATCATAGTCGCCCGGTTCCTGCAAAGCCACCAGATGCCCGAACGCCCAGGTGATCGCGCAACCGCGCCCTTCAATATAACCGTTCTTTTTCGTCGTGATATTCAGCACCGCCGCGAGTTCGCGGGCGACGGACGGTTTTTCTGCAATGACAACTTTCATATGCGGTTGCGCAGATTTTCGAGTGCCGAAGCCGGAATGTCGAGGTCGCCGAAGCCTCGGCCGAGCGTGAGGTCCGGCGTGAGACTGCCGTGGAAATCACTGCCGCCGGTGGCGACGAGATCAAAATCTTCGCAGATGCTCAGGTAGGAAACGACCTGATGCGGATGGTGAATCGGATGCCAGACTTCGATTCCGCCAAGGCCGTGTTCTTTCAGTTTTTTGACGAGCCGGCGCAGGTTGCGCGAGGTGAGTTTCATCTGTCCCGGATGCGCAATAACCGGTACGCCGCCCGCTTTGCGGATGATCTCAACACATGCTTCGGGTGTAAGCCGCCGCCGTTCCGCATACGCGGCTTTGCCTTTGCCGAGCAGCTGCTGAAAAATTTTGTCTTTGTGTTTAAAGTGCCCTTTTTCGATCAGCGCCGCTGCGAAATGCGGACGGCCGACCAACTCGTCGCCGGCATGTTTGCGAACGTCGTCGTGAGTAAGATTGTAGCCCAGGCGATTGAGCTTTTCCAATATCCGGACATTCCGCTCGGTGCGCCCTTCCCGCACCCATTTGAGTGCGGTCTGCAATTCCTCATGCGCAGAATCGAAAAGGTAGCCGAGAATATGGAAAGTGACTTCGCCGAATTCCGCGCTGAGTTCGATGCCGGCGACCGTCTGAACAGACGTGTTCCGGCCGGCGTCCATGAAACGAACCAGCCCGTCGGTGGTGTCGTGATCGGTCAGCGCCAGCGCGGTCAGTCCGCCCTGTTCCGCCAGTGCAATCAGTTCTTCCGGACTGCTGGAACCGTCGGAAAAAATCGAGTGTGAATGTAAATCAATCATGCGGCCGGCTTTCGGTTCTCTTTCGTTTCAAAATTCATTCAATTCCTATTAGTCATTGGACATGGTTTTCGCTAAGTTCGCGAGGATTTTAGAGGAATATCGCCGGATTAAACGACCAAAAGGAGCAAAAATGGATCTCAAGCTGATTGCCAATACAATTCGCGGACTTTCAATGGACGGTGTGCAGGCCGCCAATTCAGGCCATCCCGGGCTCCCCTTAGGTATGGCGGATGTCGCGGCGGTTGTCTGGACACAGTTCCTTAAATACAATCCGCAGAATCCGCAGTGGGCGGACCGCGACCGCTTTATTCTCTCCGCAGGCCACGGCTCGATGCTGATTTACAGCCTGCTGCACCTCGCCGGTTACAATCTGCCGATCGACGAACTGAAACGCTTCCGCCAGTGGGGAAGTAAAACTCCCGGCCATCCGGAGTATGGTCATACTGCCGGTGTCGAAACCACCACCGGCCCGCTCGGTCAGGGCTGCGGCAACGCGGTCGGTATGGCAATCGCCGAAAAAATGCTGGCAGCGCGCTTCAACAGCAAGGCTCATAAACTGGTCGATCACTTCACCTATGTGTTCGCCAGCGAAGGCGAGTTCATGGAAGGCGTTTCGCACGAAGTATTCTCGATGGCAGGCAACCTCGGACTGGGCAAACTGATCGTGTTCTACGACCAGAACTTCATCAGCATCGAAGGCGACACGCATATCACCTACACCGACGATGTCAAAAAACGCATGACAGCCTACGGCTGGCACGTTCAGGAAATCAACGGACACAACACGGACGAAATTGCCGCCGCCACCAAAGCTGCACAGGCGCAAACGCGCAAACCGTCGGTCATTATCTGTAACACCACGATCGGGTTCGGCTCGCCGAATAAAGCGGGCTCGCACGACTGCCACGGCGCACCGCTCGGAGAAGAAGAAGTAAAACTCACCAAAGCCGCGCTCGGCATCTCGCCCGAAAAGTTTTTTGTTCCCGCGGAAGTGCGCGCTGCCTTTGCCGACGTCGCGAAAAAGAACGCCGCAATCGAAGCAGACTGGAACGCGGCTTTCACCGCCTTTGAACAGGCCAAACCGAAAAAAGCCAAGGAGTGGATCGCCTGTCAGAACGGCGAACTCCCGGCCAACCTCGCCAAAAAAATCGCCGGCTTCGAAGCCGGCGGATCGATTGCCACCCGCGCCGCTTCCGGCAAGGTGCTCCAGGATCTCGCCAAAGCGGTTCCGCATCTCGTCGGCGGGTCAGCTGACCTTGCACCGAGCAATAATACCTATCTGAAAGATTTGGGCGACATCAGCAGAAAATCCTTCAAAGGCCGGAACTTTCACTTCGGAGTGCGCGAACTGGGCATGGGCGCTGTAATGAATGGCGTCCAGCTGCACGGCGGTTTCCGCATCTACGGGGCCACCTTCCTGGTCTTTGCCGATTTTGTGCGCCCGGCCATGCGTCTCGCTGCACTAATGAACCTGCCGGTCATCTACGTTTACACGCACGACAGCTTCTATGTCGGCGAAGACGGCCCGACTCACCAGCCGATTGAAACGCTGATGAGCATGCGGATTATTCCCAACATGACCGTCATCCGCCCGTCCGACGCCACCGAAACCAAGTGTGCGTGGATCGCCGCGCTTGAAAACAAAAAAGGGCCGACCGCCCTGCTGCTGACCCGCCAGAATCTGCCGATCTTTGACCGCAAGGAACTGGCTCCGGCATGCGGTCTTAAGAAAGGCGCGTATACCATCTGGGAAAGCGCAAAGAGCGGCCACGATATTGTTCTCATCGCCGGCGGTTCCGAAGTTTCCATTGCGCTTGAAGCCGGCAGGAAACTGGCGGCGGAAGGCAAAACCGTGCGCGTTGTCAGCTTCCCGAGCTGGGAGCTGTTCGAGGCTCAGGATGCCGATTACAAAGCATCAGTATTCCCGCCTGCCTGCACCTGCCGTCTGGCGGTTGAAACCGGCGCGACACAAGGCTGGGAGAAATACACCGGAGCACAGGGACGCGTGATCGGCATCAATCATTTCGGTGCTTCCGCGCCGGCCGGTACGCTGGCAAAAGAGTTCGGGTTCACGGTGGAAAACATCTATAAAACCGCCAGGGAAATGCTGGGTTAAGCCCGGCTTCCACCGGCTCGTAAAGCTCACCTTCACCGGTGAGCTTTTTATTTTTACACTGGGAAGAAGTCCTCGTTGGCATTAGAGTACCGTGGCAAGGAGAGTTTATTATGGAGCAGACAGTTACAGGCCCCTCATCGCACGGCAAAGAAATTCCCGATGAACTCCGCTCAGTTCTTATTTCACTGGGAAAAGGTTTGGGCACCGTCTCGGTTTACGGCATCAACCATCCTTCTGTTGAACTGATCGTCGACAAGGCCTTTGAGGACCTTCAGACGGCTTTAAAAAATCGAAAATCAATTTCAGTCGGCACATTCAACGGCACCTTGACGGTTAACGAAGAACCGGCCGTTGCGCGTGATGTACCGATCCGCACGCTCGAAAAGCGACTGATCGCCATGAAGGTCTCTCATCTTGCACTCAGCCGGGGGTTGACCCGCATCGAGCTGAAAAAACTGCTCACGGCGCTCTGCACAACCAGTGATTTGCAAATGAAGGAAACGCTTGCCGGCGCGGGACTGGATCATATCGAAATGACGGACGTCAAATACGTCGCATTGCGCGAAGGAGAACAGAAAACCGGAAGAGGCGCGCGGGAGAAAAGCGGGCGTACGGATTCAAATGCAGATGACATCTCTCCGGCGAAGGTCAGCCAGATCCTTGCCTTTCTAAAAGGTGAATCTGCCAATCCCGACGCTTCTAGCGAAATCAAGAAGATGCTCTCCGACCCCGAGCGGTTGGGACAGATGATTCTGGATGCTGCAGCCATCCGGCAGTCGTCCGGTGTCACTCAGGACGGTGAATCACTCGCGGATATTATGGTCGGCTGTCTGCGCCGTACCTTTGAGGGATTGCGCAACGCAGCTGAATTCCAGACCACTCAGGGAAAAGTGAATCTGACCAAAACGATGATGCTGCTGGAAAAAACCGTACTGGATAAAATCCACGCTGTGGTCGGAGCAGGACATCCTGAGATTGACCGCCGTATCTTTGACGCCATCCGTGAAATGGAAGAAGAACAGCAGTTTGAAGTACTCACGGCCCACTACTTCGACCAGCGGCGCAAACTGGATAAAGTGGAAGAAAAACTGATCGAAAATATTCAGAAACACGGCGCAGAAAAAGCCCGCGAATTTCCAGGGGCTGCGGATATTCCGCTCAAAGACTGGCAGAGGTTGACGGTTAAGGCCGGAGTTGAAACTGAAAATACAGAAACCGGTTTGTCAGGCGTTAACGGTTTGGACATGAGCGCACTGGCCGTTGTTCTCGAAAAGCTGGAAGGATTGATGCAGCTTGAAAACAGCGATCCCGTTCAGATTCAGGCCGCCGTCAATACCACGCGCGACGGATTCACCTCCTATACAGACCGCATTGAGTCCCGCATTCAGGAACTTGAAGGCCAGATTGAACTGCGCAAACGCAATCCGGTAACCGTTGAAGATCACGCTGAATTTTTGAACCGTGAAGAATTGATGGTTGAAGTATCCAAGCTGACGCTGGCCATGCTCCAGCCGCTCACTGTTGTCAACGCCGCCGTCGAGGCCTCCCGGCGCCACGCCGAGAAGGAAATTCAGATTGATCTTCTCGACCTGGCGTGTGACAGCGGCAAACGGATGCAATCGCTCACGAAGCGTCTGGTTGCACTCGTTGGCTATCCGGTTCTGGAGAAACAGTAACGTTTATCCTTTTTTCCGGCGGCGGAGAAACAGTACCAGTCCGCCGACAAGCACGGCCGCGCCGAGTACAGGCAGAACGATGCTGTGTTTTTTCTCCACTGTGACAGGAACAACAGGAACTTCAGGTTCCGGCTCGATAACAGGCGGAGGCGGCAGCGGCGGGAGGCGCGTGAATCCTTTTTCAATCAGTTCAGCGGCTTTGGCATCGCGTACGTTTTTATCCTTTGAGCCCAGAACGACCGCGATCACGCGGCGACCTTCACGTTGCGCGGTGGCCGTAATGGAAAATCCGCCGGCGTAAAAATAACCCGTTTTGAGCCCGTCGCATCCCGGCACCTTGCCAAGCAGATGATTGGAGCTCGTCAGCTGTACCGGATTTCCTTCGCGGAACGGACGGGTGGAAATTGAAGTATACTTCAGCGTTTCAGGATGCACCTCCAGCAACACCTTGGCCAGCATGGCCATATCCAGTGACGAGCTTGCATCGACCGCCTGCCCCGGCCCCGGAGGAAGACCGTGTACGCTGTGAAAAACCGTATTGCGCAAGCCAAGCTCGCGCGCTTTGGCGCTCATCCGCGCCGCGTGAGCATCGCAGCTGCCGGAAGCGCGAATCGCCAAAGCCGCCGCTGCATCATTGGCCGAGTGAATCATCATTGCATAAATCAGTTCTTCAAGCGGGAAAACTTCGCCTTCCTTCAACCAGACCTGCCGGCCGCCGATTTTTGACACCTCGCGAGTCACTGTCACCGGTTCATCCAGACGAAGCTTGCCGGCTTTTACATCATCAAGAATCAGAAACAGATTCATCAGCTTCACCATGCTGGCCGGATAGGCCACTGCAGATGCATGGTCTTCTTGAAGAATCGCACCGGTTGACGCATCAATCACAACAGCACCGTAGTACGGATCGCGTGAAATGACGTTTACGGTTTTCTTTGCCGATTCCGCTGCTGCCGGAGCGGAAGCCGGCTTCTTTGCCGTACTCGCTTT
>DAONGM010000089.1:0-7410 GCA_035404105.1 Pontiellaceae bacterium
CTCCTGCGCGACCGTGGTCTTACCCGATCCCGATGCGCCAACTATTCCGATGATGCGTGGTAGGTTCATTTTTTAACGTGCAAAAGGAGTTTCGTGGAGTATTTGTCTATTCGACGGGTGAAAAACACGTAGGCTTACTTGAGTTGTTAGTTGACTGTTCTTTTTTGAATTCGGCTTTGTTTCTCAGTAAATAGATCAATAGTCCGATACCGGCAATTGTGCCAACAGGGAAACCTGTCATCCAAAGCGCAGATAAAACACAGAGGACCCAAAAGAACCAAGGCGCTCTGTATTTTGAACCCAAAAGTGCAATCAGTATTAAAACAATACCGAGAATTCCGAGACACAATCCGATGGCTGTTGATATCAAGTGAATGTCTATGTCATTCGCCAGAGCTTCAGGAGAACCTTTACTTTCGCTTCCTATCGTTTGAAAGGCGGAGAGCATTGCGATAACAGTTCCGATTAATCCAACCAATGGGCCGCATGAACATATGGTTCCGATGATTGCGAAAGTTTTTCCTTTTTGTTTTTTCATATTTCCCTTACCAAACTGTTTATCAGGCAGAATATTCTGCGGTTTCAAGACCGGAAAATAGCTGAAAGAAAGGGGTTGGAAAAGAGTTTAAGCGGGTGATGTTTTTGCAAGGTGGAGCGGGCGCTCCGCGCACGCTTGAACGCGCCCGGAGGTCGCGTTCCACCTTTCACTTCTTCCGCGTTTGCCGTTCCATGCCTTTGGCTCCGGCGGACTGGCGGGCGAGGTCGGCTTCGATCGCGTGGCGGACGGTTTTTGCGCTGAGTCCGCGCTGTTCTGTCAAAAATTCTTCCATGCATTGCGCGAGGCGCGTTGGAGTGAAGCCGAAGGTGGCGTGTGTCTGCTGATAAATCCATTCGCTCCACTCCATAAACGAAGCGAAGACGGAGGGCTGGTTCTGCCAGATGAGCGGTGCCGCGTGCGGGAAACGTCCGTTGTTGACGGTGATGTCCCAGAAGCGCGCGAAGCGGCGGATCTGCTGGAGTTCGACAAAGCTGAGGGTGGCGGTTTGCAGGACGTCGTAGGGCGGGGAGGTGTTGTAGACCATTTGCCATTCAACATCGTGTTTTGCAATCGGCGCGCCGCGCAGTTTTTTGAGGATGCCGAGCTGGATTTCGTCGGGGCCGCAGGCGTGCAGGCGGTCGAAGCCTGCCGCGATGCTTGCCAGCGTTTCGCCCGGCAGTCCGGCTATCAGGTCGGCGTGCAGATGAACGGACGGCAGGGCGGCGAGTGTGCGGATGTGCGCTTCGACTTTTTCGGCGTCGAGGCGGCGGTCAATTCGCGCGGCGACCTCGGGATTGAAGGTTTGTACGCCGACTTCGAGTTGCAGGAAGCCTGCCGGCGCCTCGGTCATCAGTTTTTCAAGGGCCGGCGGAAGGCGTTCGGGTTCCCATTCGAGGTGGAGCATCATCCCGTCGCGCCGGTTTTCGAGAAAGAAGCGCAGGACGGCGGCGGCGTGGGCGGTGTTGATGTTGAAGCTGCGGTCGAGGAATTTGAAGATCCGCACGCCGCGCCCGATCAGTTTTTCGAAGGCCGGGAAGATCCGGTCGGGCGGGAAAAAGCGGACGTCCGCTTCCAGTGAGGAGAGGCAGTATTCGCACTTGAAGGGGCAGCCGCGCGACGTTTCGACATAGATGCGGCGGTGAGCGATGTCTTCGTCGGTGTATTCGTCGTACGGCAGGGCGATCTGTTTGAGGTCGGCAGGCTGAGCGTGGATGACTTTCGGCAGACTGGAAGCCGGCGGTACAGAATCTGGGCAAGGCCGGCTGGAAGCCGGCGGTACGGAGGATGTATCGCCGGCTTCCAGCCGGCCTTGTCCGCTTCCGGAGTGTGTAACGTGAATCCCGGCTTTCGCAGGATTGTCCCGGATGTATTTTCGGATGCGGATCAGTTCCTCCTGATCGCGGACAATGTGGTCATAGCTTTCATGTTTCCAGACCGGTTCGCTTTTTTTGAGGCGCTGGTTGATCTGTTGCGCCGAATAGGACTTCCACGAGTGCAATATGGATGCAAGTTCAAATCCGGGCCGCGGTGTCACCAGCACGTGTACGTGGTTGGGCATGACGACCCATTCATCGAGTTCGTACCGTTCGTCTTCGAAATGAGTCAGCGTGTCGGCGACGATTTGTGAGATTTCAGGTTTGCCGAGAATGCACGCTCCGGCACCTTCATCCAGCCAGCTGTTGACCCTCTCCGAAAAGAGTTCGTCAAATTGCGCCTGTTCGCTTTCGGTGTAGGGAGGAAGGTGGTGTGCCTTCCATTTGTCGCGCAGTTCTTTGTATTCATTGATGCGCGATTTGGCAATGGAGTCGGCGAGACGGAAGGTGACGAAATATGTGCTGCCGGACTGTGTCCAGTGCGGGAGGTTTTTACGTTGGGACTGGTGAACCTCCTGAAAAGAGTTAAAGCGAGGCCGGCTGGAAGCCGGCGGTACGGAGTCGAGACAAGGCCGGCTGGAAGCCGGCGGTACAGAATCG
Organism: Pontiellaceae bacterium; assembly: GCA_035404105.1. Classification (GTDB taxonomy): domain Bacteria; phylum Verrucomicrobiota; class Kiritimatiellia; order Kiritimatiellales; family Tichowtungiaceae; genus Tichowtungia. The sequence continues at coordinate 2,512 of DAONGM010000089.1, forward strand.
GGGCAGGGCCGGCTGGAAGCCGGCGGTACGGAGGATGTATCGCCGGCTTCCAGCCGGCCTTGTTCATCCAGAAGCGTTCGGCACAGCTCTTCGATGACGCTTTCTCCTTCGCCGCAGACCAGATGATCGGCCAGCTGGACGGTCAGCGAGTCGTGGTATTCGTAACTGACTTCCGGTCCGCCGATGATAATTTTCAGTCCGGGCCGGAGTGCGCGCAGGAGGGTCATTGTTTCGTAGGTGACGATGAGGTTCCAGATGTAGATGCTGAAGAGGATGATTTTGGGGTTGTGCTCCAGCAGTTTCTCGGCGGCGGCCTGCGGCGAGAGCCGGTTGTCGAACTCAACGATCACCGAGCGGTCGTGCAGTCCGCCGAGGTTGGCCCGCAGGCAGCGCAGGGCGAGCGCGGTGTGGGAATAGCGGGCGTTAAACGTTGAGAAAACAATGTCCATGCGTTACAAATACGCGCTTTGTAACAGGTTGAGGAGAGAAAAATGGCGAGTCCCATTTGTGTTTATGGAAATCCGGTGCTGCGCAAAAAGTCGGAGCCCGTCAAAGAGGTTACGGCGGAAATCCGCACGCTGGCCGATCGTATGCTCGGCGTCATGTACGCGCAGGACGGCATCGGGCTGGCCGCCGAACAGATCGGGCATACCGAAGCGATTTTTGTACTCGATGTGCCGGCCGATGCTGACAAAAACGAGCAGGGTCTGCCGAACAATCCGGGCGTCAGCATGCCGCAGGCTTTCATCAACCCGGAAATCATCGGCGAATCGGAGGAGACCGCGATTGCCGAAGAGGGCTGCCTGAGTTTTCCGAAGCTCTATGTTCCGGTGGAGCGTCCCTCCGAAGTGGTTTTGCGCTATCTCGACCGCGAAGGCCATACGCAGGTGCTCAACGCCAAGGGGCTGCTGGCCCGCGCCATTCAGCACGAACTCGATCATCTCAACGGCGTTCTGCTGATCGACCACATGACGCCGGCCATGAAGCTGAAGCATGCGCTCAAGCTGCGCGGCATCCGGAAGTGGTATAAAAGCCGCGGCTACTGAAGCTCCGGTCTGAGCCCCGGCGGGTTGATGAAGCGGTTGATGGCGCCGTAATAACCGGGGTGTTCGTTGATGTCCATGTGACCCATCGGCAGGGTGATGATTTCTTTCGGGCCGCCCAGCGCCTCGCCGAGTTTCCGGCCGGTTTCGACCGGAATCACCTCGTCGAACTCCGCCAGCAGAACCAGCGCGGGCATCTTGATTTCCGGCGCGAACTTAATGGCGTGGAACGGATGGCGCATGATGCCTTTGGCCGGGAGCCACGGATAGCGGAAGCGCGCCATGGCCTCGATGCTTTCATACGGTGTCACCAGAATCAGGCCGGCCGCCTGCGGCCGCGCGGCGGCCACCTGGATGGCGACGCCGCTGCCGAGGCTGCGGCCCATCAGGAAGATATTTGACGGAGCGATATTTTTCTCCGCGCAGAACAGGTCGAAGATTGCAATGGCGTCGGCGACCATTTCTTTTTCGCCGGGCGCGCCTTCGCTTTGGCCGTAGCCGCGGTAATTGACGAGCAGGGCGTTGGCGTCGAGACCGTCCCACATGACCTGGCAGTGGCCCGCGAGGTCTTCGGCGTTACCGCCGTGATAAATCACTGTGGTGGCGGAGCCTTTGTCGAGGAACCAGCCCTGATGCCGGATACCGCTGATTTCTCTGTCCCAGCGGAAGCGTTCGAATTCCGGCTGGGGATCATAATGTTTTGGCAGAAACAGATAGCGTTCCTGTCTCAGCCACATCCAGAGGACAGCGCAGAGGTACAAAATGATAACCAGAAGAACCGGGCGCAGAATCATCCGTTTTTCCATGTTTCATGCCGGATCATTTTTTCAAGCGGCTGGCGGATTTTCGGGCGGCCTTTTTCGTTCGGATGCCCGAGTGTCAGCATAACCAGCGGCTCAACGGTACGCGGTACGCCGAGCACTTTACGGACAATCTTCGGATCGAACGCGCCGACCCAGCAGGTACCGAGTCCAAGATCGGCGGCGGCCAGCGTCATGTGGTCGGCGGCGATCGCGCCGTCCACATCAATGAGGCAGCGGTCGTCGTGGCGTGACCGCTTCCAGGCTTTGGACGGCTGGATGCAGATGGCGATCACAACCGGCGCTTCGGCGAACCACGGGGCCGGATAGCCGGCCGCCAGCGCGGCGAGATTTTCCTTTTTGCGTACGACCACGAACTGGAACGGCTGGAGATTACAGGCGGTCGGAGCAAGCCGTCCGGCTTCCAGCACTTCGTTGAGCTGCTCATCGGAAACCGGAGCCGGTGTATACGAGCGGATGCTGCATCGTTTCTCTGCCAACTCGATGAATTTCATGAGGAATCCTTTCGTCAGACTGTTTTTACAGGAGGCCGTGAAGAAAACCAAGCCCCCAAAAGATATGGAGCGGGATGGGAATTCTCTGCGCGCTTTGCGGCATAAAATCCCTTTGGCGTTTGCTGCCGAAACGGTTGAATCTTGCGGGGTTATGAAATAGGATGCGCCGCATGAGTAAACACAAACGTCCCGGCTGGGATGACTATTTTATGGATATCGCCCATGTGGTGTCGCGGCGGGGCAACTGCTCGCGGCGGCAGGTGGCGGCGGTGATTGTGCGCGACCGGCGGATTGTTTCGACCGGCTATAACGGCACGCCGCGCGGAATTACCAACTGCGACGAAGGCGGCTGCGCGCGCTGTAATTCGGACGCGCCGTCCGGTCATTCGCTGGGCGACTGCATCTGCTGTCATGCCGAAGAGAACGCGATTGTTCAGGCGGCCTATCACGGGATTGCCGTGAAAGACGGGATTCTCTACTGCACGATGAGTCCGTGTCTGATGTGCACGAAGATGATTATTAACGCCGGGATTGCCGAAGTGGTTTATGAACACGAATACCATTTCAATGATCAGGCCCGGGCGCTGTTCAAAGAAGCCGGCGTCATCTGCCGCAAGTTGATTCGGGAAGGTTGAATCCGGTGAAACGTTTTGGATCCATCCTGACCGGTCTGTTTCTGTTGTGCGCCGCTGCGCCTGCGAAGGAGCTGCCGTTTTTTGTCGGCGAGGAACTGATTTACTCCATCACATGGAACGCGATTCCGGTGGCGTGGGCGCGGGCCGTTACCGAAATGGATACCTATGAAGGCCGCGACGTGCTGGCGCTGCGGCTGTACACCAAGAGCTATCCGTTTTTTGACCACATCTGCAAGGTGGATGATTTCCACGAAAGCCTGATTGATCCGGAGACCTATCTGCCGATCCGCTACGAGCGGAATGTGAGGGAGCGGAACTACCGCTGCCACGAAGTGACCACCTTTGATTTCAATACGCTGAAGGCGCACTACGTCCATCTGCTGAACGGCAAGGAAAAGACCTACGACATCCAGCCCGGCATGCGCGATATGTTCAGCTTCATGTATTTCATGCGGTCGGTGAAGCTGGAGGAAAACAGCGAAACCACCTATCAGGTCATGGCGGATGAAAAAGTGTACGATCTGTTCCTCCAGACCTACGGCCTGAAGCCGATTGACCTGCCGCATTACGACAAGGACGTCCCCGGTCTTGAAGTGCGTCCGACGGCCAAGTTTGACGGCTTGTATGTGCGCAAGGGAAAAGCTACGGTCTGGATCTCCCGTGACCCGCGCCGGCTCCTGATGCTGGCCCGGCTGAGTACTCCGTTCGGAAGAGTCAGTGTGACGCTGCACGAAGTGAACGGACCGGGAGAAGATTTCTGGATTAAAGAGAAGAAGGACGGCGATGAAACTGACAATTAACCGTGCGCAGGAGATTTTTGAGAAAATGGCCGGCCAGCGTGTGCTGGTGGCCGGCGACCTGATTCTGGACCGTTTCATTTACGGCACCGTCTCGCGGGTTTCGCCGGAAGCCCCGATTCCGGTGGTCGAAGTGACCGGCGAAAAATATATGCCCGGCGGCGCGGGCAACGTCTGCGCCAACGTCGCCGCGCTCGGCGGACGCTGTCTGGCGGCCGGGATTCTCGGCCAGGACGCGCACGGCGCGGAACTGAAACGGGTTTTCGGCGCGATGGGCATCGACTGCGGCGCGGTCTATGAACTGCCCGGCTCGCAGACGACGGTGAAAACCCGCGTGATCGCCGAACGCCAGCAGGTCGTACGCGTGGACCGCGAGCGCTATCCGGACTGGACCGGCGCGGATAAAGAAAAATTCATCGCCAAAGTGTGCGCCGCTGTCAAAAATTCCACCGCTGTGATCGTTGAAGATTACGGCAAAGGCACGCTCGAACAGGACGTCGTCGATATCATCGTCAGCACCGCGCACGAAGCGGGCATTCCGGTCGGTTACGATCCGAAAGATACTCATCCGCTCCATGTCGGCGGAATCACCTTTGCCAGCCCGAACCGTCGCGAAACCTTTGCGGTGGCGGGAATGCCGTATGTCCGCCCGGCGGCCAATCCGCTGGAAGACAAACCGCTGATCGAAGCGGGCCGCATTCTGCAGGAACGCTGGGAAGCCGAAGTCCTGCTGGTGACGCTGAGCGAGCACGGCATGCTTCTGCTGGAGCAGGGCGCCGCGCCGCAGCATATTCCGACCCGGGCGCGCGAAGTATTTGATGTCAGCGGCGCGGGCGACACCGTGATCGCCGCCTACATGCTGGCGCTGGCCGCCGGAGCCAGCTTCCTCGAAGCCGCCGAGCTGGCCAATTTCGCCGCCGGCGTCGTGGTCGGCAAGATCGGGACCGCCTGCTGTACGCAGACTGAACTGCTGGCCTATATGGGAACGTTTACTTCCGGGAGCGCGGCATGAGTCGAGTGATTGGAGTGATACCGGCGCGCTGGGCTTCCACGCGTCTGCCCGGCAAACCGCTGGCGATGATCGCGGGCAAGCCGATGATTCAGCGCGT
>DAONGM010000090.1:0-7371 GCA_035404105.1 Pontiellaceae bacterium
CATCCTGCACCTCATTTCATAATTAGATAAACTGAAACGCCGCCTTGCACCGGCAAAACGGCGATGCTCTTTTTTGACGCGCCATCAGCGGCAGAGCATCGGCCGTCTCCTGCGCCCCGTCGTTTTTTCGCACAGCAATGTGCTGCGCGAACAGTTGGCAGACTGTAAATTATTTTGCCTGTTCGCCATACAGCAACAAACCCCAATCTGTATCCTTATACACGAATTTTTATTATACAAATGATTGCTTGGAGAAAACGAACAGACTGCAGGCAAAGTTCAGTTGCCTCGTAAACTTGAGTTGTTTATAAGCACCGTTTTCAGGTGCTGATTTTTGAACCAGATCATTTCAAAAAGAATGCAGCATCTTCTGCATGAAGGGCTTCATTGATGAGGCAGATGTAAAACCCGACAGGGCCCGCCTGACAGCGGGAACAAAAACACAGGAGGACGGGAAACTTCACTTCGTCCCGTTCGATAGTTGAATCAGTCTATTTCCTGATCGTTATCCCGGCGCCCCATTTACAAGGAACCTGAATTACATAGGGACACTCAGGACAGCCTCGCTGGTTGTAATACACAAGGTGCACCAGCTGTTCAATGGCCGCCCGCCCCAGCATCTCTTCATTTTCATCAATACCGGCAATGGAGTTTTCCGAAGACCATCGCGAAAGTGTGACAAACCCGACTTCCTCCGGAATTTTAATTCCTGCCGACCGGAACAACTCCAGCACATCCGGCTCTGAGCCGATAATCACGTCCGGCGTATACTTCCGGTACCACTCCATAACCGTGCCTTTATCCGAATTGACGTATTCGAGCACTGGAATGATTCCGGTTTTTTTGACGGCATGCTCAAAACCATAAAACCCTGAACTCCAAAGGTGCGCCGTGCGCAAATCACTTTCATTCATCAAAACCATTCCCGGGCGGGAAAATCCGACATGTTTGAGCTGCCGCATGACGGTCCGGATCCCCTGATATTGATTGGGACAAACCCGGTGAAAATTCGGACTCAGCAAGGAATATCCCAGCGCCAAAACTGAAAACTGTTCCCAGTCGAGGCTTAAATGCCCGCCAGCCCGCAACAACGGAGGAATAATGACTCCATTGATTCCGCGAGCAGTCAATATCTGGGTCATTCGTTTACCGGTTATTTTCCTGTTTAAGCAAAATTTCTCCAGCTTGAACCCCAGTTCTTCGGCCCGGTTCGACATCCCCTGCCAAAGTTTTTGATGATAACTGTTTTCTTCTATGAGAGATAATTCGTGCGTATAAAGCACCGCCAGCGGAACTGCAGAAGGAAATTTACGCGACTGATACAAATTGGTCATAAGCGCAGAGATCATCGGATTACGGCGATAATTCATACGCTCTGCCGTCTCAGAAATGCGTTTTCTCGTATCTTCTGATATACGCGGATGGTTCCGTAAAGCCAGCGAAACGGTTGTGGTGGAAACACCGCAAGCTTTAGCTATATCTTTGATAGCGACATATTTCTGGTCTTGCATAGCATAAACTCCCTTTGGGCCGACAATCTCCGCGACAAATCACGAAGCCTCGCTGCCGGCCTCACGCCACAAGTGGCGGACGAGAAATCCGCATTCCTCCCCAACTCCTGCCGAGGAACACATTCATTCGCGCGGCAAACTGCCGGAGGTTCCGCGAACAAGGTTTGGATTTTCCGAGCACGCTATCGAAAACACCTCAAATATACAATGCCGGATATGTGCCGGGCCATACGCTCCTGCCGGGTCTCAAATACCGGCGGGCGGCTGAAAAGAACGGCCTCAGATTCCGATCCCGGCTAAACCCCGGTAAATTTTCCGGAATATCCCAATTGCCGGATATATTCTTTCAGCGTTGGCGGCTCGGTGGACGGATTAAAGCGCTTCTCCACCTTCTCATCGGCCGGTTCGAGCATATTCTTTTTGAAGTTAGGACTGTAAAGCATCCGCCTGGTCTGCAGCACCAGATCGCCGTTCTTCACCCACTCTTCACCGCGCTCGGACAGAAACGCCACCATCCGTTTGCGCCACGCCGCCAGCAGGACCGGGTCGGTGATATTATTCAGCTCCTTCGGATCCTTCTTAAGATCAAACAGCTGCTGATCGCCGGTCTGAGTGAAGTAAATATACTTATACCGCTTATCCGTCAGTGCCACATAGGCATCTTCACTGAAGTACTGCGAGCCGTGTTCAATCTCCAGCGTATCCCGCCACGGGCACGCCGAATCGCGCAGAATTTGAACCATGCTCTTGCCGTCAATGTTTCCGGGAACGGGCAGTCCCGCGGCATCAAGAAATGTCGGCATAATATCCCGCAGCTCAACCAGATGATCGAACTGCTGTCCGCGCCGGACCGGAAGGTTCATCGCCGCCGGCCAGCGGATCAGCATCGGCACGCGCGCACTCGGTTCATACGGGCAGCACTTCTGCCAGCGATAGTTATCTCCCATCATATCGCCGTGATCGGAGGTGAACAGAATGAATGTATTCTCAAGCTCGCCGCGCTCCTTCAGCACCTCAAGCACTTCACCGATTTTCTCATCCACATACTCAATGGATGCATAGTAAGCGGCGCGGGACTCATGGATTTCTTTATCAGGAAAATGGCCAATGGCCGCCTTGGGCGCCTGCTGCATGGAACCGACCGCCTCGCCATAGGCCTTCTCCGCCCACGGCCCGACCGCCGGCGAAGGCAGTGTTTTCTGAAGATATTTATCAACCAGCCGGCGCGGCGGATCGAGCGGACAATGCGGACGATGCAGCGAGAACTTCAAAAACCACGGCGCCTCGCCTTTATACTCCCGCAGAAACGCCTTGGCCCGCTCGGCGGTCCAGTGCGTCGGATGGGTTTCTTCCGCATATTTCCACGCCAGATCGCGATGGTCGTTATAGAAATTCTGATCCGTCACACTCTTGAGCACTTCGGGATGATTCTGCTGCAGCCAGCGCAGGTAATCATCCTTAAACAACCCGTCGGCATCTTTCTCCAGAAAGATCTCTTCGACTTCCGTCGTCTGATAGCCGTGCTTGGCTCCGTAAAAATGGTTCTTCCCTGCAACGTGAGTGCGATAGCCCGCATCAGTAAACAGCTGCGGCATTTCAACCTTGTACTTGTTCGGGATCGCCAGAAAAGAAAGCAGCCCGTGATTCCAGGGGCGCAGCCCGGTCAGAATAGCCGCCCGGGCAGGAAGGCAGGACGGCGTCGAGGAATAGGCCCGGTTAAACAAAGCGCCCTCTGCGGCAAGGCGGTCGAGATTCGGCGTATGCAGCCAGTCGGCGCCCGCAGCACCGATACAGTCACCCCGGTGCTGGTCGTCCATGATAAACAGAATATTCATCCGTTTTTTCGGAATCACTTTCTGCGCGCGGCATCCGAAGAGCAGCATTCCGGACGCCAGCCCGCCCATCTGTATAAAACTTCTGCGTTGCATATCACCCTCCCGTCGCAGTTCATTCTGCCACAGCAACTGCAAATCAAGACATTAAAAATAACAGCCTTTTTATTCGCTGAAACAATATACGCCGGTTCTTCCGTCCCGGCGAGTGCTCCGGAACCCCGGAGCACCCGCCCGTCCGTTAGCGTGCTGCCGGCGGATTTTTCCAGGCGGCGGCCGCGGCGGCGGCCGACGGCTCGCCCAGCACCGCGCACACCAGGCAGTGTTCGCCGGGCTCAATGCGGCCCGTAAGCATCGGGATCACCGTGCGCGGAACCATGATATTCGTGTTCGGCATCGGCTCCTGCAGGATCGCCTGGCGCTGACCGTTCAGGTCGAGAATGCCGCTGCCGCCGTAGAACGCGCCCTGCGGGCAATCGGACAGATTCTTGAGCGGCGACAGACCGTCTTCGCGGGCCGCGGCAAAAGCGCCTTCCGCCGTTTCCAGCGCCCGGCCGGTTTTGATGCGATGCGTGCGGATATGCCACGGATAGGCGAACTCCAGACGCGTTTCGATTTCAACATCCGGCCACGGCTTCCACCACGAAATCACTGCGTTATCGGTGATCTCCACCTTTTCGCACTTCCGTCGAACGCGCCAGTGATCTTCGCCGTCGCTGAGCGCCAGCACGGAGTCATAGGCGCCCTTCATCAGGCCGGTCGCTTCGCGCGAGACGCTGAACCCGAAGTGCGTCGAATAGGCAAATTTCGAATATTTTTCGGCGGTATGACCGAAGTCATAGGCACACCACTGGCCGGAGGTCAGCGCGACCAGGTGGTCGTGCGCCGGCGAGCTGGCGATGTGCATCAGCGCCAGTTTCTGCACGCTCATCGCCGGAGCCTGCGGGAACGGCAGTTCTTCGGATGTCCAGAACGGATGATCCGCCGGAACGGCCAGCGCCAGAAAGGCTTTCATCGCCCAGTACGGTGAACCCGGACCGTTGTAGAACTCGCTCATCAGCAGGTTCGGATAGAGATACCCGACCGACATCAGACCGTCGGGCGTGAAAATCGGCTGGCTGAACCAGTAGCGCAAGTGGCGCAGATAGAGCCCCTTGATTTCGCCCCACGGCAGCGCTTCGACATCGGCAAACGCCAGCGCGGCCCAGAAGGCGCCCTGTGCAAAGCGATAGGTCAGACTGCGGCCGAACGGCAGCGCGGCGCCGTCGGCGGTGAACCAGTGCAGATAATCTTTGGCGAAAACCGTGGCGCGTTCTTTAAAGAGCGCGGCGCGCTTCGGATCGTCGGCGCCCATCAGCTTGGCGTAGATCAGCGAATAGAAATGCATCGCGAACGGGATGTAGTAGTCCATGCGCGGAGCGGCGCCGTCGGAATACCAGCCTTCGCTCAGGTAGAAATCTTCGAGGCGGCGCAGACCGGTTTCCATCACTTCGGCGTTATAGGGCATGCCCGCTTTTTTGAACGAGGCATTCACCAGCACCGGGAAAGCCCGCCAGTTATTGTCGGACATCGTGTGGTGATTGATCTGATCCATCCACGTCACGATCTGCTGACGCTGGGCGACCGTGAAAGGCTTCCAGAAAATTTCGGGCGCCAGAGCCAGCGCCAGAGCGATCGGCGGCATTTCGACCGCCAGCTGGTCAACATCCACCAGCGTGCCCCAGTATTCCGGGTGCTGCGGATCGGTTCCGTTGAGCAGGCCGGTGCGGCAGATATCCCAGAATTCGGAGTCGCCGCCGCCGGCAGCCAGCGGCATCAGGCCCCAGAACGGGCGGGCAAAGGCTTCCATTTCGCAGCGGAGCGGACCGTAGTTGGTGGTGGTGTCGCCGAGGTGTACGCGGGCGCGGCCGGGGCTGTAATGCGGCAGCAGCGGCGCGCAGAGCTGGCGGACGGCTTCCTGCACATCGGCGCGGGTTTTAAGGGGATTACGGGCAATCGGAAGATCAAAACCAGGCATTCTCGGCTCCTTAACTCTATATTTTCTCAACAGCGGAAAAAGATGAACGGAAAAAATGAAACGCCGGGGCCTGACAGCCGGGCGGCGGGAGAAAGCTCTCGCCGCCACGGTAACAGCCGCAGGCCCGGCTGCGGCTGCGGCTTACTCGCCGTAGAGGGTACGAACGGCCGCTTCGAGCGACTCCGGAGCCACACCGTAGGTGCAGATCACGGTCTTGTAGTCGTCCGATACCGTGAACGGATACGGGGAGTTCGTAACCACGATCACCGGCTTGGTTGTAGCAGCCAGAATCTGATCGATGAAGTTGCCCTTCGCATGTGCACGGCGGTCGAAGTAGTTGGTGGTTACAATGACATCCGCTTCGTTGACGCGCTTGAGCACGCGCTTCATGTCGTACTCGGTCGGGCTCATTTCCACTTCCACCTGTCCGGCTTCTTCGGTGTACTTGAAGAAGTTTTCCCAGAAGATGCCAGGATGGCATTTCTGCGAGTCGGTGCGGTAGTGCAGCGGGCAGCGCTGTTCGATGACCAGCACGCTCTTGCCGCGCTTCAGCGGAAGAACTTTCTGTTCGTCGCGGATCACTTTGACCGCAGCGTCGGCGCTGGCTTTAGCGATCTTCGCAACTTTCGGGTCTTTGATACCGTCGCCGGCTTTCGCCACGTCGCGAACGTTGCCGTTTTCGAACAGGCCGTATTCGTATTTGACGGTGAGCGAGCGGCGGATCGCGTCGTTCACGCGTTCTTCGGAGAGCTTGCCGTCTTTGACTGCCTGGACAACCTTCTCGTACACTTCGTCGATCAACGGAGCTTCGTCGCGCAGCAGGATCAGGTCGCAGCCGGCGTTCAGCGCCACGACGCAAGCGTCGGCGACTTCGTATTTCTCAACAATACCGCCCATGGTGATATCGTCGGTGGTGACGCAGCCCTTGAAGCCCCACTCGTTCTTGAGGAGGTCGGTCAGGATCTTCTTGGAGAGGGTGGCGGCGTTGTCCGGATCCAGGCAAGGATAAACGGTGTGAGCCGTCATGATGCACGGGATGCCTGCATCGACCATCGCCTTGAACGGCTTGAGATGCTCTTCCATCTTCGCGCGCGGCATATCGATGACCGGCAGACCGCGATGGGCGTCGGTAACGGATTCGCCGCGACCCGGGAAGTGCTTACCGGTGGTGATGATGCCGGCCGCTTTGAAGCCCTTGAAGCCTTCGGTGCCGAACTTGATGACCGTTTCGGCGTTTTCGCCGTAGCTGCGGGTACCGATTTCCGGGTTGTTCGGCTCGGTGTTGGTGTCGAGCACCGGCGAGTGCAGCCAGTTCACGCCCAGCGCGTGCAGCTGACGGCCTGTGGCCCAGGCCATGTCATACGCTATCTTCGGATCGCCGGAAGCGCTGGCGCCCATCGGGAACGGGAAGTTGAAGATGCCGCCGCGGGTGTAGTCGCAGCTGACGTCGCCTTCCATGTCCATCGTGACGTGCAGCGGGATGCCGAGGCCGTCTTTGAGAGCTTCCTGCTTCATGGTGTTCAGGAAAGTGCAGTATTCTTCATTGGTGCAGTGCGGCGGCAACAGGCCGGGGATGATGTCCTTGACGCTGCCTTTGGGCTCGCGCAGTACGCGGTGAGCGAACACTTCGCTGGTGGCGTAAGGGTCGTGCAGAGCGGTTTTGGCGCGGAAGGTCAGACCCGCGCGGATACCGGCCGGCTTGATCTTGCGAATGCGCTTCAGAATCGCCGGAGTTACCACGGTTCCGCAAAACCCGATAACAAAGCACTGGCCTACCTTCTGCTCCAGGGTCATCTTATTGATCAGATTATCTACAAATGTCTCTTTCGAGTTGCTCATACTATATCCTTATCTCTACCTGTTTTAGTTGAGTTCCTTCAACACAAGGAACTACGGTCAGTCGGCGATTGTGCCGACCACCGGATGGCAAACCAATTGACAAACACCGGAGGTTCAGTTTTACCGTAAACTTATTTGGAATCGCTCAAAAACGGTTGACAAGGCCGTCCGG
>DAONGM010000091.1:0-4576 GCA_035404105.1 Pontiellaceae bacterium
AAACACCTGCTCGGTCCCGAATGCGGCTGGGATATTTCCTCGGCGGGCGTCCGTGCAAGTAACGGATTTCCGGCCAGCCCGGGATCGACGGAAGCGCTGCGCGAAAAGGGAATCGACATCTCCGGTCACTACAGCCGGCGGCTGACCCCGGAGATGATCCGCAAAGCCGATTTACTCGTTACAATGACCGCCGCCCACCGGGATGCGATCCTGGAAATTTCCCCCGAAAGCGCCGGTAAAGTTTTCTTGCTAAAATCGTTCGGAATCGCACAATGCGCGGCTGATATTTACGACCCGGTCGGGGAGGCGCTGGACGTTTACCGTCGTGTACGCGACGAAATCGATGCCGCTTTGCCCGACCTGATTCTTTATATGATGGAAGAGAGGACGGACCCATGAAGATCGTTATCGGTGCGGATCACGCAGGCGTTGAGCTGAAGACCAAATTTACGGCCCTTCTGAAGGCAAAAGGGTTTGAAGTCGAAGACGTCGGAACCCATTCCGCCGAATCGGTCGATTATCCGGATTACGCCGCCAAGGTGGCCTGCCGGGTTTCGCAGGGAAAAGCAGATCAAGGGATTCTGATCTGCAACACCGGTATCGGCATGAGCATTACCGCCAACAAGTTCCCGCGCGTCCGCGCCGCCGTCTGCACAACAGCGGAAATGGCGAAGCTGACCCGCATTCATAACGCATCTAACGTCCTCTGCCTCGGCGCAAACAACGTTACAGACTCCGTCTCCCAGGAAATTCTCGAAGCCTGGCTGGCGAACAGGCCGGAAACCGGCGGACGCCACGAGCGGCGCGTCAACAAGATCAAGGCTTTCGGCAAGAGCACCAGCGACGCGATCGCGCTTTATGATTCCGATCCGGAAATGTACAAAATCCTGCGCGACGAAAACGTCCGGCAGAAAAACAATATCGAACTGATCGCTTCGGAGAATATCGTCAGCCAGGCCGTGCGCGAAGCGCAGGGTTCGCGCCTGACCAACAAATACGCTGAAGGCTACCCGGGCAAGCGCTGGTACAACGGCTGTGAGTGCGCCGACGAAGCCGAACGGCTCGCCATCGACCGCGCCAAACAAATGTTCGGCGCCGAACACGTCAACGTCCAGCCGCATTGCGGCAGCAGCGCCAACATGGCGGTTTACTATGCCGTTCTGGAACCGGGCGACACCATTCTCGCCATGAGTCTCGCCGAAGGCGGACACCTGACGCACGGCCATCCGATGAATTTTTCAGGCCGCTTCTTCAAGATCGTTCCTTACGGCGTCCGCAAAGACACCGAACAGATTGATTACGACGAACTGCAGCGCCTCGCCGAAGAACACAAGCCGCGCATGCTGGTCGCCGGAGCCAGCGCCTATTCGCGCATTATCGATTTTAAACGGATGCGCAAAATCGCTGACTCCGTCGGCGCCTACTTCATGGTCGATATGGCGCACATCGCCGGACTCGTGGCGGCGGGCTGCCACCCGAGCCCCGTGCCGGACGCCGATTTCGTGACCACCACGACGCACAAAACGCTGCGCGGTCCGCGCGGCGGCATGATCCTCTGCAAAGAAAAATTCGCCGCAGATATCGACCGGCAGGTTTTCCCCGGCATTCAGGGCGGCCCGCTGATGCACGTCATTGCCGCCAAAGCGGTTGCGTTTGGCGAAGCGCTGCTGCCGGAATTTAAAACCTACCAGCAGCAGGTTGTTAAAAACGCCAAGGCGCTGGCGGAAGCCATGCAGGCCAATGGATTCCGAATTGTTTCCGGCGGAACCGACAACCATCTGATGCTGGTGGACGTCAGTTCGGCGGGACTCACCGGTAAAGATGTGGCCAATGCGCTGGATAAAGCTTCGATCACCGCGAACAAAAACGGTATTCCGTTCGACCAGAAGAGCCCGTTCGTTACTTCCGGTGTGCGTCTCGGCACGCCCGCAGTCACCACTCGCGGCATGAAGGAAGAAGATATGGTGCAGATCGCAAACTTCTTCAAGGCTGTTACGGATAACATGGCGGACGAGAAAAAGCTGGCGGAAATCCGCGCTGAAGTAATCGCCTTTTCCAACCGTTTTCCGCTGCTGTAAGCTTACTTGACGTAAGAAGAAAGCGGGGCGGGTTCGCCGGCCAGCGACGTATAGGTCGGCGTAAGCCCCGGGACTGCAGCGGTGTTCAGCTGGTTCGTTCTCGCGGCGGCAACAGTCGATGCCAGTTCCGGTTTTTCCAGATTCGTTGTCCCGAGCGATGCCGCCGGCATAGGCCGGCTGAGCATGTGAAGCCCGAGAAAAAGGATAAACAGCGCTGCAACGCCGTATCGCGGCTGGGCAAACATCCATGCAGCACTCTTGTCGGGAAAAATCAGCAAGGACGGCGTTCTGTCGGCCGAGCGGACTGCGCGCATGATGTTCTGGATGTTTTTTTCAGCGCGGGCTTTATCCGGACGTTCATAGGTTTTGAGCGCCAGCAAACCGGCGATGTCCAGCTCAGGGCCTGCTGTATTTTTGTTTTTGCTCATTTCATAAACTCCGCCAATTCCGCCTGTAACTGCTTGTGCGCATAAAAGAGCCGCGACCGGACAGTACCCTCAGAACAGTGCATCACTTTGGCGATATCTGCATGAGGCATTTCCTGCACATCGCGCATTACAACCACCGCTCTGTGTTTTTCCGACAGCTTAAGGAGGGCGGCGTTCATTTTTTCCTGAAACTCTCCCAGACTCATTTTGCGCAGAACCGATCCTTTGCTGGAAAATTCCCGGTAGGATTCGGCGGTTTTAATGTCCGGATCAAACTCGTCGAAGTCAACGGTCTGCCGGCGGTTGCGCCGTTTACGGAAGTTAATGGTGCGATTCAGGGCAATCCGGTAGATCCAGGTGTAAAATCCGGACTGTTCCCGGAAATGGCCGAGCGCCTTCCAGGCTTTAACAAAAACCTCCTGCGCCAGGTCTTCAGCATCTTCCCGGCTGCTGGTCATGCTGTAAACGAGTCCGTAAATTTTACCGTGGTAGCGGCGGATCAGTTCTTCGTAGGCGGCGGTATCACCGGCCTGTGAACGGCGAACCAGATCAAGATCGTCCGGGATTTCGGAACTCGGCTCGTTTTTGGGGTTTTTTGTCATGTATACCAATTATCCGGGAAAGCGGACTTTCTCCAGAGACTGCGACTGCTTCTACCAGTTTTCTCAACCCTTGGAAAAAGAAAAGCGCCCCGAAAATTTCCGGGGCGCTTTTTGAACCGTTTTACCGGGTTCGGACTTAACCCTGAATGGCTGCCTGGGCGGCAGCCAGCCGGGCGATCGGCACGCGGAACGGCGAGCAGCTGACGTAGTTAAGGCCTGCTTTACAGCAGAACTTCACGCTGGCCGGGTCACCGCCGTGTTCACCGCAGATACCGCACTTGAGATCCGGGCGGGTCGAACGGCCTTTCTGAACGCCCATCTGAATCAGCTGGCCCACGCCGCGCTGGTCGAGGTGCTGGAACGGGTCGCACGGCAGCAGCTTCTCTTTCAGATAATCCGGCAGGAAGGAGCCGATGTCGTCGCGGCTGAATCCAAAGGTCATCTGCGTGAGGTCGTTTGTGCCGAAGCTGAAAAATTCAGCGGTTTCCGCCAGTTCGTCAGCCGTCAGCGCGGCACGCGGAATTTCAATCATCGTGCCGACCATATATTTGAGCTTCACGCCTTCTTTCCTGATGATCTCTTCGGCGGTCTTGCGGACGATCTGTACGAGGAAGTCGAGTTCGGCTTTGGCTCCGACGAGCGGAATCATGATTTCCGGCAGAACTTTGACTTTCTTCTTGGCTTTGCCGACTTTGCAGGCGGCGGCAACGATCGCGGTTGTCTGCATCACGCAGAGTTCCGGGTAAGTGACCGAGAGACGGCAGC
This sequence comes from Pontiellaceae bacterium, assembly GCA_035404105.1. Lineage (GTDB taxonomy): Bacteria > Verrucomicrobiota > Kiritimatiellia > Kiritimatiellales > Tichowtungiaceae > Tichowtungia. Next base: position 3,874 of record DAONGM010000091.1, read on the forward strand.
CGCGATGACCGAGCATCGGGTTGAATTCGTGCAGCTGCTGAACGCGGTCGGCGACCTGCTTCAGCGGGACGTTCAGACGCTTGGCCATTTCAGCCTGATCTTTCGCGGTGTGCGGGACGAATTCATGCAGCGGCGGATCGAGCAGACGCACCGTGACCGGCAGGCCGTCCATCGCTTTAAAGATGCCTTCGAAGTCCTTCTGCTGAAGTTTCAGCAGCTTGGCGAGGGCTTTCTTGCGGCCGGCTTCGTCGTCGGCAATGATGAACTCGCGGATTGCCCAGATGCGGTCGCCTTCGAAGAACATATGTTCCGTACGGCAGAGACCGATCCCTTCGGCGCCGAACGCGCGGGCGTTCTGGGCGTCTTTGGGCGTATCAGCGTTGGTGCGCACATGGATTTTACGGTTGGCATCCGACCACTGCGAAACCTGTTCATACATTTTGTAGATCGGGTGCTTCCTGGCGGCGGTATTATTGTCCACTACGCCGGAAACAACCGGGCTCGACTGTGTCGGAATCTGGCCTTCATAGACCATACCGGTTGAACCGTTGAGGCTGATGAAGTCGCCCGCTTTGTAGACTTTTTTGCCGACGGTGACGGTGCGTTTTTTATAGTCAATCTGAAGTGCGCCTGCGCCGCAGATGCAGCACTTGCCCCAGCCGCGGGCAACAACCGCCGCGTGGGAGGTCATGCCGCCGGTGGA
>DAONGM010000091.1:4676-7232 GCA_035404105.1 Pontiellaceae bacterium
TAAACGTCTTTTCCGGAAACCATTTCGACCGCCCAGCGGACGCCGGCCAGACCGGTACGCTTGGCGTTACGGGTCTGGAGCATCCAGAGCTTGCCTTCCTGAACGGTGAATTCAACGTCCTGCGGATATTTATAATGCTTCTCGAGACGATCCATGATCTTGAGCAGGTCGGAGTGCGCCTTTCCCCAGACCGGGGATTTTTCGTTCGGCATGTCATCAATATTTTTCGGGGTGCGGATGCCGGCCACCACGTCTTCGCCCTGTGCGTTGATGAGGTATTCGCCCATCGGCTTGGAGTCGCCTGTTCCGCCGTCGCGGGTAAAGGCTACGCCGGTACCGGATTCGTCGCCCATGTTGCCGAACACCATCGTGCAGATGTTGACGGCGGTGCCGAGCAGGCCGGTCACCTTGTTGATCTGGCGGTATTTTTCAGCGCGTTCGGAGTTCCACGAACCGAATACGGCGCGGATGGCAAGGTCGAGCTGTTCCATCGGATCCTGCGGGAACGGCTTTTTGACCTTGTTCTGGTAAACCTTCTTATAGATGTCCACCAGTTCCTTGAGCTGTTCCGCGGTCAGGTCGGTGTCTTCTTTGGCTTTATATTTTTTCTTCAGCTTTTCGATTTCGACTTCGAAGTGGTGGTGTTCGAGGCCGGTATGCGGGCCCATAACCACATCGCCGAACATGTCGATGAAGCGGCGGTAGCAGTCCCACGCGGTGCGTTCGTTGCCGGTCTGCTTGATGAAGCCGAGAACGGATTTGTCGGTCAAGCCGAGGTTGAGAACGGTGTCCATCATGCCGGGCATGGAAATCGCGGCGCCGGAACGGACAGAGACGAGCAGCGGATCATTCGGATCGCCGAGTTTTTTGCCCATCATCTTTTCGAGCTTACCCAGTGTTTTCTTGAGCTGCTCGTCCAAACCTTCGGGATATTTGCCGCCGCTCTTGCTGTAGCAGGCGCAGGCTTCAGTGGAAATCGTGAGACCGGGAGGAACCGGAAGGCCGGCATTTGCCATTTCTGCGAGATTGGCGCCCTTGCCTCCAAGAATGGCCTTCATCGTTTTATCGCCTTCGGTATGTTCTTTACCGAATCCGTAGAAGTACACGTACTGTTTAGTCGCCATCAGGTTTCTCCTTTAGGTTTTCAGTTTTGCTTCATCTATTTATATGAAAGGCCTTCTTTCTTAAAAAAAAGATGCACGATGCTAACAGAGCACCAAGGAGAGTCAAGGCGGGGCTGAGTCGCAACGGCTTATTCAGCAGGGAATTCCGGACGGAGCGACGCATCCTTTACCGGAACTTCCTTGCGGTCCGGAATTCCGTTGTGATCGCTGTCGGCCTTCGGGTGGATATATTCATACGCACCGATATCAATGCGCGCATGGCCGTTGTTGTTTCCGTCGAGAATACGCGGATTGCCGGCCAGATCAACGTCCATGAAATTATTCGTCCCGGCGTCAATCAGTGCGGAATCGTAGGTCGGCAGAAAAACGCCCTGATCGGTATTCTTAAATCCCGGTTCCGCACCGATATTTCCCGGTCCGTCCGCCAGCGGCATACTGCAGCAGTAGCTCATTTTTACATCGAGAAAATTATGTCCGCTCAGCAACGCCTGATTGTGGTGCAGCACCGTATTCTGCGCCATGCCGAACGCAGCACCGGCGCCCATCACCTCCGCGCGGTTATGCGTCACCGTACAGTTGCGCAGCTCGCAGTGGTGCGTACCGCCGCCGAAATGCGCCGCGCGGTTATACTGCACCAGACAGTTGCCCAGCCGCGCCTTGCTCGCGCCGCCGCCGGAACGCCGCGCCGTGTTTCCGGTAAAAACGCACCGGATTGCGTTGCCGCCGTACAATCCGCCGCCGTACCACAGCGCCGTATTGCTCACCACTGTGCAGTCTTCCAGAATTCCCGCCGGCTCGCTCCAGACGCCGCCGCCGGAAAGCGCCGTGAACTTATTGCCCTCCGGCCCTTCCTTCATCGTCTCGCCGCCGCTGATCGTAAACCCGATCACCCGCACGCCGTTCGTCATATAAATACAGCGCGTCGAAGGTCCGCCGGCAATAATCGTCAGCTCCGCTCCCGCCTCACTGCGCAGCGTCAGCGGCTTATCAATCACCAGCCGCGTCGCCGGGCCCTCCTGATTCAGCCGCCGCCCGCCGGTATCATACGTGCCCGGCGCCACCACCAGCTCGTCGCCCGGATTCGCCTTGTCGATGTACATCTGAAGCGTATCGGGCGCATTTTTCGGAACATAGGTTTTTTTCGGAACCGGCGGCATCGGCGTCACAACCAGCGGACCGCGCAACGGCCCGCCGCCGCCGAACTCGGCCGTATTGGTAAACAGCGCGGAAACGGCATCGCCCGGATCGCGGAACTGCGCGACGATTTTCGCAACCTTCGCAATCTGTAAATCCGTCGTGATCTGATAAACATCCGCCAGCGGAGGCACCGGCGGGAACTGCTCTTCTTCGGTTTGCGCAAATCCTGCGGCTGCCGTCAGCAGAAACACCATCACACCGGTTTTTATCTTCATAAACGCCTCGCCTCCAGAAA
>DAONGM010000092.1:0-7124 GCA_035404105.1 Pontiellaceae bacterium
AATTCGTCGGATGATTCGACGTTATCCAGATATAACTTTGAAATTCCGAGCATATTTTCACTCCGTTGCGCCTCTGCATTTCCGGAGCCCTTCCGCAACCGAAGATCATCTCGTGATTCAACGGATGATCGGCCTGTTTATATCACATAGATCCGATCTAAATGCCACCCATTTAACCAGTATGCACAACCGGCAGCCGGCAGCCCGGCGGTTAATTAATGAAAGATTGCCCCCGGTTTTATGGTCATTAAACACGGCTTACTCTCATTACGGCTATGATTTTCTGAAAGCGCTGTAATTCGGCAGAGAATATTTTTCCAAACCCGGAAATGCCCGTTATACTGCGCCGCAATGAAACCAATCTGTAAAACTGAAAACCTGCGCGTTGAAAGCGTCACCAAACTGATCACGCCGGGAGAACTGAAAAAAACGCTGCCGTTAACGGAAGCATCGAAGGAAACGGTCGTGCGCGGACGCGAAGCCGTCTGCGCCGTACTCGAGCGCCGCGACCCGCGCCTGCTCGTCATCACCGGCCCCTGCTCCATTCACGACCCGGCCGCAGCGCTCGACTATGCCCGCCGTCTGAAGGCCCTCAGCGAAGAGGTCAAAGACCGCTTTCTGATTGTCATGCGTGTCTATTTTGAAAAACCGCGCACAACCATCGGCTGGAAAGGGTTCATCAACGACCCGCACCTCGACGATTCCTGCGACATGGAATACGGCCTGCGCGAAGCACGAAAACTGCTGCTGTCCATCACCGGACTCGGTCTGCCGGTCGCCACTGAATTCCTCGACCCGATCATTCCGCAGTACACCGCCGACCTCGTCAGCTGGGCGGCGATCGGCGCGCGCACCATTGAATCGCAGACCCACCGCGAAATGACCAGCGGACTTTCCATGCCGGTCGGCCTCAAGAATGCCACCAATGGAAGCGTCCAAAGCGCCGTCGACGCCCTGCTCGCCTGCCGCTCACCGCACAGCTTTCTCGGAATCGATCAGGACGGACGGAGCTGTATCGTAAAAACCCGCGGCAATCCGGACACACACCTGGTTCTGCGCGGCGGCGGCGGAAAAACCAATTATCACGCGGACGAAGTTGCCGAAGCCGCCGCCAAACTGCGCGCCGCCGGCCTGCCGGAAATGATCATGGTGGACTGTTCGCATGCCAACTGCGCCAAGGTCGCCGTGCGCCAGGCGGAAGTCTGGAAAGATCTGCTCGAACAGCGGAAAAAGCCGGACTGCCCGGTCATGGGCGCCATGCTGGAAAGCTTCATTGAGGAAGGCAATCAGCCGATCCGTGCCGGTCTGAAATACGGTTTATCAATCACCGATCCGTGCATTGACTGGAACATGACCGAACAACTGCTGCGGATGTAGAATCCGCAGCGGAGACTTCGCTTCACTGAAGCGCTGCGAAGTCTAGACGAAGGCCTGGGTGAGGAGTTCCTGTATCTGGCGCCGGCGGGTTTCGATGCTTTCGCACAGGCGAAACTGGATCTGGGCACGCTGGAGGTTCTGCTCCGGCGACTTGACTTTGAAGTAAACATTGCCCGCCAGATAGTCCTGAAAGAAACGCAGGCCCAGTTCAAACGTGATCAGACGGATGGAGTCGTACAGGTATTTTTTGTCGTTTTCGGTGAGGAACTCCTTGGCGTAGACGATGTATCCGCGCACGAAGGCTTCGCACAGGTCGAGATCGAAGGAAACTTTACCCAGCTCATCGGTTTCCTCCCCCTCCTGATTGCAAAGGGATCGCAGCGCATCACCGAAATCATAATGGATGAGCCCGGGCTTGGCGGTGTCGAGATCAATGATCGCCGTGCCTTTGCCGGTATCATCGTCAATCATGATGTTGTTAACTTTCGGATCGCCGTGAATCAGCCGCAAGGTCAGCTCGCCCGCATCCAGCGCGTTCTGCAAAACATAGGCGAACTTGCGCCGGGCTTCGACAAAATGCTGCAGGTTGCGAACTTCCAGCGAGCGTTTGATGAGCTCCTGCGCTTCCGGCGTCCGGACCACTGCATCATATTTCTCCAGATATTTCGGTGTCTCGTGGAATCCGGGCAGCGTGTCGCGCAGGCTGAAGGGATTCATGTTCGAAACCAGCCGGTGGAACTGGCCGAGTACCGTTCCGACTTCAAAGGCATGTTCTGCGCTCTGAGCGGTGTCATAGGAAGTCGCCGAAGCGATCAGCGTCAGCGCCCGCCAGTAATCGCCGTTTTCATCTTTAAAATAATCCTGTCCGTTGCGGCACGGAACGATACGCGGCAGCTGCCAGATGCGGTCGGCCCGGTCGCTTTCCGCCTGAAGCTGTTTGTGACAGTGGCTGGTGAGAATGCTCAGATTTTCCATAATCCACTCGGGATGATGGAAGACCCGTTGGCTGATGCACTGAATGATGATGCGTTCTTCGGAAAAATGGGTGCGGAAAACGGCCAGATACGTATCGTTCACATTACCGCTGCCGGTCGGACGGATACTCGCCAGCTGTCCGGACACTACAAACTGTTCTGCAATTTTAACCGGATTCATTTATTACACCCTCCGCTTCGTCACGCCGTCACACAGTTGAAAACCTTTAGCAAACCGTAACCATGACACCAATCCTTTTCGGTCGTAAACCCGATAAATACCGCAAATTAACGATCATCCGGCGGTGACCGGTTCAGCTTTGCCTTAAGAAACGAAACCCGCCGCAAAGCCTCATCAATCCGGCTTTCCGGAACGCGCCCGCTCCGGACCAGCTCCGCGACAATCTGCACGGTTTTCGGCACCAGATCCGGATCGTAGGTCTCATTATTGGCGATCAGCAGAATATCCGCACCGGCATTCAGGCTGTATTCCAGCGCCGCCTCAAAACCGAAATGATCGGCAATGGCTTTCATGCCAAGGTCATCGGTCATCACAACTCCATCGTAGCCGATCTGATTCCGGAGCAGGCCGGTGATGATGCGATTCGAAAGCGTCGCAGGCAGTTCCGGATCCAGATGCCGCTGGAAAATGTGGGCCGTCATCACAACGTCGGTTTCTTTGCAGAGCTGCCGGTAGGGTTCCAGTTCGGCGCCGCTCCAGGTCGCCGTCACGTCGGTCATATCTTTATGCGAATCAGCCATCGAACTGCCATGTCCGGGAAAATGTTTAAGGGTACACATCACGCCCTGATCGTGATGAGCCCGGATAAACTGACCGGCATTCCGGATGGTCTGTGCCGGATCGGCCGAAAAGGTCCGTTCCTTTTTAACGATGAAATTATCCGGATTCACGGCCAGATCGACTACCGGTGCCAGGTTCAGATTAATTCCGGCGGCTTTCAGCGCCGAAGCCAGCTGCCGTGCCTGCCGGTATGTAAACTCCGGATCGTTGCGCTCGCCAAGCTGCTGCTGAGAAATCGTCGGCGGAAATCCATAAGCCGGTTTCAGCCGGTTGACCCGTCCGCCTTCCTGATCAATGGCGATCAGCAGCCGGTTTTTTGCAAACGACTGAAGCGTTCCGGTCAGCTGCGCCAGCTGTTCCGGTGAAAGGATATTCCGTTCATTCGTTTTCAGCTCAAGGTCAGCATCAAACAGGATTACGCCGCCCAGATTATAATCGCGGATATCGCGGACAACCGGACTGTTTCCATCCACCGACATACCCCGGAATCCGACCATCAGAATCCCGCCGATTTTCTGTTCAAGCGACAGCTTTGCAGCAGGCGGCGCTGCAGTGCAGGCGACAAGGCCGGGAAACAGCAGCAAAAGCAGAAACTTAATTTTCATGCGCCATTCTTCCCACACCGGCCGGAATGAATCAATCCCTCGCGCAACCGTTATTCAAAACATTGTAATTAAAGCCGTTCCCGCTAGAATGCGGCGGAATTTGAGGACGAACTTATGAAACGTTTACCCGCCGAATGGGAGCCGCAGGATGCCGTACTGATCTGCTGGCCGCATGAAAAAACCGACTGGGCCCCGTACCTGAACGAGGCCGAAGCCGTCTTTATGGACATTGCTCAGGCGGTCGCGCGCTTCGAAAAACTGATCGTCGTGGTGCCCGATGAAACATGTATTCACACCAAGCTGGCGGCGCGCGGCGTCAACATGGCGAACGTCGCGCTTTATGAAATTGAATCCAACGACACCTGGGCGCGCGACTTCGGCCCGATTACCGTGTATGAAAACGGCCAGCCGGTGCTGCTCGACTTCACCTTTACCGGCTGGGGCGGAAAATTCGAAGCCGGGCTCGACAATCAGATTACCGCAAAACTGCATGCGGCGGGCGCATTCGGCACGACTCCGCTGCGCAGCGTCGACCTGATTCTCGAAGGCGGCAGCATTGAGAGCGACGGCGCCGGCACGCTGCTGACAACCGCAGAATGTCTGCTCAACCCCAACCGCAACGCGCACCTCGACAAACGGCAGGTCGAAGTTCTGCTGTCCAAAGAACTCGGATTCAAAAATTTTCACTGGCTGGAAAACGGCTGGCTGGCCGGCGACGATACCGACGCGCACATCGACACTCTCGCCCGCCTCTGCCCGGACAACACCGTTCTTTACGTCCGGTGCGACGACCCGGCGGACGAACACTTTCCCGCCCTCCGCAACATGGAAGACGAACTGCAAAAACTGCCGGCATACCGGCTCCTGCCGCTGCCGTGGCCGACCGCAAAATTTGACGATGACGGCAACCGCCTGCCCGCGACCTACGCCAATTTCCTGATCATCAACAGCGCGGTGCTGGTTCCCACCTACAACGACCCCGCCAAGGATGCCGAGGCGCTCGCCACGGTAAAAAAGGCCTTTCCTGACCGCGAAATCATCGGTATAGACTGTTCCGCGCTGATTCTGCAGCACGGCTCGCTCCATTGCGTAACGATGCAGATTCCCGAAGGAGTTCTGAAATGAAAAAACTGAAAGCCGGTCTGGTTCAGCAGTCATGCACCGCAGACCGTGAAGCGAATATTGAAAAAAGCATCGCGGCCATCCGCCGCTGTGCGAAACAGGGCGCGAAACTGGTCGCGCTGCAGGAACTCCACGCCGGTCTCTATTTCTGTCAGACCGAAGACACGCACTTCTTTGACCTCGCGGAACCCATTCCCGGCCCGTCCACCAAAACCTTCGGCGCGCTGGCAAAAGAACTCGGCATCGTAATCGTCACGTCGCTGTTTGAAAAACGCGCAGCGGGCCTTTACCACAACACGGCTGTCGTGCTGGACTCTGACGGAAGCATCGCGGGCAAATACCGCAAAATGCACATTCCGGACGATCCCGGGTATTACGAAAAGTTTTACTTCACGCCCGGCGACCTCGGCTTTACGCCGATCAAAACCTCCGTCGGCATGCTCGGCGTACTCGTCTGCTGGGATCAGTGGTATCCGGAAGCCGCGCGCCTGATGGCGATGGCCGGCGCGGATATTCTGATTTACCCCACCGCTATCGGCTGGGATCCGAACGATACCGAAGGCGAAAAAGCGCGCCAGCGCGAAGCGTGGATCACGATCCAGCGCTCGCACGCGGTCGCCAACGGCATTCCGGTGCTGAGTATCAACCGGACCGGCTTCGAACCGTCGCCGTGCGGTCAGGGCGGCGCGCAGTTCTGGGGCTCCAGCTTCGTCGCGGGCTGCCAGGGCGAACTGCTGGCACAGGCCGGCACCGACGGCGAAACCGAGCTGATCGTCGAACTCGACGGCAAACGCAGCGAGTCGGTCCGGCGCATCTGGCCGTTCCTGCGCGACCGGCGCATTGACGCCTACAGCGGACTCACCGCCCGGTTTCTGGATCAGGAATCATGACACTCGAAGAATTCGGTTTTACTCCGTGGTTTCAGCAGCAGGTTGATGCGGCTGCGTCCAAAGACTGCAAACCGGCCCGCATCACCGCCATTCATAAAGGCTGGTGCGACATCAGCGACGGCGAAGAAACCCGTCCGGCGAAAACCACCGGCAAACTGCGCCGCGCCGCCCGCGAAACAAAGGATTATCTGACGGTCGGCGACTGGGTGCTCGCAACCAATTTTGATGCCGGCGACTTCGCCATGATCCATTCCGTTCTGAAACGGCAGAATACTCTGAGACGAAAAATGGCGGGCAAAGAGGTCAGCCACCAGCTGATCGCCGCCAATATCGACACCGCCTTTGTTGTTCACACGCTCGACAAAGGATTCAACCTGCCGAAGCTGGAACGCTATCTTTCCATCGTGAACGAAAGCGGCATCGAGCCGGTCGTTCTGCTGACCAAAAAAGATATGCTGTCTGCCGGCGAGTTAAAGGAACGGCTGGCGGAAGTCGAAGCCCGACTGCCGAACGTGCCGGTCTACGCCTTCAGCAACACCACCGGTTCCGGACTGAAAAAAGTTCAGAAACTTTTCGAACCGGGAAAAACCTACTGCCTGCTCGGCGCCTCCGGCGTCGGCAAAACCTCGCTGATCAACAGCCTGATGGGCGAAGAGGATTTATATTTCACCCTGCCCGTCCGGGAATGTGACGGCAAAGGGATTCACACCACGACCTGGCGCGAACTGATTGAACTGGATAACGGCGCACTGGTGATTGATACGCCCGGCATGCGCGAACTCGGCCATCTGGATACCGGCGCCGGAATTAAAGACACCTTCGAGGAACTGACCGCGCTGGAAGGACAATGCCGCTTCCGCGACTGCGCGCACACCAAAACCAAAGGCTGTGCCATCGAAGCGGCCGTTGAGGCCGGAACCATTCCGAGAGCGCGCTACGAAAACTTTATCCGCATGCGGCAGGAAACCGCCGCCAACGAACGCGCCCTGCGCCAGCAAACATGGAAAAACAAGTAGGGACGGCTCACCGGGCCATCGGTGGCGCTTTCGGCGAAAGCGCCCTACTTCATCAGCTGATCAAGCAGCCCGTAATAATCCGAGATCGACTGAACGGACTTCTGCATCAGAATCCATGTCGCCCAGGTGAGGATGACAACAACCGCGGTCCAGACGATTTTTTTACGCAGGCTGAAATTCGGGTGAAGCCAGAAGAGCGGAATGGCAAACGGGCCGACGCAAAGCACCGCCGTAACCAGCCAGCCGGGCCGGAGATACCACGGAACCCTGGTTTTCTGCACCAGGAACTGTCCGCAAAAGCGGCACAGAACCGCGTCATCCTGAATTTCTTCTGCGCA
>DAONGM010000093.1:0-7046 GCA_035404105.1 Pontiellaceae bacterium
GTACTGTCTAATTTTCATCACGTTTCCTTCTGATCGTTTTATGGTTTGGATGCCAGGGAAAGACCTTTGAATGTATTTCGGTTGAATCAGGAAAAAGTTTTTTCGGTCAGTCTTTTGCGCCCGATCGGTCCGCTTTTTTCAAGAGGAGTTCGAACGCAGCCTTCGCTTGATGCGAGATCTGCACGGCTTCGGCGCGTGATTCATCCGTTGTATTCCAGTGCCGGTCGATGACGGCCTGGATCGAGGGATATTTCCTGTCGGTTTCATCATACTGGTTGCGAAGTTCAAGCAGCTGCTGTTTGAGGTCCGCGATGACGGGCTTGCAGGCCGGATCGTCGTAGAGGTTGTTCATCTCGGTGGGGTCTTTTTCCAGGTCATAGAACTCCCAGCCCGGCGGGGTTTGAATTCCGGTGCCGTCATTCTTGAGGCCGTAGAAGAAGATCAGTTTGTAGCGATCGGTGCGTATGCCGAAGTGGGCCGGGTTCCAATGATGGGCCAGATGCATCCAGTATCGGTAATAGATGGCTTTGCGCCAGTCGTCCGGGGTTTTGCCGGTTTCCAGGATCGGCCGGATGCTGCGGCCATGCATGTATGCCGGGGTTTTTACTCCGGCGAAGTCGAGAATCGTCGGGGCGAAGTCCGTGTTATTAATCAGCGCGGTGCTGCTGGTGCCGGCAGGGACGACGCCGGGGAAGCGCACGATCATGGGCATGCGCATGGATTCTTCGTACATCCAGCGCTTGTCGATGTAATCATGTTCGCCCAGCCACATGCCTTGATCGCTGGTGTAGATAATCAGCGTATTGTCCAAGATGCCTTCCTGTTTAAGGTAGTCGACCACTCGCTGAACATTGTCGTCGACACCCTTCACGCAGCGGAGATATTTCCGGATGTAACGCTGATAGCTTTCATGGAGGATTTTTTCGTCATCCATGTCGGTGTTGTTTTTCAGTCCTGCAAGCGGCAGCTGATTGCGGAAGACGTTGCGTCTGCCGATCGAGGCTCCGATGTAGCGGACGAGTTCATCCTGATCCCCGCGCGTGGCGATGGAGCCGTGGTTTCCGGCGTTGGTCAGGCTGTCGGGTTCGGGGAAGGTGACATCCGCCAGATAGTTCTCATAGCGCGGAGCATAGTCGAAGTCGTCGTGTGGCGCTTTATTGTGCAGGCAGAAGAAGAACGGCTTGCTCCGGTCACGGTTTTTCAGCCAATCCAGTGCGGCATCGGTGATGATATCCGTGACGTAGCCTTTGATCTGTATCGGTTGTTTTTCGAAAGCCCCCACACCTTTTTTGAAAAACTTCGGGTCGAAGTATTCGCCTTGTCCGGGCAGAACCATGTAGTAGTCAAAATTCGGCTCAACATGGCCGAGGTGCATTTTCCCGATCAGCGCGGTGTTGTAGCCGGCTTCGTGCATCAGCTGGGGCAGGTACTGGTGGTCTGTCGCCAGACTGCCGGTCAGATCCAGAACGCCGTTCGCCTGACTGTACTGTCCGGTCAGGATGGAGGCCCGGCTGGGCGTGCAGATTGAATTGTTGCAGAAGACCCGGTCCAGCCGCATGCCTTCGCGGGCCAGCCGGTCGAGGGCCGGTGTCGGGTTTAGTGCCGCAAAACGACCGTCGTATGCGCCAATTGCCTGAGCCGTATGATCGTCTGACATGATGAATAAAATGTTAGGCTTCGTCGGCGGTGTCGAAGCGGCCTCGGACGAGCCGAGACACAGCCCCAGAATCGATAGAGAAAGAGTTTTGACAGATGTTTTCATGTTCGGACTCTATCGTGTCCCTGTCGAATGCGCCACTGTTGAATGGCTCATTTTATTTGCTGCGGAACGGACCGTATGCGCCAGGTCTTGAAGAGGCGGGGCGCTTTCTCTATAGTCCGGTGCTTTTTCCTTAAAACAGATTCAGGTGAAACAATGGCGGCGGCCTTCTGCGCACTGGAAGGGTGCGGCGGAAAAAAGCCACTGTGCGCCTCGTAACTTGTGAGCGATCAGGAGTTGTTTGATTCGAGGCGGGGTAGGACGATCCGGTGTCGTGCCGGTGATTGGTAGATTGTAAACAAGAGGGGAGTTATCCATGGCGAATCGTCTCAAGCGGTTGATCGGGCTTAGTCTGTTCCTGCTGATTGCAACATTCCGGACGGGTTGTGCCGAAACGGCCGGAACCTTTCAGGCCGGCGAGTCGGATTTCCTGCTGAATGGAAAGCCGTTTGTGATCCGGTCGGGCGAGCTGCATTACTCCCGCGTTCCCCGTGAATACTGGCAGCACCGGCTGCAGATGTGCAAGGCGATGGGCTTCAACACGGTGTGCGCCTATATGTTCTGGAGTGTGCACGAGCCGGAGCCGGGTCAGTTCGACTTTTCCGGACCGGCGGATGTGGCCGCCTTCTGCCGTCTGGCCCAGCAGGAAGGCTTGAAGGTGATTCTGCGCCCCGGCCCGTATTCGTGTGCCGAGTGGGATTTCGGCGGCTTTCCGTACTGGCTGCTCAAGGACGAAACGATGCGGGTCCGTACGCAGCACGCCGGCTTCATGCAGGCCTGTGAACGCTACATCAACCGGGTCGGGAAGGAACTCTCTCCGCTGCAGTTTGCCAACGGCGGGCCGATCATCATGGTGCAGGTCGAAAACGAGTATGGCGCCTACGGCTCGGATAAAGAATATATAGGCCGGCTGCGCGACTGCTTGCGCAACGCCGGCTTCGACAAGACGATGTTCTTCACCTGCGATGCGCCCCGGCGGCTGACCAACGACGTCCGCGACGACATCTTTTGCGTGGCCAATTTCGGCCAGAACCCCAAAGCCGGGCTGGAAGTCCTGCGCAAAGTCCGCCCCTCCGGTCCGCTCATGTGCGGCGAATTCTATCCGGGGTGGTTCGATTCCTGGGGCCTGAAACATCATGTGCGCTCCGCCGAGGAGACCATCGTGGACTTGCAGTACATGCTCGAACGGCGGATCTCGTTCAGCCTTTACATGGCGCACGGCGGAACGTCGTTCGGCTTCGCGCCCGGCGCGCTGCTGGACAAAGGGTATTATGCGCCCAACATCACCTCGTACGATTATGACGCCCCGATCAACGAGGCGGGCTGGGACACGCCCAAATACCACGCCCTTCGCGAACTCTACAGCCGCTATCTGGAACCCGGCGAAACCCTGCCGCCCATTCCGGCCCGCAAACCGGTCATCACGCTCCCCGAAATCCGGCTGACCGAAACCGCTCCGCTGCTGACCTCCGCCACGGCCTGTATCGACTCGCCGTTGCCGCGCCCGTTCGAGCTGTACAGTCAGAGTCATGGCTGTGTGCTCTACACCACGAAACTGCCGCCCGGACCGGCGGGAACCCTGGCGTTCCCCGCGATCAACGACTGGGCCAGAATCTATGTCGACGGCCAGGCCGTCTCGACCTATGACCGGCGGCTGGTTGCCGAGGCCGATCCGGTCGAGCCCAGTCAGCTGGAAATCGCCGGGTTCGAAGATGCCAAGAAAGAGAAAGAGGGGGCCGCGGCGCAGAAATTCACGCTGGCGGTTCCGGCCCGGAGCTCGGAGGTCGAGCTGAGTATTCTGGTCGAAGCATTGGGCCGCATCCATTACTCCAAGGCCATGGGGTCGAACTACAAAGGACTGCTGGGCGCCGTGCAGCTGGACGGCCGCGAATTAACCGGCTGGCAGGCGCACCTGCTGCCGCTCACTGCACCGCATCTCGCCGCGCTGAAGTTTTCGAAAGCCCCGGCCTCCGGTCCGTCGTTCTACCGCGCGCAGTTCACGTTGGATAAAACCGGCGACACCTTCCTGGATATGCGCAACTGGACGAAAGGCGTGGTGTGGGTCAACGGCCACAACCTGGGCCGCTACTGGAATGTCGGCCCGTCCCAGACGCTGTATCTTCCCGCGCCGTGGCTCAAGACCGGTCAGAACGAGATCATCGTTCTGGATCTGTTTGAGCCGAAAAAAACAGCCGTTCAGGGGTTGGCCGAGCCGATTCTCGATCAGCCGGCCCCATAAAATCCTGCACAGCGCTGCATCCGATCCGGCAGAACGCGCTCTTGCGGAGCCGGAACGGATGCACTATATTCCGCCGCTCTGAATCAGACGCAGAGAAGCAGGTGCACTATGGCAAAAATTATTCCGATTGATACGCTGGGCGAATGCAAAATTGATTCGCCGTTCAAGGCGAAGAAACAGAAGTTTTTTTGCGACGACAACGGTGTGATCTGCAACGTGCACACGTCTGACTACGCACCGGATTTTCCGGTCGATGAAATTGAATATTTCCAGCGCGCCGGCGCGCGAGAGAAGATTTATTTCAAACCGGGAGAAGTCATTGTCGGTGTGGTGACCTGCGGCGGGCTGTGCCCCGGGCTTAACGACGTGATCCGTGCGGTGACCTTCTGCGCACTGGAAGGGTACGGCGTTAAAAAGGTGCTGGGCTTCCAGTACGGTTATGAAGGGCTGGTCGCCAAGTACTTTCATCCGCCGATTGAACTGAATACGGACAACACCGATGGGATTCACGACAAGGGCGGCACCATCCTCAAATCGTCTCGAGGCCCGCAGGATGTCAAGGAGATGGTTCATACCCTCCGGCACTACAAGGTGAACATTCTCATCACGATCGGCGGCGACGGCACCCTGCGCGGCGCCCGGGCCATCCAGGAAGAAGTTACCGCGCAGGGGCTGAATATCGCAGTCATCGGAGTGCCGAAAACCATCGACAACGATATCGGAAACATCGAGCGGTCTTTCGGCTACGAGACCGCGGTGCAAAGTGCCTGGGAAGTGATCAACTGCGCTCACGCGGAAGCCAAGGCCTACCGCCACGGAGTCGGCCTGGTCAAACTGATGGGCCGTGAATCCGGCTGGATTGCCGCGTCGACCGCGACCTCTAACAGTAATGTTAACTTCTGCCTGATTCCGGAAGTTCCGTTTGATCTTGATGGACCGAACGGATTCTTTGAGCATCTGCGCCGCCGGCTCGAGAAAAAAGATCACGCCGTGGTGGTGGTTGCGGAAGGCGCCGGACAGCACCTGATTCCGCATGCCGACGGCAAAGACAAATCCGGCAATAAAAAGCTGGCGGATATCGGGACTTTTCTGCGCGATGAAATGAACCGCTGGTTTGCCGAAAAAAAATGCGAACTCAACGTCAAATACTTCGACCCCAGCTATTCCATTCGCAGCACACCGGCCAACGCCAACGATTCCGAATACTGCCTGTTCCTCGGGTACAATGCGATGCACGCCGCGATGGCCGGTAAAACCGGCATGGTGGTCGGCCTGCACAATCACCGCCTGGTGCATCTGCCGGTTTCGATGACCGGACAGCGCAAGCTGGTTGATCCGCACGGATGGATCTGGCAGGCGGTTCTGCAGACAACCCGACAGCCCGTCAGCATGGTGAATGAATAGTCAGCGCGACTGCAGGAATCGAAAAGCATCGGGCAGGGCTTCAATGATATCCGTGGCAATCAGCGCGGACTGCGTACAGTCATACGCGGCGATATCGCCAGCGATCCCATGCAAGTAAACTGCAGTCATTGCCGCTTCGAAGGTTTGCATACCCTGACCGAGCAGTCCGGTCAGCAGCCCGGCCAGCACATCGCCTGAACCTCCGGTCGCCATGCCGGGGTTGCCGGTCAGATTCACCGCCAGTTTATGTCCCGGTTCTGCCACAATCGTTCCGGCACCTTTGAGAACAATTGTCTTTCCGGTTGTTCCGGCGGCTTTCACCGCTTGAGCCCAGCGGTCAGTAACCGGTTCGCCGAACAACCGTTCAAATTCACCGGGATGGGGTGTCAAGATGACCGGGCATTTGGCCCCGGTGATTTTTTCCGGTGAAACGCAGAGCGCATCGGCGTCGAGCACCAGCGGAACCCCGCAGGTTTCAAGCAGAGCTTCAACCAGCCGGCGGGTTTCATCAGAGCGGCCCAGCCCCGGCCCGGCAAGAACTGCGCTGAAGCGCGATAGATCGGGCGGCGTCGTGCGGGTGAAAGGATGCACCATCACTTCCGGTCCGACGGCCTGCGCGACAACGGGCCAGACTTCTTCGGGTGTCAGAACGCTGACGAGACCCGCGCCGGAACGCAGCGCCGCACGCGCGGCCATGGCGATAGCGCCGGTATAGCCGGCGGATCCTCCGATGAGCAGAACGTGACCGTAGGTTCCTTTATGGCTGTCGCGTTCGCGGCGCGGCAGGCAGATGTCGGAACGGTCGATCAAGGCCGCTTCTTCGCATCCGGCGGCATCGTCGATAAATTCCTGCGGAATTCCGATATCAGCGACCTCGACGCTCCCGGTATAAGGAAGCGCTTCAGGGCGGATGAGACCTGTTTTAGGCAGTCCGATGGTGACCGTAAGATCGGCCTTTACCGCAGGCCCGGCGGCGATTCCGCTGTCGGCATCAATGCCGGACGGAAGATCGACCGAAAGCACAAACGCGTGCAGTGCTTCGGCATTGATCCATTCGATGAGCGAACCCATGAAACCGCGCGGTGCACCGTTTGATCCGGTCCCAAGGAGGCCGTCCACAATCAAATCGGGCCATGTTTTCGGAAAGAGATCATTTGTGCTATGAATCTCTTTGGGG
Organism: Pontiellaceae bacterium; assembly: GCA_035404105.1. Classification (GTDB taxonomy): domain Bacteria; phylum Verrucomicrobiota; class Kiritimatiellia; order Kiritimatiellales; family Tichowtungiaceae; genus Tichowtungia. The sequence goes on from DAONGM010000093.1 coordinate 6,580, forward strand.
ATGATTCCGGCGCGCACCATTTTTTTTAGATGGAGCTGTGCATCGCCTTTAATCCGGCTTTGCGAACCGCATATCCAGACTTCAATATCGAGATCGGTTGTTGAGAGAGCCGTTGCGGCGGCGAAAATATCGCCGCCGTTATTGCCGGTTCCGGCGATCAGCAGAATCGAGTGTCCGCCGCGACCGGCCAGGACGTCCTGTGCAATGCCGGAAACGGCCTGCCCTGCGCGCAGCATCAGTTCTTCACCGGCCGTACCGCCCGCAAAGACCCGGCGTTCCAGCTCGCGCATTTCGGCTGCAGAAACGGTTTTTATAGGCCCGACCTTATCGTCTGCTTCGGGGGTGCAGAACAGTTTCCCGAATCGTAAACATAAAAAAAGCCGGAACAGCCAAGGCCGTTCCGGCTTTTGTCGTCATCAGTCTATTTCGTCAGTTTGCTTCTTTTTCATCTGACGGCGCAGTAAGAA
>DAONGM010000094.1:0-6995 GCA_035404105.1 Pontiellaceae bacterium
CTGCGCAGGAGCAGGGCATGGAACTGTCCGTCTTCCGCGTGCCGGAATATGACGATCAGGGCAATATGACGGCGCAGCTTTTCGGCCGGCATGCCGAGGTCGGCCTGTCCGGCGAGGTGAAGATTGAGAAGATGCGGATTGAATTTTATCAGGCCGGGGCAACGTATGTGACGGTCGAGTCGCCGCTCTGTTTTTATAATGCCCAGAAGCGCGCGGCTCATTCCGACTCCGAAGTTTCCGCCGTCGCCGAAAAAATCAAAGCGACGGGCCGCGGTTTTGAGTGGGATCCGGCGACGCACAGCATACGGGTTTTTAATGATGTTCACGTCGTTCTGGAAAATACCGCCGGGTTGAAGAGCTCTCTTCTTTCCAGCGGGCTGACAAATTCCATTGTTTCCGGCGGTGCGGTTTCGACTGCTACAGGCGGAGTGGTCACGGTTACATCGAAGGAGCTGCTTCTTGATTACATCGCGAAAATCGTGCAGTTTGAAAAAGGTGTGAATGTGACGAGCAGTGACGGAACGGAAATGCATTGTGAAAAACTGAAAATTCCGCTGAATGAGGGCCGCACGGCCGGTGTTTTAAAACTGCCGGGAATGACGGAACCGGATGCCGAGTGATGTTATGAGAAAAAACAGTACATACCGGAGCGCAGTCCGCTTTCTGCTGATCCTGCTGGCGCCGATGGCATATTCGCAGATGGCCGGTCTGGAGCTGTCCTCGTTCCGCGTCCCTGAATATGATGCGAAGGGTGTGATGACTTCGCAACTGTTCGGTGAGCACGCCGTTATCGGAGACGACGGAGAAGTGAACATTACCGGACTGATCATCGAATTTTACAAAGACAGCAATACGGTGATGAAGGTGACTTCGCCTTACTGTTTTTATAATCAGAAAACGAAGGAAGCGCATTCGGACGCGCCGGTCGCCGGCGACATGGACCGGATGCATGTGCGCGGTCAGGGTTATTTTCTGAAGCCGGGTGAAAATACGGTGCGAATTTTAAATCAGAGCCAGGTGACGATTGAAGGAATAATGCAAAAGGTGAATACGAACGCGCCTTCATCCGGAAACCGCGCGACCAATGCGATTCCGGGTCTGAGCGCGCTGACCGGAAAGCGCGGAAGCAACGATGTAACGGTTATCACCTCCAAAGAACTTTTCCTTAACTACAAAGCCAAAAATGTCCGGTTTGAACAGAACGTTCACGTTCAGGATCCAAAGATGACGCTGGATTGCGGCACGCTGGATGTACGTTTCGGTGAAAAAAATGAAATTAACTGGATCGAGGCTTTGACCGGCGTTAAAATCGTCAGCGAAGGGCGGGAGGCAGATGCAGGTAAAGCCGTCTATGACGTTAAAACTGATGAGTTCGTGCTGGAGGACAACCCGAGTTTCCGGGATGGAAGGAATAAGCTTTATGGTGACCGTATCCGTTTCTGGCGTGCCAGCGGACGGATGGTGTGCGAGCCGCGGGCGCGGCTGGTGATTTATCCTGATAAAAATGTGAAGACTGACTTTTTTGGGAAGTGAAATGGACGAGACCTATTTAATCCGGACTGAAAAACTGGTGAAGAGTTACCGCGGGCGGACCGTGGTGAATGAAGTGGATGTGAACGTCCGTCCCGGCGAGATCGTCGGACTGCTCGGCCCGAACGGCGCGGGCAAGACGACGACCTTTTATATGGTTGTCGGACTGATCCGTCCGACGGCCGGTGAAGTCTGGTTCAAAGACCGCAATGTTTCCCAGGTGCCGATGTATAAGCGCGCCCGGATGGGACTGGGGTATCTGTCTCAGGAACCTTCGATTTTCCGCAAGCTGACGGTTCAGGAAAACGTGATGGCGATTCTTGAAACGCTGCCGATTTCGGGCCGCGAACGCCGCGACCGGCTGGATTTTCTGCTGAACGAGCTGAAAATTTCCCATCTGGCCAAACAGCGCGCCTATACTCTTTCAGGCGGCGAACGCCGGCGGCTGGAGATTACCCGTGCACTGGTGACCAATCCGTCGCTGATTCTGCTTGATGAGCCGTTCAGCGGCGTCGATCCGCTGGCGGTTTATGAAGTGCAGGAGATTATTAAAGATCTGCGTTCCAAGGGACTCGGCGTGCTGATTACCGACCATAATGTGCGTGAAACGCTGGCGGTGGTGGATCGTGCGTATCTGATGTGTGAAGGCAAGGTGCTTCGCGAAGGCGCCAGTTCGTTTTTGGTTAATGACGAAATGAGCCGCGAGCTGTATCTAGGCCCGCGGTTCAGTATGTAACAGAGAAAGGAGAAGCTCATGCAAGTGCATATCACAGGACGGCATGTTGAGATCTCGGATGCAATCCGGGAGCATATCTATAGCAAACTCGAGCGGACTCTGGTTGATTTTCCGCGCGTCGAAGACGTGCGTATTGTGCTGGATCAGCAGAAACTTCAGCATCTGGCGGAAGTGCTGGTGCAGGGTAAAAACGTTCATGTAGAAGGCAAGTCGTCTTCCGAGAACATGTATACCTCGATCGACGAGGCGCTTGAAAAGGCGGAACATCAGCTGCGTAAACTGCGCCAGAAAGTGCAGGACGTTTACCATCACCCCGGACGTTAAGGGAAACCGGTACTGTGGCGATTACACTGAAAGAACTGCTGGACGCCGGGTCTGACCGCCTTTCGCTCGAATTATTATGGGGCGAAGGGCGGCTGGATCGTGAAATTGAGGAAAAAGCCCTCAACCGGCCCGGACTCGCGCTGACCGGCTTCTTTCAGTATTTCGCCCAGCGCCGCCTGCAGGTGTTCGGACTGGCCGAATTTACCTATCTTAAGAGTCTGACCTCCGAAGATCGCGAAGCGCGGCTGCGCGCCATGTTTGATAAAAATGTTCCCGGCGTGATCATTTCCAGAAACCGTAATCCGCTTCCGGAACTCCGGATTCTGGCTGAAGAGTACGGCACTCCGTTGTTCCGTACGACAATGATTACCAGTCACTTTATCAATGAGTGCACCGTGATACTGGAAGAACTGACAGCTCCGCGCGACCGGATCCAGGGCACAATGCTTGAAATTATGGGTATCGGTGTGCTGCTTCAGGGTCAGGCTGGAATCGGTAAAAGCGAAACGGCTCTTTCGCTGATCGGCCGCGGGTACAGTCTGGTGGCTGATGATGTGACTGAAGTTGTGCGGACCAGCGGGCGTGTGATGGCTTTTGCCCATGAACTGACGCGGTATCATATGGAAATCCGCGGCGTCGGCATTGTTCATGTGCCCAGTCTTTACGGTGTATCGGCGATCCGGCGCGATGCCATGCTTGATCTGGTGATCAATCTGCATCCTTACAAAAACGACGCCGATGAAGAGCGTACCGGCATTCAACCCGGTGAAATTGAGGTGCTCGGAATCAAATTCCCGTATTACGCGCTGCCGGTCAGTCCGGGCCGTGACATGGCAAATATTGTTGAAGCAACCGCATTAAACTATAAATTAAAGCTGCTTGGACATGATGCGGCTAAAGAGCTGGATGAAAAAATAATCGGACGTTTTCTTCGCAAGGCGGTAAAATAATGGCTGAACATAAAACCATATCACGTGAGTTTGAGGTGCTGAACAAATACGGTATTCACGCCAGGCCTGCCGCATTGCTGGTTAAAGCCGCCGGTAAATTTTCCTGCGATATTTCAATCGGACGGAAGGGTGCGGAGGTTTCGGCCAAGAGCATCATGGGTCTGCTTACGATTGAGGGCCATCAGGGTTCCCGTCTGATCGTTCGTGCTGCCGGCCATGACGCCGAAGAGGCTCTGCTTGAAATCGCAGCACTCTTTGAGAATAAATTCTTCGAGGAGTAACGTGTCAGAAAAAACCACAGACATCTCCGGCGAACTTGTCCTGCAAGGTATCGGAGTGTCGCCTGGTGTTGCGGTTGGCGAAGTCGTGGTGTTTGCTCAGGAAGGCGCGGCGGTTCCCGAACGTACCATCAGCGAACGGGACATACCTCTTGAAATTGCCCGTTTTGAAGAAGCGTTAATTAAAACCCGCCATCAGATTGCCGAGATTCAGCGCAAAGTAAGTTCAGAGCTCGGCGAGGAACACGCCAGTATTTTCGATGCCCACCTGCTGGTCACGGATGACCGCTATTTCGTTGAAGAAGTCATCCGCGATTTACGTGCAAGACACTGCAATGTCGATGTCGTCCTGAACGATGTCGCCGACCGCTACATCGAAATGCTGAACCGGGTTGAAGACGATTATCTGCGCGAACGGGCCGCCGATGTGCGCGATGTTACCCGCCGTATTATCAAAAATCTTGCCGGCGAACGGATGGATCGCATGGATCAGCTTGAACGTCCGTGCATTGCCGTTGCGCACGATTTTTCACCTTCCGATACCGCAGGTATGAATCGCAATATCGTGCAGGCTCTTGTTGCTGATGTCGGCAGCTCCACTTCGCATACGGCGATTATGGCCCGTGCACTTGAAGTGCCGGCGGTCGTCGGGCTGCACGATATCAGCGCAAAGGTAAGTTCCGGAGAAACCGTGCTGGTTGACGGCAGCAAAGGACAGGTTGTACTCCGGCCCTCCTCTGAGCGACTCCTTGCCTATGCGCAAAAAGCGGAGGATCAACGGCTGATTCTTTATGAGCTCGAAACTCTGAAAGACAAGCCGTCCGAAACCAAAGACGGCTATTATGTGCCGATTGCAGCCAACATTGAACTGCCGTCTGAAATTCCCGGCATAACCAAATACGGAGCCAGAGGCGTCGGCCTTTTCCGGACAGAGTTTCTTTTTCTGGATAAGGTAAAGCTGCCGGATGAAGACGAGCAGACCCGTGTCTATAGCGAGGTAGCCGATCAATGCGCCCCTGACAACGTCGTGATCCGTACGCTTGATCTCGGCGGGGATAAATTCCTGTCCACATTGAAATTTGCACCTGAAATCAATCCGTTTCTAGGCTGCCGTGCCATTCGTTTCTGTCTGGCAAATCCCGGATTTTTTAAAACGCAGCTGCGGGCTGTTTTGCGTGCCGCCGCTGGACGCAATATGTCAATGATGTATCCGATGGTCAGCTGTCTTGATGAGGTGCTTGAGGCCAACCGGATTCTAGAAGAATGCCGGCAGGAGCTCAAAAAGGAGGGGCTGCCCTGCGCGGAAAAACTGCCGGTCGGGGTTATGATCGAAATACCTTCCGCGGCGCTGACGGCCGATCTCATTGCGCCGCATGTCGATTTTTTCAGCATCGGCACCAATGACCTGATTCAATACACGCTGGCGGTTGACCGGGTGAATGAAAATGTCGCCCATCTTTATATGCCGACCCATATTTCCATTCTGAAACTTATTCAACAGACCGTTCTGGCCGGACATGCCTGCCGCATTCCGGTCGCGGTCTGCGGGCAGATGGCCGCTACACCGGAACTCGTTCCGCTGCTCATCGGACTCGGTGTGGACGAACTCAGTATCAGTCCGCCGTCTGTGCCCATGGTCAAAGAAGTAATCCGGAATCTGCATTATTCCGAGTGCCGCAAGCTGGCTGAAAATGCGATGCATACCTGCACGGCAGAAGATATTCTGGCCCAATGCCGCGAACTGCTGGCAAAAACGTCGCCGGAAATTCTTGAGTTGATCAGCTGAAGCAGGTACATTCCACTGAAATTCATCAATCCGGATAAACGAATTGATAGAGAGCAGAGGAGCTTGCGGTATGAGCAAAATCAATGTGGATCATGTTTTCACTTCTGAATCGGTCTCAGAAGGCCATCCTGACAAAGTGTGCGATCAGATTTCCGACGCCATTCTTGATGCCTGCCTTGCGCAGGATTCCAAAAGCCGTGTGGCCTGCGAAACACTGGTCAGCACAAATCTCGTGGTCAATGCCGGTGAAATCACCTGCTCGGGCTGGGATAAAATCAACCCGGAAGCCATTGCGCGTAAAGTCGTCCGCGAAATCGGGTACGACCGCGCAGAGCTTGAATTTTGCGCCGATACGTTTGAATACATCTGCCGTCTTCACGGCCAGTCTCCCGACATCGCACAGGGTGTGGACGAAGGCCGCGGCCTTTTTCTGGAGCAGGGCGCAGGCGACCAGGGCATGATGTTCGGTTACGCCTCGGATGAAACCGCAGCCATGATGCCGGCTCCGGTTTATTACAGCCATCTGCTCCTTGATGAGCTTCAGAAAATCCGCAAGGCCGGAACCATTCCTTATCTGCGGCCCGACTCCAAGTCGCAGGTTTCCATTAAATACATCAACGGTCAGCCGCATCACATCACGTCCGTGGTTATTTCGCATCAGACCGCCGACGTTCCGCTTGAGAAAATCCGTAAAGACCTGGTTGAAGTTATACAGCAGGTTCTGGGTCCGACCGGCCTGCTTAAAGACAATGTAGAATACTTCATCAATCCGACAGGTAAATTCGTTATCGGCGGCCCTCACGGCGATGCCGGGTTGACCGGACGCAAGATCATTGTTGATACATACGGCGGCGTCGGCAGCCACGGCGGCGGCGCGTTTTCCGGAAAAGACCCGTCCAAAGTCGACCGTTCAGCGGCTTACTATGCACGCTATGTCGCCAAGAACATTGTCGCGTCCGGGCTGGCGAAAAAGTGCGAAGTTCAGGTGGCGTATGCCATCGGCGTTGCCAAGCCGCTCAGCATCAATGTCGACACCTACGGCACCGGTAAGCTGGAAGACAACCGGCTTGAAGCCATCGTTTCTTCCGGGGAAATCTTCGACTTCCGTCCGGCCAGGCTCATTAAAGACCTGGGACTGCTGACGCCGAAAGGCTGGAGCTATCGCGATACCGCCGCTTATGGACACTTCGGCCGGCCGCAGTTTCCCTGGGAAAAGACGGACAAAATCGCCGCGCTTAAAGCCGCTGCAAAATAGTTTGGTTTTTGCGGTTGATTCGCCGGAGTTCACAAAGTACATTCGGCGCTTCTTTGAAGCACCCATAGCTCAATTGGATAGAGCATCTGACTACGAATCAGAAGGTTTCAGGTTCGACTCCTGATGGGTGCACCAA
>DAONGM010000095.1:0-6923 GCA_035404105.1 Pontiellaceae bacterium
AGGCACGGGTCTGCAAAACCTGCTAGAGCGGTTCAATTCCGCTTCGCGCCTCCAGATTTGTAATTGAAGCGATCAGCGAAGGAGAAGAGAAATGTCAGTACCGAATGACCTGTATTATGCGAAAACCCACGAATGGCTCCGGATCGATGACAACATGGCAACTGTCGGTATTACGGATTTTGCCCAGAATCAGCTGTCCGATATCACCTTTGTTGAGCTGCCCGATGTCGGTCGCGAAGTTGAAGCCGGTGATGAAGTCGCTGTCGTGGAATCCGTGAAAGCCGCCTCTGACATTTACGCTCCGGTCGCCGGAACGATCGTGGAAGTGAACGTGAACCTTGAAGATTCTCCGGACATGATCAACGCCAGCCCGTACGATGCCGGCTGGCTCTTCAAAATCGAAGTTCGCAAAGAAGAAGATGTCGACAACCTCATGAGCGCTGAAGAGTATGCCGAGAGTTGCGACGAAGAGCCCGATGTCGAGGAAGACTAAAGCGAAAGGGCGGCCCGGCCGCCCTTTTTTATTGTATGAATGCCTGGGCCCTGCAGTTTAGTGAACCGGTTCCGTATCAGACCGGGCTCGATCTGCAGCACCGCCTGCTCGCCGCGCGCCAGCGCAACGAAATTCCCGATACGGTCCTGATTCTTCAGCACACGCCGACTGTCACCCTCGGCAACCGCGGCCGCGATAACTATCTGCTCAAAACGCCGGAAGAATACAAAGCGTTGGGCATCGACGTGTTCCATGCCGAACGCGGCGGCGACGTCACCTATCACGCACCGGGGCAGTGGGTGCTTTACCCGATCATCTACCTGGGCGGCTCTGAAGCCGACGCGCACGGCTATCTCTGGAACCTGGAAGAAGTCGCCTTGCGCACGCTCGCCGACTTCGGTATCGCCGGATTCCGGCGCGAAGGGAAAAACGGCGCGTGGACGGAACAGGGCAAAGTCGCCGCCATCGGGTTCCGCCTTAAACGGTGGGTTTCTTTTCACGGCATGAGCTTTAACGTCAGCCTCGATCTGAGCGGCTTTCAGACCATTGTACCGTGCGGACTGGTCGGCCAGCCGGTCGCCTCTATGAAGACCGTTCTCGGTGAATCCTGTCCGTCAATGGAAGCCGTCCGCGACCGGCTTCTCGCCAACTTTTCCGCAGTCTGCGGCCGCGACCTTGAAACCTTCCGGACGCTGGAAGAATCCCCTGCAAAACTGCGGAAAATCATCTCTGAAGCTTGACCGTACTTTTTCGATTTCGGGATTTCGCGGTTTGATTCTTTAACGGCTTGCAGGCAGACTTCGCGCCTATGAAGAAACACATTCAGGCGTTCCTCTCGGAAAAAGAAAACCCGTTCGTTCAGTTCATCAAATACGGAATGTGCGGCGGCGCCGCCACCGCTGTCGATATGACTGTTTTCTTTCTGTTTGCCTGGCTGGTCTTCCCGGCGCTTACCGAAAGCGACCCGTTCACCAAACTGCTCGGCTTTCTGAACTTTGATATCCGCACCGTCTCCGAAACCGTCCGCCTGCGTAACTACTGGATCGATAAAGCCATCTGCTTTCTCTTCTCCAACTTTACCGCTTACGTTCTCAACGTTCTGTTCGTATTCAAAGCCGGCAAGCATAAACGGCACCATGAACTCATGCTCTTCTACGCCGTCTCGCTGGTTTCCTTCTTCATCGGCACCTTCATCGGCGCATGGCTCATCCAAGGCTTCGGACTCGACACAACCTATTCCTATGTTGCCGCCATGATCTCCGCGCTCCTCATCAACTACGCCGGCCGCAAGTTTTTCATTTTTCATGGGTAGGGGGATGACACCTCGCAGAGGCGCAAAGACCGCAAAGAATAAATCTCCATTAATTTCTCTCTGCGCGCTCAGAATCTCTGCGAGGGAATTTATAATATCTGATTGAAGATCTGCTTCGCGCAGGCGGACTTGCCGATCGAACCCCAGTTATCCAAACCCTGCCTGTCGATCCAGGTGAAGATGCCGGATTCGGCGCCGAGGGTGGCGGGCGTGTTCAGGACGATCCCGTCCAGATTTTTTGAAATCAGTTTTTCGCGCGCCTTGGCTTCGCCGTCGTGCGTCTGGAGCGCAAAGCCGATGGCGATCTGATCTTTCCGCTTATTCGCGCAGAGCGTCGCGGCGATGTCAGGCGTCGGTTGCAGCTTAAGCGTGAGGTTACCGCCAATCTTTGGGAGTTTTTCGTCCAGCTTTTTCACGGGCCGGTAGTCGGCGACGGCGGCGGCGAAGAGGATCAGGTCGGCGGCGGCGAATTTTGCCTGCGCGGCGGCCAGCATTTCTTCGGCGGAGGTGACTCGCGTGATATTCAATTTCGGTAGGGCGTGCTCGCCGAGCGCGCCGACCGGACCGCTCGGCGAGCGGTCCCTACCTGGAAGATTCGCATCCGGCACCGGCCCGGAGATAAATTCGACTTCCATGCCGCGCCGGAGCGCTTCTTCGGCGAGGGCTTTGCCCATTTTGCCGGAGCTGGCGTTGCCAATAAAGCGGACCGGATCAAAGTATTCGTGTGTCGGCCCGGAAAGGATGAGGACCTTTTTCATGCGAGAGCTTTGGTAATCGCTTCGAGAATGGCGGCCGGTTCGCTCATCCGCCCGGCGCCTTCGGTGCCGCAGGCCATGAGGCCGGTTTCGGGGCCGATGCGCTGCCAGCCGCGGTTTTCAAGAATCTGCGCATTTTCACGGACAACGGGGTTGTTCCACATCTGCGTGTTCATGGCCGGGCAGAAAATTTTGACGCACTTTTTGCCGAGCGACAGCGCGCTGGCGGAAACGATGTCGTCGCCGAAGCCGTACGCCAGTTTGGCGATGATGTCAGCCGTGGCGGGCAGGACGGCGAAGAGGTCGGCTTCTGTGGCGGGGTAGAGGTGCGGGTAGAGCTGGCCTTTGTCGGAGGTCGGGTGTGCCGGGAAAAGTTCCGTCCGCACTTCTTTCTGCGACAGTGCGGCGAAGGTAAGCGGCGTAACGAACTGGCAGGCGGCCGGTGTCATGGCCACCTGTACGTCATGTCCGGCCTGTTTGAGCGCGCTGACGACGCCGGCGGCCTTGTATGCCGCGATTCCGCCGCTTACACCTATGAGGATTCGTTTCATGAACTGTGAACTATGAATGATGAACTATGAAAATGGAACATGCCTTTTTCATCTTTCACATCTCATACTTCATCCTTTCCCTTACACCACCATCATTTCTTTTTCTTTGGCGGCGAGCATGTCGTCCATTTTCTTAATCCGGTTGTCGGTCAGCTTCTGGACTTCTTCCAGACTCTGGTCGCGGTCGTCTTCGGTGATTTTTCCGCTTTTTTCGAGGGCTTTGAGACTTTCGTTGGCGTCGCGGCGGACGTTGCGGACAGCGATGCGCTGATCTTCCGTGGCGCGTGCGGCAACTTTAGCCATTTCTTTGCGGCGCTGTTCGCTCATTTCCGGAATCGGCACGCGGATGAGTCGGCCATCGTTGATCGGTGTAATGCCGATGTTGGCGGCGCTGATGGCTTTTTCGATGGCGCCGAGCGAAGAGGGGTCGAACGGGCTGATAACCAGCAGGCGCGGTTCGGGAGTTGAAATGTTGGCGATATCGCGCAGGCGGGTGGCGGTGCCGTAATATTCGACGGTGATGTTTTCCACCAGGCTTGGGCTTGCTTTGCCGGTGCGCAGTCCGCTGAGGTCGTGATGGAGGAACTCAACGCATTTATCCATCTTCTCTTCGGCGGCCAGCAGTACTTCTATGCTTGATTCCATAACGTCTCCTTAAATTTCAGTGCCCGACCAGCGTTCCGGCATCTTCACCGCGGAAAACCCGCAGCATTTCGCCTTCTTTGAAGAAGTTGAACACAACGATCGGAATATCGTTTTCCATGCAGAGCGAGAACGCGGCGGCATCCATGATTTTGAGCCGCTTATGGAGCGCGTCGCTGTAGGAAATTTTGTCAAAACGGGTGGCGGTTTTATCCTTCATCGGGTCGGCGGTATAAATGCCGTCCACCTTGGTGGCCTTCATCAGCACGTCGGCGCCGATTTCAGAAGCGCGCAGTGCGGCGGCGCTGTCGGTCGTGAAGTAGGGGTTGCCGGTGCCTGCGCCGAAAATGACGACGCGGCCTTTTTCAAGGTGGCGCATGGCTTTGCGGCGGATAAACGGTTCGGCGACGGCGGGCATACTGATGGCCGTTTGAACGCGCGTTTCAATGCCGACATTTTCGAGCGAGGATTGCAGAGCCAGAGCGTTGATGACGGTGGCGAGCATGCCCATGGAGTCGCCGGTGGTGCGGTCGGTTCCGCCGGCTTCGCCTGCGAGACCGCGGAAGATATTTCCGCCGCCGACGACTACGGCGATTTCCGCTCCGGCGTCGATGAGCTGTTTAAACTGCCGGCCGATGGAGGCGAGGATGTCGGGATCAATGCTCAGGCCTTTTTCTCTGTTCTGGAGTGCTTCGCCGCTGAGTTTGAGCAGAATGCGCTTATACTTCATAAATTTCCTCTCGAATGCTGGGGCACCATAAAAAATCCGAGTCCAAGTGTAAATTTCCAAACCGCGGAAAATTATTTTTTGATGCGGGCCCGCAGGTCAATAGCCGGCTGATATTTAGGCTGCTGGCTGATCACCATTTCAAGTTCGCGTAACGCACGGTCGTTATGTCCGAGGCGGTATTCCGCCAGCGCGCAGTTGTAACGTGCCGAAGTGAAGGCCGGATTGAGCTGTACCGCCCGTGCGAAGGCATCCGACGCCAGCCCGATGCGGTTGGCGGCGTAGTAAGCCAGGCCGAGGTTGTAGAACGCCTGTTCGTAGGTGTCATCCTCCTCAACGGCTTTGATGTACCATTTGATCGCATTATCAAAGTCATTTTTCTTCTGGTACTCCAACGCCTTCTCGAAATTTTTGTCGGCGGCAATGCGGTTCGGGCTGCGCGGCGGCGTAAAGGTCAGTTTTTCACCGTTGTCGCCGGCGGCAATGGCCTGCAGCTGGGCGCGGGCCTGGGCTGCGAAGGGACTGTCGGCGGGAACTTTGTTTAGATAAAGCTCGAACCAGCGTTTGGCTTCCGTCTGGTTTTTGACCCAGTAGCGGTAGATGGACGCTGTGTTGAAAAACGCCGGAGCATAATCAGGATACTGTTTTGCAACGGCCTGCAGCCGTTTCAGTGCGGATTCTGCACCGGTGGTGTGCAGTTCAGCCAGAGCCAGAGCGGTTTGCAGACAAGGGTCTTTCGGAGTGCGCCCGAGCGCCCGGTTCAGATTGTTTGCCGCGTCGTTCCAGCGCTGATTTCTCGCGTAGCTCACGCCGGCGAAAGCCAGCGGACGCGGGTCGTCGGCTTTAATCAAAGAGGCTTCGCGGAAAGCGCGTTCGGCGGCGGTGAAATCATTCTGTGAGCTGAGCGCCACGCCGAGGTTGCAGAGCACATCGTACTGCCCGGCATCCATGCGGATGCTCTCATTAAATGCATCCACCGCGTCTTTTGAATTTCCCATTTCCCAGAGCAGTACGCCGAGCCGGTTGTAGGCTTCCGCGTTTTCCGCGCTGCCCGCCCGGCGGCGGATTGATTTTTCGAGCAGGGCGCGGGCGCGGGCCAGATTGCCGTCGTTCCATTCGGCCAGCGCCTCGTGGTAAAGCTTTTCGCCGGGCTTGCGTCCGCAGCCGAAAAAAATCGCGCTGACCAGCAGTACGGAAAAAATCCAACGAAACCGGCTCTTTCTCATGAAATCTCCTTCAACCAGACCTGCCGCGTGCGCGGGCCGTCAAATTCACAAAAATAGATGCTCTGCCAGGTGCCAAGCCGGAGCCTGCCGTCTTTGACAATCACCTGCGCCGACGATCCCGTCAGGCTGGCTTTGACGTGCGCAGCGCTATTGCCTTCACTGTGGCGATAGCCGCCGTTCCACGGCACCATCCGGTCGAGAACCGTTTCCAAATCAGCTGTCACGTCGGGGTCGGCGTTTTCGTTGATGGTGACGCCGGCGGTGGTGTGCGGGACAAAAACCGTGATGAGTCCGTCTTTGATGTTTTTGCCGGAAACGAACTGCTGAACGGCGACAGTGATGTCGATAAATTCGGTGCGGGATTTTGACTGGACGGTAAACTCATTCATGCCTAACCTGCACTCTAATCATCCGGCTTTTTGAAGCCAGATAATTTGTGCAAAAACAGGAATCCGGCTATGAAAACGCTCTATCCGCTCCGCTTCAACCCCGTTTATAAAGACTATATCTGGGGCGGCAGCCGGATTCCGAAACTGTACAACCGCGATCTGCCCGACGGGATCTATGCTGAGTCCTGGGAGATTTCAACCCATCCGGACGGGACCACGCAGATTGCCAACGGCCCGCTGGCCGGCAAGACCCTCCGCGACCTTCTTCCGGAGCATAAAACCGCACTGCTCGGAACCGGAATTAAAGGCGATGACTTTCCGCTCCTGATCAAGCTGATTGATTCCCGCGAAATCCTGAGCGTACAGGTTCACCCGAATAACACAAACGCCGCTGCGGTCAACGGGGAGCCGAAAACCGAAATGTGGTATTTTCTTGAAGGCGACGGAACCGCGCAGATTTACTGCGGACTCAAGCCGGGCATTGGCAAGACAGAGTTTCTGAACGCACTGGAGAATAAGACGTTTTTCAGTATTCTGAAAACCATTCCGGCGCAGAAGGGTGAGGCGGTTTTTGTTCCCGGCGGCTGCGTTCACTCCATCGGTGTCGGCTGCCTGATTCTTGAAATTCAGCAGAACTCCAATACCACCTACCGCATATATGACTGGGATCGCGTGGATGCCTCCGGCAAGGGACGCGAGCTGCATATCGATAAAGCGCTGAAAGTCATCAACTGGAACGATACCAGCGATCCGCTTTGCAAAATCAGCGGAACAACCATTCAGAAATGCGACTTTTTCCGGCTCGACCGCTTTGAGCTGAAAGCGGCG
>DAONGM010000096.1:0-1209 GCA_035404105.1 Pontiellaceae bacterium
GGCAGGCGGCGCAGGCGCGGCGGTTCTTTCAGACGGATGTCCTGAACCAGCGTCTGCCGCGCCTCGGCATCGAGGCCGGGCCATTGGAGGCCGGGCATGATCAGCAGGTCGCAGAGCCGGTCGCGCGAAAAGGTCTGCGGAAACGCGAGCAGGGCCAGCAGCGCTTTGACGGGCGGATGCGCGGCGGCGGGGGTGCCGCGCCGGAAATGGTACGGAATGCCGAAGCGCTGAAAGACGTCGGGGATAATGTCGGTGTACAGGCTCAGGTCGCGCAGAATCAGCGCGATCTGATCGGGCGCGGTGCCGGTTTCGATTTCGCCGGCGATGCGCCGCGCGGCGTCTTCGATTTCGCCGTACGGATGGGCGGAGACAAAAAAAACAACCCGCTCGCGCGATTCCTCTGCGAGAATATTTCCGTCGTCCATTTCAAAGGCGTCGGCGAAATCTTCGAGCCACGGTTGCCACTCCTCTTCGTTGCCGCGCTCCAGTTCGCTGTATGCGGCGGCGTTGAGGCGCTTTTCTGCCACTTGCGTATGCGCATCCGGAAGGACGGAATAGATTTTCACCTGTTCAGTACCGAGCCGTTTTTTGAGCGCGGCGACGAAGCATTCTTCGAATGGATTGAGCCAGCGCACGGCGCGGAAGACGATGCCGTTTTCCAGTTCGCGCGGCAGTTCGCCGGTTTCAATCAGCCGGAGCAAAGCGGTGTTGACGGCGAAGCGGTCGGCGATTTCCAGTTTTGTACACAGTGCGCGCCACGCCTTGAGGAGCTGTCCGATGCCGTGCAGTTTATGGTCCGGTTCGTGCGCCAGCAGCCATTCGGTGAGCGCCGGTTCATGTTCGGCGAAGGAGGCGAAGGTTTCGATGGTTTGCTGAAGAAGTTTGGCGCGCACGGCGGGCGAGAGTTCGGCGAGCGGCTGCCGGGAACTGAAGCCGGCATTTGCGGCGGCTTCTTCAAGGAGCAGGCGGGTTTCGGTCGGCCCGGCTGAGCGGCCTGCCAGAAATCCGGCGCGGCGGGCGGCGCGTTCGCACAGGGCGAGCAGTTTTTTCTGGGTGAAAAGTTTTCCGGTGCCGAGGATTCCGGATTGAAGGACGCGGCGGCGCTCGTACCGGCGTTTCGCCAGTTCGGTCGGGAAAACCGTCAATACATCGCCGCTCATCTTCATGGTTGATGAAACTAGCAGAGAGCAGTAGGGTTTGCCACCGTTT
>DAONGM010000096.1:1309-6861 GCA_035404105.1 Pontiellaceae bacterium
ATGAATTTTCAGAAGCGCGCCAAAGAGATCATGGATGTTGAAATTGCGGGTATGGAAAAAGTCCGCGACAGCATCAACGGCAATTTCAGCACCGCAATTGAGTGGATTCTTGCGACGATTAAAAACGGCGGCAAGGTGGTTGTCACCGGCGTCGGTAAAAACTTTCATATCGGCCAGAAAATGGTCGCCACGTTCAACAGCACCGGCACGCCGGCCGCGCTGCTGCACCCGATTGAAGCGATGCACGGCGACTTCGGTCTGGTCGGCGAAAAAGACATTGTGCTGGCGCTCAGTTACAGCGGCGGTTCCGATGAGCTGCTTGCTCTGCTTCCGGCGCTCAAACGGCGCGGCCTGAAGATTATCGGTATGACCGGTGACGAAACCAGCCCGCTCGGACAGCAGAGCGATCTGGTTCTGCCGGTTACGGTTGATAAGGAGGCCTGTCCGTTCGGCATGGCGCCGACCACCAGCACCACGGTGACACTGGCGCTCGGCGACGCGCTGGCGATTGTACTGCTCGAAGCGCGCGGGTTTAAAAAAGAAGATTATGCCAAGCTCCATCCGGGCGGCGCAATCGGGCGCACGCTGCTGCTTAAGGTTTCCGACGTAATGCGCACGAAAGACCGTCTTGCCAAGGTGCAGAGCGGTGCCAAGGTGAAAGAGGCGGTGCTGGCGATGACCGGCGCGCGTTCCGGCTGTGTCGCCGTTGTGGACGCCACGGAAAAACTGCTCGGCATTTTCACCGACGGCGACCTGCGCCGCCATCTGATTGAAACGCCCGATATCACGGAAGTTTCCATCGACTCCGTTATGACGCGCAACCCGATTACGCTGAAGGCCGATCAGCTTGCCGTAGATATTCTGAAAATCTACGAAGAGAAAAACATCGACGACCTGATGGTGGTGGATGACGCCGGCCATATTGTCGGCGCTGTTGATATTCAGGACCTGCCGAAGCTCAAGATCCTCTGAAGCGGTCTGCCGCCTTTCCTTATTCCCTGACCGGTTCGTTCTGCTGTCCGCATTTCGAGCAGCGGGCGAGCGGCGTGCGGTGGGGCGCCGTGTAGATGTGACGGCAGGCGGCGCAGCGGTAGACGGCTTTATTTCCGTTTTTGCGCCGGCGGCGGAAGGTGATCAAATCGTAAGCCGCCGCCGCTGCGAAAAGCAGGATCAGTGACAGCGCGAGCGGAAGTGTAAAAAGGCTGACCGGATCGACAGGCATTATTCTTTTCCCTCCTGCGCAAAGCGGATATCGATCCAGCCTTCCGTTTTTTCCGCTGCCGGTTTAAAGCGCAGCTGCCGGACGGCGCTGAGCAGGAAGGCGTTGGTCGCCGGGCTGTCAAAAAGCGCATGTTCGACGGTTCCGTCCGGGCGGACAGTCAGGTTTATGCGGACGGTTTCCGGCAGTCCTTTTCCGGCGATGTTCATCTGAAGGGTTTCGGCTGCGCGTAATTTAAGTTCCGGCGACAGAAACAGCCGGGTGCCTTCTGCAAGCCGGGGCTCTGTTCGCGGCGCAGCAGACTCCGGTGCCGGCAGAGCGCCCGGAGGAAGAGCTGTTTCGGACGTTAGAAGAGCCCGGTTTACGCCGGTTGCGGCAATGTTTTCCGGCGCCAGAAAGCGGACCGGGCTGGAAGATTTTTCAAGCGTCAGGCGCAGGTCGACCCGGTTTTCAAGGAACTGTCCGCTGAAACCTTCATCGGAAGGAAGAGCGAAAAGTGTCGGAGCTTTGAGTTTGCGCAGGGTTTCGTCGTCTGTAACCAGACGGGTGGCTTCGGGATGTACGGAAGGGATCGGCGGGCGCAGCACCGCCGGCCGGAAAGCGAGCATCCAGAAAGAAAACCAGACGGCGGAGCAGAGAAGCGCAGCCGTAAGTGCAGGTGTAAGCTGGACAGTGATTTTCACGGTGCGGGAGCAACGGGTGCAGCGGGTGTGACCGGTGCGGGGTTTCGGGTGGCAATGAGTACCTGACGGAATCCGGCGCGGGCGGCCGCATCGTAAATGGTTGCGGCGGTTGCCTGCGGCATACTTGCGTCGGCTTCAAGAATAAGTGCAATGCCGGGGCGTTCCTGCGCGGCGGCGTGCAGGACGGATTCAAGCTGTGCGGACTGCACCTGCTCGTCGTTGAAGAAAAAGAGCCCTTCGCGCGAAACGCTCAGCACCATGTCGTTGAACTGTATGCTCTCCGTCTGCGAGGCTGCGGGCAGATCAAGGAGAATGCCCGGCTTGAGGACAAAGTGCGATGTGACCAGTACGAAGGCGCTGAAAAGAAGCGCGGCGTTGAGGAAAACCGTTCCGGTCAGAAACCCGCGACCGGTCCGGCGGCGCGGCAGGAAGGTGCGGTGCAGATGAAGTACGGCTTCGCAGTCGTTACGGTTCATGGCGGTCTCCGGCGGCCGGGTGTGTGAGGAAGTAGATGATTTCTCCGGCAGTCTGTTCCATGTCGAGCGCGATGGATTCGACGCGGCTGATGAGGAAATGATAACCCGCATAAGCGGGAATGCCGGTGCTGAGTCCGGCGGCCGTCGTGAGCAGCGCGCTCCAGAGTCCGCTTGAGAGGTCGCCGATCTCAGCCAGCGGCGAACCGGACTGCAGGGCGGTGAGTATATTGATCAGGCCGAACACGGTGCCGAGCAGTCCGAGCATCGGCAGAACCTGCGCAAGGGTGATGAGCAGGTTCATGTGGCGTTCAAGGCGCGGGATTTCGCGGATGCCGGCCTGTTGAACCGCTTTGATGAGTTCGTCTTTCGAGTCGTCGCGGTGCAGCAGTGCGGTGCGGACGAGATGGGCGACCGGGCCGGGCGTCTGGTCGCAAATGCTGATTGCTTCGAGATCATTACCGTGCGTGAGGTTGGTGGTAATACCGTTCAGGAAGTCGTCGATTTTAATCTGGGCGCGGTGCAGATGAAAAAAGCGCTCCAGAAAAATTGTCAGCGCAATAAATCCGCCGGCAAGAATGAGCCACATGACCGGGCCGCCGCTGTTTATCCATCCAACCATAATCAACTCCTTTGCTTCGATTCCTAAAATGCCGGGGCGTGTTCGCGCTGTATTTTTTCAATCCGTTTCTGTGCCTCGCTTTTCGCGGGCACATTGGCCTGAATAATCCGTTCATAAATATTAACCGCCTCTTTCCATTGCAGCTGCTGTTCCTGCCAGGCGGCGGCGTCGAAGGCGGCGCGCGTGAACCAGGGCGCGGCTTCGGGCGAAAGCGGTTCGGTTTGGCCCGCACCGCTGTAGACCACTTCCATGTAATGGGCAAAGGCTTTTTCTTTCAGGCCCAGCTTGGCTTCGCAGCGGGCGATTTTATAAAGCGCCTGCAGCCGGAGCGCAAACGGCGCGGCGGGACGTTTGTAAAGCGACTGATACGCATCGAGAGCTTCCTGGTAGCGGGCCGCTTCGGAGGTTCCGAGCGTGAACAGGCAGTCGGCAAGACGGCCGCGGGCGCGGTCGGCCAGCGGATCGTCCGGCGCGGTTTTGATGACTTCTTCGTAGGCGAGAATGGCGCGCGGAAATTCGCCAAGCTCGGTCAGGGTTTCGCCCTGCGCGAAACGGGTTTTCAGTATCAGCGGACTGTCGGGATATTCTTTGGCGAGGCGGCTGAACACCGTGAAGGCTTCGAGAAAGCTGTCCTGTTTAAGAAGGGAGCTTCCGGCCCAGAAGAGAGCGTCGTCGGACAGCTCATGTTTCGGAAACCGCGCGGCGATGTCGAGGAACGTGGCTTTTGCCTGCGCGTAACTGCCGCGGTTGTAGTAATGCTCGCCCAGCCAGAAAAGCACTTCCGGCGTCCAGACAGAGCCGGGATATTTTTCGATAAACGACTGACAGATGGTCAGAGCTTCTTCTGTGCTGCCCTGCATATAACGGCAGAATCCGCGCATGTAAAAAGCCTGCGGAGCTTCGGGGGCGTCCGGAAATTTTTCGCTGACGGTCCGGAAGTTTTCCAGTGCGGCGTCCCACCGTCCGAGGCGGTAAAGAACAAGTCCCTGCTGGTGCAGCGCGGAGGCCTGTACGGCGGCGTTGGTGTACTGCGCGGCAATCCGGCGGTACAGCTCCAGCGCCGCATCCTGCTTCTGCTCGCGTTTCAGCAGTTCGGCCTGCTGCAGGGCGGCCTGCGGGGCAAATCCGCTCTGCGGAAACTCTTTTTCTGTCCGGTCAAAAAAACCGCGCGCGGCATCGGGCTGTCCGGCGAGCAGGCTGGCGACGCCGCACTGATACATTGCCTGGGCGGCAAGCGGATGCTGCGGATAAGCGGACGCTGCGCGGCGGTAGTTTTCGCGGGCCTTTTCATACTGTGCGGCGGCAAGCCGCGCATCGCCTGCTTTGATCAGAGCGGTTGCACAGCTGTCGGGTACGGTGCATTTCAGTGCGGAGTTTTCAAAAGCAAAGGCGGCCTCTTCGTAGCGCTTCTGTTCCCAAAGGCTCCAGCCTTTACCGGCCTGTGCGCGGGCCTGCGCGGCGGGGTCGGCCGTGATGTCGAGCCCGGCCTGGAAGGCCTTTTCGGCGTCGGCAAACTGCTGCGTTTTCAGCAGTGCTTCCGCCTTCTGGATCAGCACCTCGGCGGCGACGGCGGTATTCGGTGCTTCTTTGACCGCTTCATCGAACAGTGCAAAAGCGTCTTTGGTTTTCTTCTCGTCAGCCAGCAGTCCGGCGCGGACGGCTTTCTGACGGACGCGCAGCGCGGCTTCGCCGGTCAGCTTTTCGGCCTTGGCGAGCGCGTCGGCCGCTCCGGCGGCGTTACCGGCGCGCTGCTCAATGGCGGAAAGTTCCACCCATGCGGCGGAACGCAGGCGCGGGTGCGCTGTTTCGCGTGCGCCGAGTGTATTGAGCAGAAGAGATGCTTCGCTTTGTTCGTCCTTACCGCCAGAGGCGATCAGCTGGCGCGCCAGCACAAGGCGGGCGCTGTCGGCCAGTGTGCTGTCCGGGAAGCGTCCGATCAGTTCGTGCAGAGCTTTGGTTGCGTCGCTCTTCCTGCTGCGTTCCAGATAGATTCCGGCGAGGTCGAGCAGGTTCTGCGCGGCGTTTTCGTCGGACGGAAACTGCTCGCGGAACGCTTCAAAAGTTTTCTGTGCAGACTTGAAATCGCCGGACGACTGCTCGGCTCGTCCTTTCAGACGAAGCGCGGCGGGAGTATAGGGGCTGTCTTTCGGCAGAGTTCCGAGTTTCTGGATGGCCGCGTTGAAATTACCGGCCTCGAACAGCGCACGGGCCCGCCAGTAGGCGAAAGCATCCTGCTTCGGCAGACCGGCGGACTCGTCGGCCAGAATCACTGCGTCGTTAAATTTCTGCTGACCGGACAAGGCCCGGATCAGCAGGACGGTCAGCGTTGCCTCCTCTTCCGGCGTACGCTGTGTGCTGAGCGCTTCCCACGTCTGCTGCTCGGCGAACGGATACAGCTCGTCCGCCAGCGCCGCCCGGATCTGCGGAAACGAAGCCGGCTCCTGCGCAAACAGCGCAGGCGCAAGCAGAAGCAATAAAGCGGAAAGTCTGGAAAGCCGGAAATTCATTGGCGCGGAGTATCACGTTTCCTGCCGCCTTCTTCCAGCCTTTTTCCA
>DAONGM010000097.1:0-6850 GCA_035404105.1 Pontiellaceae bacterium
GGCGCTGTGGACATTGCCCAGGTGGACGTTGCGCAGGCCGTTGCGCTCGGCGATGCTTCTGGCCTGGAGCAGACTTTCCAGCGGGGTCGGCGGCGCTTCGTTCCATTGAACCGTCGGGCGGTAAGCGCTGAAGTGCCACGGCACATCTGTTCCGAGGTTTGAAACGGCCCATTTCGTCATGGCGTCAATTTCGGCGGGAGAATCGTTCCATCCAGGAATCAACAGGGTGGTCACTTCGAGGTGAACGTCCGTTTCTTTCTGAATATAAACCAGCGTGTCGAGTACCGGCTGGAGCGTTGCGTTACACAGCTTTTGGTAAAAACGGTCGGTGAAGGCTTTCAGATCAACGTTGGCGGCGTCCATGTGGGCATAAAATTCTTTGCGCGGTTCCGGCTCGATCCAGCCGTTGGTGACGGCGACGGTTTTCAGTCCGCGCGCATGGCAGACTTTGGCGGTATCGACGGCGAACTCCAGAAAGATGATCGGTTCGTTGTAGGTGAACGCCACGCTTTCGCAACCGTACCGGATCGCTGCGGCGGCAATCTCTTCCGGCGTGGTGCGGGTTCCTTCCATCCGGTTGGCGCGACTCAAATGACAGTTCTGGCAGAATTGGCAGAACAGATTGCAGCCGACGGTGCCGAACGACAGCACGCTGGAGCCCGGCAGGAAATGGTAGAGCGGCTTTTTCTCAATCGGATCGACCGCCAGTCCGCTGGTGAGGCCGTACGAGGCGGCGATCAATTCGTCGCCGGTTCGCTGCCGGACGAAGCATGCGCCGCGTTTTCCCTCCGCGATGCGGCAACGGCGAGGGCAGAGATCGCATTCGATCAGCCCGTCGGTTTGCATGTGCCAGTAGCGCGCCGTTTTCATGGCGGAATAATAACCCTGTTCACTTCGCCGCGCATCTATTAAAATTCGTGCCATGAGAGGGATGATCAGAGAGCCCGCCGTGGCGGGTATGTTTTATCCGGCGGATTCCGGCGAACTGCGCCGGATGATTGAGGGTTTTCTGGCGGCGGCGGAGCCGGGGGCGCATCCGAAAGCGATTATTGCGCCGCATGCCGGTTATATTTATTCCGGCCCGATCGCCGCCAGCGTTTATAGGCGAATCAATCCTGACGGCATTTCGCGCGTTGTGCTGATCGGCCCGTCGCACCGCGTGGCGCTGCGCGGACTGGCGGCTTCCAGCGCTCCGGCATGGCGCACGCCGCTGGGTGAGGTGTCGGTCGCGCGGCCGAACTTTATTCAAATCAGCGATGCGGCGCACGCGCAGGAACACAGCCTCGAAGTTCAGGTTCCGTTTCTGCAGGTGGTGCTTGGCGATTTTACTCTGCTCCCGCTGGTTGCCGGCGATGCTTCAGCCGAGGAAGTGGCCGAGGTTCTGGAAAAATGCTGGGGCGGGCCGGAGACGCTGATTGTTGTCAGTTCCGATCTCAGCCATTACGAAAGTTCTGAAACCGCCCGCGCCATGGATTCCGCCGCCGCGAAGGCGATTACGGCGCTCAATCCGCGCGGACTTGATTATGACAACGCGTGCGGACTGGTTCCGATTGCCGGACTGCTCCATCTGGCAAAAAAGAAAAAGATGCGTGCGGAGCTGGTTGACCTGCGCAATTCCGGCGACACCGCCGGGTCGCGCGATCAGGTTGTCGGCTACGGCGCCTTTGCGTTTTATGAATAAAACGGTTACTGCTTGAGCAGGACCGCGGGCGTTTCGATCAGGATCATGTTGGTGTGCTGTGCTTCGTTCTGATGTCCGCCGCCGATAAAGACGATGAGGTCGTCCTGTGCAATTTTTTTCTCTTCGATCATCTTGAGCAGGCAGACTTTAACCAGCTCGTCAGTGGTTACAGGCATGTCAATTTTTGATGAATAAACTCCGTAGCTGAGCGAAAGCTGGCGAACGGTGCTCATTTTTTCAGACAGGGCCAGAATCGGACTCCGGCCGCGGTAGGAAGCACAGATACGGGCTGTGATGCCGGCATTTGTGCTGGTGATGATGGCTTTGACCGGCAGCGCAGCCGCGCAGGCGACGGCCGCTTTGGCCAGATGGTTGCGGGGCATTACTTCCGCGTTCTGCTGATGCACCGGAATGACCTCCAGCAGAGATTCTTTCTGAGATTCTACGGTGCGGGCGACTTTGGACATCATTTGAACGGCTTCGACCGGGAATTTTCCGTAGGCGGTTTCACCGCTGAGCATAATCGCATCGGTGCCGTCGTAGATGGCGTTGGCGACGTCGCTCACTTCGGCGCGGGTGGGGCGCGGATTGTTCACCATGGATTCAAGCATCTGTGTGGCGGTGATCACCGGCTTTATCCGGCGAATACAGGTTTTGATCATCTCTTTCTGAACGCCGGGAACTTCTTCGGCGGGAATTTCAATGCCGAGGTCGCCGCGGGCCACCATGATGCCGTGCGCGACATCCAGAATGGATTCCAGATTATCAACGCCTTCGCGGTTTTCGATCTTGGCGATGATTTTGATCGGGCTGCGGCGCAGGTCGAGAATTCCCTGAATGGCCAGGATGTCTTCGCGGCAGCGGACGAACGAGTGCGCGATGAAATCAATTTCGTTGCGCGTGGCCCAGTCGATAAATTCGGCATCTTTTTCGGTGAGAGCGGGCAGGTCGAGCTTGATGCCGGGAACGTTGACGCCTTTTTTGTTTTTAATTTCACCGTCATTGAGCGCGGTGCAGATCAGTGTGTCGGCGGTTTTCTTTTCGACGGAAAGAGCGATGAGTCCGTCATCAATCAGTACCCGGCTGCCTGTCGGAACTTCATCCGCAAAGCCGCTGTAGGAAACCTGGAATCCATTTTCCGGAACACGGTTCACACCGATTTCGACAGTATCGCCGGCTTTAAGAAACAGTGTTTTTTCTACATTGCAGGTGCGGACTTCCGGGCCTTTTGTATCCAGAAGGATGCCGACTCGATCCGAAACGGCGCGGATATTGGCAACAATCTGTTCGGCGCCGGCAATGTCCAGATGTGCCGAATTCAGGCGGACTACGTCCATTCCATTATCGACGAGCTGCTTGATGAAATCGCTGCCACACCGGTCCAGAGCCAGCGTACAGATTATCTTTGTCTGTTTGTTGCGCATAAAAAACCTTTTTAATGGCCGTGGGTTTTAACAGATTCCGCAGGCGGAACTAGCTTTAAATGAAAAAAAACAGTAATAAGACACCGATATGAGAACCGAATATCAGCAGTTACTGGTTGAGATTGCCCGCCATGCGATTTCGCAGTCTTTGAGTAATCGGGGAGAAAAAAAGCCGGGTTCCGGAAAATTTCCGGCCGAACTGATGCAAAAACGGGCGACATTTGTGACGCTGACCATCGACGGGCAGCTGCGCGGCTGTATCGGTATGCTGGAAGCTGTCCGTCCGTTAGCGGAGGACGTCGCGGCAAACGCCCGCGCCGCTGCTTTTGAGGATCCGCGCTTTCCGCCGCTTACAAAAAAGGAATTTGAAAAACTGGAGATCCATATTTCCGTTCTTTCTCCGCCGGAGGAAATGACGTTTTTATCCGAAGAAGATGTTTTAAATCAAATCCGTCCCGGCGTGGACGGGTTGATTTTGCAGGAAGGATTCCGCCGCGGCACGTTCCTGCCGAGTGTCTGGGAGGAACTGCCGGAGAAAAAACTTTTCTGGAGACACCTGAAGCTGAAGGCGGGGCTGCCGGCGGATTACTGGTCGGACTCTTTGCGGGTTTTCCGCTATACAACCGAATACTTCCCTGCGTAGCATGGCGCTATACTTCCTATGACAACAAAGAAACCGGTCATTCTGTTTGCGATCAACGGACTCGGCATGGGCAACAGTACGCGCTGTCACGTTGTTATTCAGCGCCTGTCCGCTGAAGCCGAGGTTCATGTGATCACTTCCGGCAACGGACTTTTCTTTTTAAAAGACCGCCCGGAAATCGCCTCTCTTTCCGAAACCCTTCCGCTGGCCTATGCGTTTTCCGGAGACGGTGTGAATGCGCTCGGCACGCTGGCGGGTATCCGTACGATGCGCGGCGCATTGCGCGAAAAAAAGAAGCGGCTTGATGCGCTGCTGGATGAGCTGAATCCCGATCTGGTCGTAACCGACTCCGAATATGTGATCCGTCCTGTTCTTCAGCGCCGCATTCCGCTGGCCGGTATTAATAACTCCGATGTGGTGGTATCGGAATACTTCCGCCGCAAAAACCTGCCGGGTTCCATCCGCGCGCATTTCTGGGGAATCGAGTATTCCGACTATCTGCTGCACCGCATGAAATGGAAGCTGGCGGTCAGTCCGTCGCCGTTTGCTGATAAACCGCGCAGCGACACCTTCAAACGCATCGGGCTGATTGTGCGCGACGGCGCCCGTGAAACGGCGCTCGAACGTGCCGGTAAACCAGCGCCGCTGCCGAAAGAGATTGATCGCATCGTCGTTATGCTGAGCGGCTCGGCATTTGCGTCGCAGATTTCTGAGCTTCAAACGCTTCCGTGGAAGGTGGATGTGATCGGCCGTGACGGCGTCAATGCCGGTAATGTTATGTATCACGGGAAAATCCGTGAGAGCCTTGAGCTGGTACGCAATGCCGGCGCACTGGTCATTAATGGCGGCTTTTCCTCCGTCAGCGAGGCTCTCGCCATGATGCGCCCGGTCTATGTCATTCCTGTTCCCAATCATGCGGAGCAGTTGATGAATGCGCTGATGGTGAAAGAGGTCGGGGCGGGGAGTGTGGAGAATACGGCCACGATCATTCAGCGCCTCAAAGAAGCGCACCGGACGAACCGCTGGGACGGCCTTCCTGAGAGCCGGCTGCCGGTCAATTTTAACGGTGGCGATGAAGCGGCTGATCTGCTGATGGGACTGCTTCACGGAGTAAAGGCATGATCATTTGCGCGGATGATTTCGGAATGGCGGAGGATATCAACCGCGCAATCACCGGGCTGGTGCATGCCGGAAAGATCACGGCGGTTTCCTGTATGGTCAATATGCCGTTTTTCACGGCGGACGAAATCGCTCCGCTCGGCAATAAGGTTCAGCTCGGTCTGCATTTCACACTGGCGGAAACTCCGCAGGAATTCAGAAGCCTTGTGATCCGCGCTTACACGAGGCGTCTCGACCGGAGTGAGGTTTACCGCAAGCTGTCCGGGCAGTACGGGCGATTCGAAAAGACCGCCGGTTTCGCGCCTGATTTTATTGACGGACATTTACATGTCCAGCAGCTGCCGGTTGTCCGCGATGTCCTGATTGAGTTTATCCGCAACCGTTGCGGTGATACGCCGCCGCCTGTGCGCAACGCGGCGATGCCGTTGCGGCAGTGCTCACTGAAAAGTTCTCTGATTTCCGCGCCCGGATGTGTCTTGAAGCGCAAGCTGCTGAAGGTCGGAATTCCGACTAATAACGGCTTCGGCGGAATCTACAACTATCCTGATTTTATGCGTTACCCGGCGCACCTCAAAAAATTTCTGCGCACTGTCCCGCAAAGCGGAATCGTTATGGTGCATCCCGGCCTTGACGAGCCATGGCGCCGCATGGAGTATGAAACACTGCTCAGACAGGATATTCCGTGAGCTGAGGCGGTCGTTGCATCATGAAAATAAAGGGGATCCGATGAGAGCTGGACGGCAATGGATGGCGGGCCTTTTCCTGGCCGCTGTACTGGGCGGGGCGCAGGCTGGCGAGTTGCAGTGGTATCGTGGCAATACGCACACGCATACATTCTGGTCGGACGGCGGCGAGTTTCCTGAGACGGTTGCCGACTATTACAAGAAACAGGGCTATCACTTTCTGGCGCTCACGGATCACAATACGTTTTCAGTGGGTGAGCGGTGGATGCCGCTGAGTAGAAAAGGTGTAGAAGCTGCCATTGAACGCAGCGTTAACCGGTGGGGCTCGGAGCATCTGCAATTTCGAATTCAGGATGGCACAACCAACAAAATGGTGCGTGTGCGGCCGTTGGAAGAAGTCCGGTCGCTGGTCGAAGAGCCGGGCCGTTTCATTCTGATTGAAAGCCTGGAGCTGACTTCAAGCGCGGCCAAAGGCAAGCAGGTCCATTCGAACCCGCTCAATGTACACGGCAAGAAAAGTCCCGATCTGCGGCCGCAGGACAAAGCGGTGCCGATCGAACAACGGCTGGCGCTGCATGAGCAAGTCGTTGCGCAATACCGTGCGGCGGGATCGTCGCCCGTGTTCTGGTCGATTAATCACCCGAACTACCAAAATTCGCTCAAAGCGCAGCACCTTTTGGCGGTTACCAATGCGAACGCGGTGGAAATCCTGAACACAACGCGCGGCTGTTTCAATGAGGGCAACAAGGCGGCGATTCAACCCGTCGAAAAAATCTGGGATGAAGCGAATACGATGAGGCTTCAGCGCGGGCTGCCGCCGCTTTTCGGCATGGCGGTAGATGATACACATCGATACGATTCCGCCGTCCCGGTACTGAACGGTCCGGGGCTGGCATGGATTATGGTGCATAGTCCGGCGCTGACGGCCGATGCGATTACAGCCGCGATGGCGCGCGGTGATTTCTATTGTTCCTCCGGCATCACGCTCGACACGGTTGACTTCGACCCCGCGGCCCGCACGCTAACCATTGCGATCTCCCCGGCGCCGGGGGTTAACTACACCATCCGGTTTGTGGGCAGTGTCCGGAAAGACGGAGCGGTCCAAAGCGGGCAGATTCTGCAAACCACTCCGGGATTGCGTGCGGTATATCAGATGACCGGTAATGAACTGTTTGTGCGCGCGGTGGTCTCCTGTGACGCCCCTAAAATCCTTACCTATGACAATTTTTGCGATCTCGTTCCCAAGGCGTGGACTCAGCCGGTCGGCTGGACGCTTGCGCCGTGATCCGCGCTTGCGCTT
>DAONGM010000098.1:0-3697 GCA_035404105.1 Pontiellaceae bacterium
TGGCTTTGATTCCAACGCAGGCCTATCATGCGGAAAATTTCCGGAGGCTAAGGTGTTCGTATGAAAAGAAAAGACCGTTTGCCGAGACCGAAGCGTACGCCGGGGATGACGCCCGGCACGCTGGTGATTGATCCGTCGTGGCCGAAGCCGGTGATCCAGGTGATCGCCTATGGACCGGAGCAGTATCTGGAGCGGCGCATCAATGATGTCCGCGAGCTGGACGGGCTGATCGGCCAGTATCCGGTTGTATGGATCAATGTGGACGGGCTGGGCGATGAATCAGTCCTCCGCCATCTAGGCCAGCTGTTCAAACTCCATCCGCTGGCGCTCGAAGACGTGGTGAGTCTGCGTCAGCGCTCCAAGGTGGATGATTACGAGACCAATCTCTACACCGCCATGCGCATGCTCTACCTGCAGGACGGCAAACTTTTCTCGGAGCAGATCAGCTTTTTCCTCGGCGCGAATTTTGTCCTGACGTTTCAGGAAAATGAGGGCGACTGCCTCGATGCGGTGCGCGAGCGCATCCGCAAAAAAGGCGGCATCGTTTGTACGATGAACGCCGACTATCTGCTCTATTCGCTGATTGACGCCATCGTTGACGCCTATTTCCCGCTGCTGGAATCCTACGACTCGCGGCTCGACGACATGGAAGAAGTCATTCTGAAGCATCCCGACTCATCGTCTGTCGCGCTGCTGTTTGCGGTGAAGCGCGACCTGATGACGCTGCGCCGCACGCTCTGGCCGGTGCGTGAAATGGCCAGCGCTCTGGTGAACTCCGCCTCGACGCTGATCACGCCGCCCACGCGGATTTATCTGCGCGACTGCCAGGACCATGCGGTACGCCTGCTCGATCTGGCGGAAACCTGCCGTGAACTGGAGTCCAGCCTGATGGACTTCTATCTATCCACCATCAGCAACCGGATGAATGAAATCATGAAGGTGCTGACGATCATTTCGACGATCTTCATTCCGCTCACTTTTATCGCCGGTGTGTACGGCATGAATTTTAAACACATGCCGGAACTGGAAACTCACAACGGTTACTTTATCGTTCTGGGGCTCATGGCAATTCTCGGCCTCGGAATGTTCGGCGTCTTTGTTCACCGGGGCTGGCTGGTGCCCGGCCGCCGCCGGACGGAAAAATAAAAGGCCGCTCCTGAGAGCGGCCTTCGTTTCCGAAAACACAAAACCCTTACGCTTTTTTGAAGCAGAGGGTGGCGTTGTGTCCGCCGAAACCGAGCGAGTTGCTGAGCGCGGCGCGCACTTCCGTTTTGCGGGCGACGTTCGGAACGTAGTCCAGATCGCAATCCGGGTCGGGCGTTTCGTAGTTGATGGTCGGAGGAATAATTCCTTCGGAGATGGCCATCGCACAGACGATCGCTTCAACGCCGCCGGCGGCACCGAGCATGTGTCCGGTCATCCCTTTGGTGGAGCTGACGGCCACTTTGCGGGCCTGCGCTTCGCCCAGCGCTTTTTTGATGGCCAGCGTTTCGCCCTTGTCGTTCAGGGCGGTGCTGGTGCCGTGGGCGTTGATGTAGTCGATGTCTTCGGCTTTCAGGCCGGCATCTTCGAAGGCAAGCTTCATACCGCGGGCGGCCTGAGTGGCATCCGGATCCGGAGCGGTGATGTGATGACCGTCACACGTGCGGCCGTAGCCGGCGAGTTCGCAGTAGATTTTCGCGCCGCGCGCTTTGGCGTGTTCTTCGCTTTCGATCACGATGACGCCGGCACCTTCGCCGATGAGGAACCCGTCGCGGTTGAGATCGAACGGACGCGACGCGCGGGCCGGATCGTCATTGCGGGTGGTGAGCGCGCGCAAGGCGCAGAAGCCGCCGACGCCGAGCGGCGTGATCGCACCTTCGGTTCCGCCGGTGATCATGACATCGGCTTCGCCGTGCTGGACAATGCGCAAGGCTTCGCCGATGGAGTGCGTGCCGGAAGCGCAGGCGCTGGTGACACAGAAATTAGGACCTTTGAGGCCGTATTGAATCGCAACATGACCGGCGACGATATTCGTGATCATGACCGGGATGACGAACGGAGAAAGGCGTCCCGGGCCGCGTTCGCGGTAGATGTCCTGCGAAGCTTCCATGATCTGCAGGCCGCCGATGCCGGTGCTGACAATCACGCCGATGCGTTCAAGATCTTCTTTGGTGAAGTCCAGGCCGGAATCCTGAACCGCCATTATAGAGGCCGCCAGTCCGTACTGGGTGAAGAGGTCCATTTTTCGGACTTCTTTCTTCGAAATGTACAACTCGGGATTGAAGTTTTTGACTTCGGCGGCAATCGTCGTGGTAAAGCCTTCGAGATTTTCAATCTGGGTGATGCGCGCGCCGCCGGAGCGTCCGGTTTTACAGCCTTCCCAGAACTCGGCGAGGGTGTTGCCGATCGGGGTAACTGCGCCCATCCCTGTGATAACTACTTTGCGACGACTCATGATTCTCCTCCGGAAATTGAACAATACAAAAAAAAGCCGGGAACTCGGTTAAAAGTTCCCGGTTTTTCTATCACAAAGGGTCTTTATTCTCCAAGACCTTTTGATTTCAGATAGTCGATGACAGCGCCGACGGAGGTGAGCTTTTCAGCGTCTTCGTCCGGAATTTCCGCACCGAATTCTTCTTCGAAAGCCATAACCAGTTCAACGGTGTCGAGCGAGTCGGCGCCGAGATCTTCGATGAACGAAGCTGCAGGAGTAACCTGATCCGCGTTCACGCCAAGCTGTTCGACGATGATATCTTTTACTTTGTCTGCAAGTGCCATAGTATTTCTCCTTGTTTCGGATCCTGATTGAACGTCTCTTTAACCTACATAACCATGCCGCCGCAAGTCGAAATCACCTGTCCGGTGACATAACCTGAGGCGTCCCCCGCCAGGAAAGCGACCACATTGGCCACATCTTCAGGCGCGCCGAAGCGGCCCAGCGGGATATTGGCGAGCATTTTCTGCTGCACCTCTTCTGAAAGCTTGTCCGTCATCGGAGTACGGATAAAACCGGGAGCCACCGCATTGCAGCGGATGTTGCGGCTGGAAAGTTCTTTAGCCACGGTTTTGGTGAAGGCAATCACTGCGCCCTTGGAAGCCGCATAGTTCGCCTGACCGGGGTTGCCGATCAGACCGATGATGGAAGCAATATTGACGATGCTGCCGGAGCGCTGCTTCATCATGCCGCGCATTGCAGCCTTGGTGAAAAGGAAGACGCCTTTGAGGTTGACGTTCAGCACGGCATCCCAGTCTTCTTCGCTCATGCGCATCAGCAGGCCGTCTTTGGTGATCCCTGCATTGTTGACCAGAACATCAACCGCCTTGCCGAAATCAGCTTCAATCTGTTTGACCGCGGCATCCACGCCGGCGGCGTTGCTGACATCCACGCTGTAACACTCAACGCGGCGGCCGAGTTCTTTGACTTTGGCGGCGGTTTCTTCGAGCCATTCAGCCTTCAGGTCACAGAGGGCAAGATCCGCACCCTGAGAAGCGAGCTTCAAAGCGATCGCCTGACCGATGCCGCGGGCCGCGCCGGTTACCAATGCAACTTTTCCATCAAACTGTCCCATGAAAATCCCCTTACTCTGTATTTTCGTTTTTCTTCCGGTCAGGCTTCCAGATCGGAAACGGCGCCTATGTTAGAGACGGCGACGTTCTTGTCAATCCGCTTCATCAGCCCCGCCAAAACTTTACCCGGACCGCATTCAACCGCTTC
>DAONGM010000098.1:3797-6803 GCA_035404105.1 Pontiellaceae bacterium
TCGGGCGAATTGATATTCGCCAGCGTCACGCCGGTTTCGCCGGCGATCTTTTCGAGCGCCGCGCGGTCGAGGTTGATGACGGCCAGCATTGCGCCGGGATTGTCGATGCAGGCGGCCTGAATGAATTCGCCGCGGGCTTTAAGAACACGCAGCGTATCTTCAAAGGAGGTCACACCGGCGGCGTAGAGCGCACCCCACTCGCCGAGACTGTGTCCGGCGGCATAATCAAAAGTAAGGCCCGGTTTTTTGAGCTGGAGAGCTTTGAGCGCAGCAGCGCTGACGGTGAAAATCGCGGGCTGCGTGTTGTGCGACTTTTTCAGTTCGTCTTCCGGACCGTTAAAGCAGATCGCGGCGATGTCGTAGCCGAGTACTTCGTTGGCTTTTTCAAAGAGCGCTTTGCACTCCGGAATCGCGTCATAGAAATCGCGGCCCATGCCGACCGACTGAGAACCCTGTCCGGGGAAAAGGATGGCTTTCTTCATTTTGTCCACTCCACAATATTGGCACCCCAGGTAAACCCGCCGCCGAAAGCAACCAGCAGCATGAGATCGCCTTTAGCGATCCGGCCTGATTTGCCCGCCTCGTCAATGGCGATCGGCAGCGCGGCCGCCGAGGTGTTGGCGTATTTTTCGACATTCAGGAAGGTCCGGTCTTCGACGCCGAGGCGCGAGCTGATGGCGTTGATGATGCGGGCATTGGCCTGATGCGGAATAAAAAGTTTAATGTCGTCGGAGGTGAGACCGTTTTTAGCGAGCGCATCCTGTATCGAGTGCGTCATCTGGGTTACGGCGTGTTTGTAAACATCGCGGCCGTTCATTTTGAGATACTGCATGTTCTGATCGAGCATCTCGTGCGTCATCGGATTGCGCGAGCCGCCGCCGGGCGTCCAGAGCAGCGAAGCCAGCGAACCGTCCGAACCGAAAACGCCTTTCATGACGCCGCGTTTTGCATCCGTGGAGCGCAGCACCATCGCGCCCGCGCCGTCACCGAAGAGCACGCAGGTGTTGCGGTCTTTCCAGTCGATAAACGTGCTCATTTTTTCCGCGCCGATCACCAGCGCTGTCTTGACCGCACCGCAGGCGATCTGGTTTTTGGCGGTTTCGAGCGCGTAGAGCGAACCGGAACAGGCCGCGCCGAGATCGTAGCAGTAGGCGTTTTTCGCGCCGATTTTCTCCTGCACGAAGCAGGCGGTGCTGGGGAAAAACATATCGGGGGAAAGCGTGGCGACAATCAGCAGATCCACTTCGTCCGCGCCGATACCGGCGTCGGCGAGCGCCGCTTTGGCGGCTTCAGCGGCCAGATCGGATGTGGCCTGATCGGCGCGGGCAATGCGCCGCTCGCGCATGCCGGTACGTGAATAGATCCACTCGTCGCTGGTATCGACGATTTTTTCCAGATCACGGTTGGTGACCGTTTTTTCCGGAAGGTAAACTCCGGTTCCGATAATCGAAACCGTGCATAAACTGTTGGATGCTTTACTCACTGTCTTTGAAAACTTCATTGATCTTCTGTTCGATCAGGTGGTTTACCTTCTGTTCGATCGCGGTGCCCGCGACGCGAATGGCGTTATAAACGGCAAACGAAGAAGAAGAACCGTGCCCGATAATGCAGATTCCTTTAACGCCCAGCAGCGGAGCGCCGCCGTAGGCTTCCGCGTCGGTTTTTTTCTTCAGCTCGGCAAACGCGCCCGAAGCTTTCAGAATACCGGCGCCGATCTTGCGGATCAGCGAAGCCGAAAAAGACTCTTTGATCCACTGAATGATTGCGTGTGCGGCGCCTTCGCTGGTTTTCAAAACCACATTGCCGACAAAGCCGTCGCAGACCACGACGTCCACTGCTCCCTCGAACATATCGTGGCTTTCCACGTTACCGATGAAGTTAAGCGGCGTTTTTTCCAGAATCTGGAACGCCTCTTTGGTGGATTTATTTCCCTTGGCGTCTTCCTCGCCGATGCTCATCAGACCGACGCGCGGGTTCTTTATCGAAAGGATGTGCTCGGCGTAGATGCTGCCCATGATGGCGAATTCCGCCAGCATTTTCGGCGTACAGTCAGGTGTCGCGCCGGCATCCAGCAGGACGAACGGGCCTTTGATTGACGGCATGACGGTGGCGATGGCCGGGCGGTCCACTTTCTCCATGGTCCGCAGGCGGAGCATGCTGGCGCCGACGGCCGCGCCGGTGCTGCCGGCCGAATAGATCGCATCGGCAACGCCGTCCTTCACCAGCTCAACGGCGCGCATGATCGAGGAATCTTTTTTACGGCGAAGCGCCAGCGCAGGAGAATCGCCCATTCCGACCACTTCCGAAGCGTGGCGGATTTCAATGCAATCAGGTGTTTTGCCGTAGAGAGCCAGTTCCGCCCTGATGGCGGTTTCGTCGCCGACAAGAAAAAGCTTCTCAATCCCGGAAAGGTTGCGGGCCGCTTCCACGGCCCCTTTAACAATCTCACGGGGGGCGAAATCGCCGCCCATGGCATCAATTGCGATACGCATGGCTTACTCGTCAGAGACGGTAATAACCTGGCGGCCTTTGTATTTGCCGGTGGTCGGGCATACGCGGTGCGGCAGAGCAGGAGCTCCGCTTTCGGCATCAAAGCCGGCTTTATTGAGCGAACGCTTCATGTTTTCAGCTTTCGTGCGTCTCGTTCTGCTCTTCGATGATTTTCTTTTTGGAAGGGCCATTTCTATTCTCCCGGTAAACTACTTTGTATAAAAGGGCTGGCATGGTACCCCAGCCCCTATCCGTTTTTCCATTACAATTTTAAACTATTGAGCGCGCCCCACGGCCCGCCCTCTTTCCTGCTCCGGCATTCGCACGGCCCGTCGTTGAGGTCTTTGCCGCACTGAATACAGAGCCCTTTGCAGCTTTCGGCGCAAAGGGGAGAATGCGGCAGACTCAATATCAACGCTTCGCGCACATCCTCTGTTATATCCACTTCCTCGGCTCCGAGGATGCCGGGGAAGTCGCGCAGGAAACCGGAATCGGTGACGGTTGTCGAGAAAAATT
>DAONGM010000099.1:0-6727 GCA_035404105.1 Pontiellaceae bacterium
CCTGACCTCTTGAATGCCATTCAAGCGCTCTACCAACTGAGCTATACCCCCACAAAAGGTCGAAAGAAGCGTGGTTTATACGTGATGTTTTTTGGAGTGTCAACCTTCATTCGGCCTGATAGTTTCGTTGATGTGAAAAAGTTTCTGAAATTCATCATCGGGCTGTTTTTCCTTCCGCTGTGCTGGGCTTTTTCCAAGGTCGTTTTCTCGCTTTTGCAGTCTCTCCCGGCGGCAGCGTCCGGCTGGACGATATGGGCGTTGCCGCTGGGATTTATGATCTCTATCGTTGGTTTTTTTATCCTGCCCCGGCCTTTCCGTACATATGTGCTGGCTCATGAGCTCACCCATGCTGTATGGGGCCTTCTGATGGGTGCGAAGGTCGGGAAGATGAAGGTGGGAAAAAGCGGCGGACATGTAATGCTGTCGAAAAGCAATTTTATCATCTCTCTGGCGCCGTATTTTTTCCCGTTCTATACGGTTCTGGTGATCGGTCTCTGGTATGGGCTTGGCTGTTTTTTTGATGTAAGCCGCTATGAGGTTTGGTGGCTGGCGGCGGTCGGGCTGACGTGGGGTTTTCACGTCACCTTTACGGTTTATATGCTCAGCCAGCACCAGCCGGACATTCAGGAAAACGGCCGGCTGTTTTCCTATGTGATCATCTACCTTGCCAGCCTGTTTTTCGTCGCGCTTTGGGTGATTGTAATCGGTTCGCCGACGTTCCGCGGTGCGTGGCAGCTGTTGCTGCCGGAAACAGCCGCAGATTATGAGTCAGTAAGGGTGGTATTTCTTGCCGGATGGAGCCATCTTAAGGATATTCAGAAAAGTCCATGATCTCCGGAAATAAGATACGGGTACAATAAAGCAAACTCCAACTCGTTATATGTCATGAAAACCGCCAGAGAGAATAATCCGATGGATCAGGAAGATGATGCAGAGCTCTTGGCCGCTTATCGTGCAGGTGACGGTGAATCTCTCGGTAAACTGGTCGAAAAATATAAACGTCCGCTCTTCGGGTTTATTCTGCGATTCTCGGAAGGCCGGGAAGAGGCTGATGAAATTTTTCAGGAAGTATGGGTTAGAGCGATTAAAAACATGAACCGCTATCACCATAAGAATCTGCTTAGCTGGCTGTTTCGCATAGCCCACAATCTGATGATTGACCGGATGCGGCGCTCAAAACCCATGCTTTCGCTGGATACGCCGATGAATACGGAAGGGTCTCCGCTTGGCGAACAGCTTGCCGCTGTTTGTCTCGGCCCGGACGGTGAAGCCGGCGGACGCGAACTGGGGCTTCGCATCGAAGCCGCCGCGGCGCAGCTTCCGGCCGAGCAGCGTGAGGTTTTCTGGCTGCGGATGCAGGCCGATCTTAGTTTTAAGGAAATTGCCAAAATACAGAAGTGTTCTATAAATACGGCGCTCGCCCGGATGCAATACGCTGTTTCCAAGCTCCGGAAAGAACTGGCCGGTGAATACCGCGAATTGCAGAAAGCTGGAATATGAAAACAAAGAAACTCGAAAAATGGCTGTTACTCGAACAGTCCGGTGAACTTTCGCCCCGGCAGCTCCGCCGGCTTAATCGCGAACTGTCGGATTCGGAAGAGGCCCGCGTCCTGCGCAGCGAACTCCGCCGGTTGAAAGGTGTACTTCTGACGCCGGATGTTGAGCCTTCGCCGTGGACCGTTTCTCAGATCACGGCCCGTCTGCGGGTCGAAAACCGTCCGGATATGGCTCTGATCCGTATTTTGAAGCCGGTTCTTGCGCTGGCGGCCTGTCTGGCTCTCATGCTGGGCATCGGAAATTTCCATGGCGAGCGGGCCTCTTCAGCTTCCCCCGGTGTTGTTGCATCGGCGGGAGTGGACGTGTGGGACGATCCGATCGGAGAGGATTTGAACAATCTGGAAAACCTGATTGTGGCGATATCGGGTGATTCGAATGATGTCATGGAAATGTAACCGGAGGAGAGAACTATGAAAAAGTGGATGATATATGTCTTAATCGGCGCATGTGCCGCCGGTATGGCGACCGCGGAAGAAACAGTACCCTGGTATAAAAAGCTGTTTACAAAAAACGCAGACGAAGAGACTCAGGTAATTCCTCCGGCTCCGGCGGTAACGGCTCCCGCCCCGGCTCCGGAAGTAAAACAAGGCCAGCGTCCGGCTCTCACACCCGAACAGAAAGAACGGATGAAAGCCCATGCTCAACTGCAGCAGCGTGAAGGCGCAGGTCCGCGTCCTATGATGACTGGCGAACAGGCTGAAAAGATGAAAGCTCAGCGTGAAGAGCTGAATAAGCTCGGCGCAGCCGCCCGGAATGAAACCGATCCGGCCCGCAAAGAAGCTTTAATTGCCGGCCTGCGCGCCAAGCTCACAGCAATTGCCGACCAGCGTCAGGCCGAGAATAAGAAGAGGCTCGAAAAGGCGGAGCAGGATATTCCGAAGCTCAAGGCTCAAATCGAAGAATTGGAAAAAAACAAAACGGACCGGATCGAGAAACAGCTTCAGGCGATTTTGTCCGGCGAGCCGTTTAAAGCAGGAGAGTCCGGCGACCGGAAAGGTAAAAAAGCCGGCAAGGCGCCTGTTGCAAAGTAATGTTGTCGATATAGCAGCAAACCCCCGAAACCCCGCCGATGGCGGGGTTTCATTTTTCCATTACTTCAGTTTCAGCGTATCGAGAACCGCCTGAAAATCGTCGGGTACCGGCGCGGTAACGCGCAGCGCAGCGGCGCCGCCCTGCGGATCCGGCAGAATCAGCCTGCAGGCGTGAAGCATCTGTCGCGGTACCGAACGGAAGACCGGGTTGCCGCGCTGTTCGCCGGCATATTCCTTATCGCCCAGAACCGGGTGACGCACGCCGGAAAGATGCTTGCGGATCTGGTGCGTACGGCCTGTGTGAATACGCAGCTCCAGATAGCTGGCGTCGCGGTTGCGGTCGAGGACGCTGACCATGGTTGTGGCGGATTCGCCGTCAATGTCGCGCGTGATGGTTTTGAGCTGATCTGAAACGCGTCCGACGGCGATGGCACGGTAGATTTTGACGATCCGCTCTTCTTTGAAAAGCGGAATCATCTTTTCCTTGGCGGCGGCGTTGGCGGCGAACAGGACGCAGCCGGATGTGTCGCGGTCAAGGCGGTGTACCGCACAGAGCTGAGGATTATTCAGTTCATGCTGCAAGCGGACTTCCAGACTGCGCGCGCTGCCGTTCGTTACCATGCCGGACGGCTTGTTGACGACGATCAGATCGCCAGCCCGCTTCAGAATTTCAATTTTATGCGATTTCGGTTCGGGGCGGACCGTCTCGATAACGTCCTTGAGCTTGAGCGTGTGTTTTGCCATCCAGACACGTTTGCCGTTGACGAAAACCTGGCGTGCATCGAGCAGTACGCGCGCCTGTTTTTTGGAACAGCGCAGCCGGTCGGAAAGGACGTCCACCAGCGGCAGGCCGTCTTCGTTCGGTTTCGTCTGGAAAGTTGCACGGCTCATCAGGCTTTATCCATTTCTGCGCAGGCTTCGGCGATAAGCACGGCGGCTTTTTCGATTTCTTCAACGGTGATATTTAACGGCGGAAGCATCCGCAACACCCGCACGGCGGTGGCGAGAGTGAGCAGACCTTTTTCCTGCAACCGTTTCTGGAGCGGTGCGGCGTTATCTTTTAGTACGAGACCGACCATCAGGCCGCAACCCCGTGCGCCCTCGATCCAGTCATACTTGGCGGCGATTGCCTGAAGTTTTTCCAGCAGCAGCGCGCCCGTCTTCCGGGCGTTTTCGAGCAGCTGTTCTTTTTCGATCGTTTCGATGACGGCCAGCGCGGCGGCGCAGGCCAGCGGGGTTCCGCCGAACGTGGTCGCGTGGTTGCCGGGCTGGAAAATGTCTGACATTTTCGGCGAGGCGACGACCGCGCCGATCGGGAACCCGTTGCCGAGTCCTTTGGCCAGCGAGAACGCATCCGGTTGTACATCATAGTTCTGGAATCCGAACCATTTTCCTGTCCGTCCCATGCCCGCCTGTACTTCGTCGAAAAACAGCAGAATATCTTTTTCGTCGCAGAGTTTCCGCAGTCCTTTGATGAAAGCCGGATCGGCGGGAAGAATACCGCCTTCGCCCTGAACTGCTTCAACGAGGATTGCGGCGGTCTTGTCCGTCACAGCGGCCCGGCACGATTCGAGGTTGTTGAACTCGGCGTACTTGAAACCTTCGGGCAGGGGATAGAAACCTTTTTGAACCTTTTCCTGTCCGGTGGCCGTCAGCGTGGCGAGAGTCCGCCCATGAAAAGAATTTTTCATGGTGATGACTTCGTATTTACCTTTAGTCGAACCCCACAGCCGTGCGAGTTTGATCAGCCCTTCATTGGCTTCCGCACCGGAGTTGCAGAAAAAGCATTTTCCGCCCATCGACCGCTCGGAAAGGGCCTGAGCAAGCCGCGGCTGATTTTCGTTGCAGTAGAGATTGGAGACATGCACCAGCTTCGCCGCCTGTTCCTGTACGGCTTTAACGACAGCCGGATGGCAGTGTCCGACGTTCAATACGGCGATGCCGGCCAGGAAATCGAGGTATTCTTTTCCGTCGGCATCCCATACGTTGCTGCCGGAGCCTTTGACGAGCGCAAGGCTCGGCGGCCCGTAAGTCGGCATGACATACTTTTTGTGCAACTGGATAATTTCTTCTGTTTTCATGACTTCCATTCCCTAAAAGACGGGGGAATGTAACGCACGTCCGCCGGAAATGCCAGTGGTTTAAAAAGAAAGAGCCCATAGGCCGGGAAACTAAACGTGACCTGACGTTGCGGATCAGGCGCGACGGGCTGTCGTCGCCTGTATCCGGCTTGTTCGACAGTTTACTTCAATTTCACGGTGATTGTTCTTTTTTCGTTCAGGCCGATGGACTCAACACCCGTTAGCGTTCGTACGTTCTTCCCCTCGCCAATCCGGACGGTATATTTCCCGTCTGCGAAGACTTTGGGCCGGAACAGATTGCCTTTGATGCGAATCGTATAAAGAATTTCATTGGTCGCCTCGTGAATCACCTGCACGACAGGATTTGTCTCGCCCTCAATGTTCAGTTCGGGCAGATAGGCCGCCGGCTTGCGTCCATAGTTATCTTGCTGATCAACCGTCACCGGCCAGCCGGGATACTGTTTGGCATCCGGAGCCGTGACATCCACATTGCGCGGCCAGCATTCTGCGGTAATGGTACGGGCTTTCTTGTTAAATCGGACAATCCCGTACCCGGCGGCACCGCCGGCAAAGGGATCGTCTCGGGTTCCTATATCTCCGGTTGCCCCACGGGGGTTCGAGTAGGCATACATGGTCAATTTGTTGCCGAATCCGTCAAGATAATCGCCCGTGTATTCCAGCGCATCGGATACAGGGTTCAGGCCCTTCTCCAGGGGCAGCCATGACCGGGGCCAGAAGTTGACAATGGATGGCACGCAGAACGAGAACCCGGCATCGCGCCACTCGTCTGTACCGTGATGAATCACTGTGCCTAGATGTTGGTCTCCCGCAATCATGAAGGAAAAGGATTTCCGGATTTCTTTGAGCGCCTGGTTGCGACCCGTTTGCGGCCAGCCGTTGGAATCAAGGTCGGCAACGACCCGCCACTTTCCGGTTTTGTGGGCTGCGTTCACAAAGATCGTTTGTGAAAGAACGCATTTCATCTGAACGCCTTCCCAATGTGTCCCCCAGTCGCTTAGGAACTTGATCTGTCTGCTGCCGAGAAGCTCTGCGCCGGGAACATCGACAGATGCGCGATCATAATTAGGGTCATTGATCAGATCGACACGGTCGCCGTGGGGAGCTTTGACCAGTCCCAGGGGGCCCGTCTTGAACTTGCGATCCTCGATAATCGCGAAATCCACTCCGCCAATGTTCAGCGACGTATAGTATACGCTGATATTGCGCTGAATCGGTGTGGGATCGTATGGGTCGGGTAGGTTCGCCGTCTGGGCGAACTGCACTTCATTCACGTAATCTACCGGCAAGAGGTACCCACCATCCGCACAGCCTTGAGCGCCCGTGGATTTCTTGCCTTCGGCGCCCCAAAGATTTCCCTGGCCGACATCGTGGTCGTCCGGAATGCAGATGGTGGGTCTGTCCTTGATGATTTCGCCGAATTGTCTGCCGAACAGAAGCCATGCCGGCAAATGATCTTCTTCGTCATAGGACTGGTCGCCGGAAAAAAACAGCAGATCGGGATTCTGCGCCTTGATATTGGCTATGATATCCGGCTTCATCCGCCGGTCCTTGTTGGAGTTGCCGGTAAATGTCGCAACAACAATCTCCTCCTTATCGACAGGATCCTTGCGAATAATCCCGCTGTAGGTGGCCAGGCCATCCAGCGCGACGACCCGATACTCCCAATCCCTGCTATGATCCCAGTTCTCAACACGAAACAGCGTGTTCCAGGCCTTGGCATCATGAACGGCGTACTCATTTTCTCGAACCTTGCTTTGTGCCACCCGCTGCCACACATTATCCCGCTTGATCTCCAGAAAAATGTCACGACTCTCCTGGGCTTGAAGCGGATAAAGCTGCGCCGTCAGTTTGAGGACCCGTTTCTCAACTGTATACATCGCGAAGCAAATCTTATTTGAGGGATTCGTCTCGTTGTACTTCCAATCCGACCCGCCAGCACTTTCGGCATAAACCTTGCCTAGGGATAGAGTGATCGCTATAGCCATCACTTTTAACAATGTATTCATGATGTTTCCTTTCGAGGTTGTTGAACTCGGC
>DAONGM010000100.1:0-6677 GCA_035404105.1 Pontiellaceae bacterium
TCTTTGGCGGTTTCGACGTTCATTCCGGCGGCGGCGAGTTTCATGCGGC
Source organism: Pontiellaceae bacterium (assembly GCA_035404105.1). GTDB lineage: Bacteria > Verrucomicrobiota > Kiritimatiellia > Kiritimatiellales > Tichowtungiaceae > Tichowtungia. The sequence continues at coordinate 50 of DAONGM010000100.1, forward strand.
CCGCGAGGTAGAAGTCGGATTCGGCGGTCGCGCCGGATTCCGGCGGTCCGCCGGCCGCGTGTTTGGCGGCGGCGTCTTTGATGTTGTTTTTGTTGGCGGAGAAGGCCCAGCGGCGGTCGAAGACGGTGACGCCGGTTTTTTCGCCGGGACCGAAGAGTTTCGGCAGATCCTGCATCATGGTTTCGAGGCGAGTCGGGCTCTTGAAGGCGGTCTTGGCGGCGTCGGCGTATTTCGGGTTGACGAATTCGGCGATGATGCCGCGGGTGCGCTCCAGAATTTTGACGTAGGAGGCCATCCGGATGACCAGTACGTTGATGTTGCCGGGGAACATGGAGAAGCCCTGTTCGTTCGGTACGTCGCCCTGCGGGCTGACGGTGGCGCGCAGCAGCGGATCGAGCTGGTTGTATTCGACGTTGAGCGTCAGTTCCGTTTCGCCTTTGACCAGTTTGGCCAGTCCGCCGACGGCTTCGCCGGGGATGCGGTTGACGGCAATGGAGTTGAAGTCGAACCCTTTTTCGACGGATACGCCGAGGGCGGCGGGCATGGCGTTGAAGACCTGTCCGTTGGTGTCCTGTATGAAGAGCAGGTGTTCGATGCCCTGAGCGGCGAGCCGGGCGGCGACACCGCTGGTGTAGAGCAGCATGTGGATGTCGCCGTGGCCGTGCGGCTTGAGGATCAGTTTATATTTTTCCGCCAGCGCGAGGCGTCCGTCGTTGTCGGCGATGGCCGGAACGAGTTCCTGTTTGAGAATGTGCACCTGTTCTTGTTTCAGGCCGAACCAGTTGTTGGCTTCGAACGCGGCGATGGTTTTGGCGTTGGTGTCATCGGAGGTCATGATGATGAACGGCACCGGGCGCGGCTTGGCCATGCGCGCTTCCATGGCTTTGAGGCAGGCGGCGTAGTGGGCGAGGTAGGGCGTGATTCCGGTCACTTCGACCGGGATGTCGAGCTTGATGCCGGAATAGCCAAGCCGCTCGCCGAGTCCGCCCGCGACGAGAACGACCGCGGTCTTGCTGAACTGATTTTTACCGAGCGCTTCGTAATGATCGTACGCGGCATTGAACTGCGTCAGATCGACTTTATCCGGCTGGTGCGGCACGAACCCTTCGAACGGATTTTTACCTTCTTTGGCTTCGGCGAGCAGTTTGCGGGCGTTGGAAATGTAGCCGGTCAGTCCGCCGGGGTAGGAACTGTTGATCCGGGCGAGGCTTTGCAGGAAAGCGGCTTTGGCTTCGTCGTGGATTCCGGGCGCGTCCCAGCCGGCGAAGAGATGTTCCTGTCCTGCGTGGATCAGTTCGGCAAGCAAAGCCTGTTCAGTCGGGTTTCCGGTCAGTTGGTTGAGATCCATGCGTTGTTCCTTAAAAGTGGTGCCCGGGGCGGGACTCGAACCCGCACGACCTTTCGGTCAAGGGATTTTAAGTCCCTTGCGTCTACCATTTCGCCACCCGGGCTTTAATATAACTCATTTATAATAAATGATTTAAAATCCAAATCTGCCTGCCGATTACGCCGGAGTTTATCCCAGATTGTCTGTCTTTTAAATTTGAGGATAGGATCAAATAGGAATTTTTCCATCATATCTAGCTACGATTTGAAAAATATATGTGTAAAGGACGCGGGCGCAATCGAAAAGGAACTCTTTGCCGCCGCGAATCAGAGGACGGGGTTAATAACAAAAGATATTGCGGTTTTCGACCGGTGTCTTGTATCGCAGCTGTTCCCTTCATTTACGAACGGCGGTCAAGTGGTGTGCGGAACTCCTTCAGTAAAGATTCCCGTAGCGAACAGCATTGGGGAGAGTATCCACCACTTCCTGTACCGGCTGTCCCAGCTCCATCAGCATCGTACTGCCGGGCTGCTGCGCCGTATAGGTGCCGGCGCCCAGCTGTACATTCGTAGTGGCCTGGCCGCTCACCAGCATTGCTGTTCCGGCATTGTCCCAGATTTTCAGGAACGACGGTTTGCCCGCATCCAGCTCGGCTTCCACGTGCCAGCCGCCTGAGGAAATCACCTGCCGCCCGGACGAGGAAAGGCTCTGGACCGACTGCACGAGCGGCTCGCCGTTCTGCACGCGGTGAACCAGCGTCAGGAAGCGCGTCTTTTGCAGTGCATTGGTGGGCGTAAAGTTTGCATGCCACTGATTGGCACCGCTCAGCCAGTCGCGGCGCCCCCATACGGTCGTCAGAAAGGCATAGGCAGAAACGGGTCCGCTATCAAACAGATCAGTCACCCCGACGGTTACCGGCGTGTCGCAATAGAGCTCGGCCACGGCAAAGCCGTTGCTGCAGCTCGTCGCCACGCCGTTCGACCCCACCTTAACCATCGGGCCCGGCGAGTTGAGCCGGAAGGTCCAGGGAATTGCGGTTTGCGCTTCGAGTTCGTCATAGACGACCACCGTTCCGGTTTCCAGCAGCGCCAGATGGCGCCGGAACCGCGTCACTCCGGGATCGGCATAACCGTCGGCGATCGTCAGGCTGCGGCCCGAAATCGTCGGGTTGCAGACAGAGCGGGCAAAACTGCCGCTATAGGCATGCGATGCATCGCCGAGGCTGTAGCTCAGGTGCTTCCCGGCCACAAAGCGCGGCATCCAGCCGTAGCCTTCGGTGTCCATGCTTTGCGTCACGGTGCCATACGGCAGGATGCTGTTGTGCGCACGGGTGTGCCGGTAGTTTTCCACCGAAAACGGATCGCCGGCTCCCGTATAGTAACCGGTCCGGTAAAATACTTTCTGGCCGCCGTAGGTGATATTAAACGCGTTGTTGCAGGCGTGGCCGTGGCCCACCATGCCCCACGGCGTGGCGCGGGTAATCACGCGGACCGTGTTTGAGAGATCGTCCGGCTGCGAGTAGAGCGCGACATCGCCGGTATCCGGAAACCAGGCGCCCTTGTCCAGCGCCACGACAGGCGCTGTTACGTCCGGCAGCGGCTGGCTTCGCAGATCGGGCAGCAGAAACCATTCGACGCCGGTCATAAATTCATCCCCGGCAAAGTCTCTTGTCGAGGAGGCGCCCAGCGCCCAGACGCGGTGGTCATACGGGTTGCCCGGACGGATGACGCGCATGAACTTCGAAATGTCATAAAATGAGTTGCCGTAAAATTCGTCGCGGTCGCCGGAGGCTCCGCCGGGGTAACCGGGCGGCGCCATGTAGGAAAAATATTTCCCCAGATTCATGTACCACGGCGACCCGAAATAGTCGGCACCTGTGTGCCGCCCGAACAGCAGAGGGTAAAACAGCGTGGTCTGCAAATGCGTCGCGATATAGCCGTTGCCTGCCGACCAGCCGCCGTCATAGCGCCCGCCGATCGGCCCCTTGAAATTCCAGAGATCATAGACGTATTCCAGATCTTCGGCTGATTCGGCGTCCGACGGGTCATAAAACGCCAGCGCCTCAAACAGCATCGGCTTCATTTCCAGCTGCCAGCGGTGCTCGTCGAGCATGAGCCGCTCCTGCCGGTTGATGAAGCCCTGAACCCAGGCCGTCAGCGCGCCGCGGCCCGATGCGCGCAAGGTGTTGCGCTCCGCAGCGGACAGGCTCGGCTGCATCACATCGTAATACTGCGCTTCGGTTATCCGGTAGACGATCTCGGCGTCATAGCTATACGGCTGGCTCGTATAATAGCTGTTCAGGGCGGCGAACGTATTCGTCAAATAACTGCGGTTGGCGGCGGTCGGCATCAGCACATAGCAGCGGATGGCTTCATCACACAGCGTGCGGGATACCGGCTGGCTGAGAATCGCGAGCGCCGCATTGCTCAGGCTGGTGCGCAGCGCCTCATCCTGCGGCCAGAGATTGCCCATCTGTCCGGCCCCCTTACACATGGTTCGCGGGAATCCGTTCGAAACCAGCCCCGCCTGCAGCACCGACACCGGCGGCGCCACCTGGCGCCACGCATTCGAATCGATCGTGAAGCTGAAACGGTCCGACCAGCTCAGCGCCGCGCCGACGGTACCGGTCGGCTGATAGGCATATTGCCAGTACCAGATTCCCTCCGCCAACGGCGTATAGGGCGAATAGAAGGACCAGCGGTGCGGCGTGTTGGTGATCACCCCGCTGGAAAAGGTCTGATCCTGCGACAGGCGGAAATAAAACAGCGTCCCCAGCGAGGAGGCATTGTCCGGCGCACAAAACAGAAACGGCGGGTTTTTGTCCACCGGCTTGCCATCCTTCGGCAGCCGTTCGGTCAGATAAAGCGGATAAATCTCCGCCTGATTGATCGACAGCTCCGCCGCCGAAAAAGCCTGCACCGGCAAGATGATCCCCAGCACGAGCATCATCAGGCGAACCATCACCTTTTTCATGATTTGCATAACGACCTCCGGTTCGAAGCCTCACCGCCGAACCTCGGCTTACTTCGCGCAAAGCAACCTCATAATACTAGTACAGATTTCCATATTGCACAACATTGGGAAGAACATCCGCCGCCTCCTGCACCGGCTGCCCCTGTTCCATCAGCATCGTACTGCCGGGCTGCTGCGCCGTATAGGTACTGGCGCCCAGCTGCGCATTTATGGCGGCCTGGCCGCTCACCAGCACGGTGGTTCCGGCCTCATCCCAGATTTTCAGAAACGAGGGTTTGTTCGCATCCAGCTCTGCCTCGACCTTCCACCCCTGCGCCGAAACCACCCGCCGCCCGTCCGCCGAGATGCTCAGCACCGATGTCACGAGCGGCTGTCCGGCTTGCACACGATGAATTAAGGTCAAAAAACGGGTTTTGGGCAGCGCATTCGTCGGCGTGATGTTGGCGTGCCAATGATTGGCACCGCTCAGCCAGCTCCGCCAGCCGGACCAGTACGTCAAGATGGAGTAGGCCGGCAGGCCGCCGTCGAACCGATCCGTGACCGTGGTCTGCACCGGCGAATCGCAGTACAGCTCGGCCACGGCAAACCCGTTTTTGCAACTGGTGGCCACCGTATTTTGAGAAACCTTCGTCATGGTGCCGGGCGAGTTCAGCCGGAACGTCCACGGGATGGCGGTTTGCGCCTCCAGCTCGTCATAGATGACCACCGTGCCGGTTTCCAGCAGCGCCAGATGGCGCCGGAAGCGCGTAACGCCCGGATCCGCATAGCCGTCTTCAATCGTCAGGCTGCGGCCCGAAATCGTCGGGTTGCTGACATCGCGGGTGAAACTGCCGCTATAGGCGTGCGATGCGTCGCCCAGGCAATAGCTGATGCGTTCGCCGCTGACGCACCGGGCCATCCATCCATAGCCGGCAGTGTCCATGCTTTGCGTCACGTTGCCATACGGCAGGATGCTGTTGTGTGCGCGGGTGTGCCGGTAGTTTTCCACCGAAAACGCATCGCCGGCCCCCGTGTAGTAACCGGTCCGGTAAAACACCTTTTCGCCGCCATACGTCAGATTAAATCCATTATTGGCGGCGTGGCCGTGCCCCGGCATGCCCCAGGGACAGGCGCGCATCATCACGCGAACGGTGTTGGTGGGCGAGGAGGGCTGGTTGTGAAGAATCGCCATCCCCGTGTCGCGGAAGACTTCGCCGTGCTTGAGCTCCACCGCCGGCGCATTGGTTGCCGGCAGGGGCTGGCTGTGCAAATACGGCAGATAGAACCAGTCCCGGTTATTCATTAAGTCGGTTCCTTTGAGCCCCGAAAGGTAGCCGGTTTGCACATGCAGGCGGTACGTGTAGTCATCCGGGGCGACGATGTGCAGGTAATTGGCGAGGCGCAGAAAGTTTAATGCATATTCATACAATTCATCCCGGTCCCCGTAGGCGCCGCCCGGGTGTCCGGGCAGGCAGCTGTAGGCGGTGGTCCGGCTGACATTCTGATACCACGGATGGGCAAAAAAGTTGCAGCCCGTATGGCGGGAAAGCAGCAGCGGGTACAGCAGCAGGGTCTGCAAGTGAGTTTCCACGTACCCGTTGCCTGCCGACCAGCCGCCGTCATAGCGCCCGCCGATCGGCCCCTTGAAATTCCAGAGATCATAGACGTATTCGAGCGCCTCGACCGTGCGAGCATCGGCCGGATTGTAGTAGACCAGCGCGCCTTCCAGCATCGGCAGCAGATCCAACTGCCAGCGATGCTCATCAAGCATCACCCGCTCCTGCTGATTCATGAACATGCCGCCCGTGACGCGCGCCCAGAGCGCGGCAACGCCCTTCTCATACAAGGCGCTCCGCTCCTCCTCCGGCAGCACGGCCTGCATCACATCGTAATATTCCGCCGCTGAGCACAGGTAGCTGATCTCGCGGTCATAATAGTATGGCTGGTTCGTGTAATAAAAAGTCAGCTGGGCGAAGGCGTTGGTCAGATAGCTGCGAAACGGCTCGGTCGGCATCAGCGCGTAACTGCGGATCGCCCGGCCGCAGTACGACATTTCCGGCGTCGAAACGTTCCCCAGAACCGCGACCGCCTCATTGCTCAGACTGGTGCGCAGCGCCGCATCCTGCGGCCAGAGGTCGCCCATTTGGCCGGGGCCATGGCACACCACGCGCGGAAATCCGTTGGAAACCAGCCCCGCCTCCAGCACCGACACCGGCGGCGCCACCTGGCGCCACGCATTCGAGTCGATCGTAAAACTGAACGGATCCGACCAGCTCAGCGCCGCGCCGACGGTTCCGGTCGGCTGATAGGCATATTGCCAGTACCAGATTCCCTCCGCCAACGGCGTAT
>DAONGM010000101.1:0-6667 GCA_035404105.1 Pontiellaceae bacterium
GCTCTTCTAAGGTGTCGCCATGAAATCCGCAAAATTCCTGCTATTGCCTGTTCTGGCTCTGATTCTCTCCGGTTGCGCCGGTTATCACGTCGGCAGTACGCTTCCCAAGTCGGTCAAGACGGTCAGTCTGTCGATTGTTAATAAATCGGATGAGCCTTCGATTGAGGTGGCGGTGATGAAGGCTTTGCGCGCCGAGTTGCAGATGGACGGGCGGCTTGAAGTGCGGTCTTCGGAAACAGCGGATGCTGCGCTGACTGTGACGCTCACTAAATTTGATCTCCAGGCGCTGGCGTTTAACCGGCAGAAAGGCGCGCTGGCAGAAGAATACCGGATGACGCTGACGGCTTCGGTGGTTTTACGTGACGCAGAGAGCCATGAGGTGATTTTGGAGAATCCGGAGGTGCGAGGCGAGGCGGAGTTTCCCTATGTAGCCGACCTGACCTCGGCAAAGCGCAGCGCGCTGCCGGAAGCCGCGGGCGATCTGGCCCGTAAAGTCGTCAGCACGACAATGACCGGCTGGTAATCACAGAATCCGGTGCACAAAAAAAGCCGTCCGGTGAAGGACGGCTTTTTTGTTTTCCGGCGGTCCGGAAAACTATTTCGCCAGCTTGCGCAGAGCGGCAACGGCCCGCTTTTTACGGCGAATGGCGGTGTTTTTCTTGATGACGCCGCGTTTGACGGCTTTATCAAGCACCGAGCTGTATTCGCGTACAGCCTGGTCGGACGTTGCAGCAACGCCGGCAGCCAGAACTTCGCGTGTTTTACGGCGGACGGTTTTGACTTTCGTCTTTACCGTCATGTTGCCGACGCGACGCTTGTCAGACGAACGCACTCTTTTCTTTGCACTTTTAATATTCGGCATGGTTTTAACCTCTGTCTAATTTAGTCGTTGATACTGGGCATGCGGCTGTCACGCATGGAGCGGGAGCGGGCGCGAGCCTGTTTCTTGCGGCGTTTGTCGCCCGGCTTTTCAAAGCGGCGGCGTTCGCGCATTTCTTTCAGGATTCCTTCGCGGTCGAGCAGTTTTTTCAAACGGCGGAGTCCCTTTTCGACGGGTTCGCCGCGGCGGAGTTTCACTTCACAAGTTGTACTGGCCATAATTTTAACACCCCCTTAAGCGGGTAGAATTTTTCACAAAGGCGGAGAAGTTAGGTGATGAACGCGGCTTTGTCAAACGATTACACCGGATCTTGTCACTCTCTGTGGCGGAATGAGATACGTCCTTTGGTCAGGTCGTACGGGGAGATTTCAACGGTTACGCGGTCGCCGATGGCGATCCGGATGAAGTTTTTGCGCATTTTGCCGGAAATGTGGGCGAGGATCATATGTCCGTTTGCCAGCTTCACGTTATACATTGTGGCGGGCAGAACTTTTTCCACAACGCCTTCCATTTCAAGAACATCATCCTTTGCCATTCATTCTCCAGTCGTGCAGTTTTATTTTTGTCGCGCGCCGATGCTACACGCGCACCCCGCCATTGCAAGAAGGCATTTGAAAAGAGTTTCCGCGAAAACTTGAGTGCGGGCCGCACTCAAGGCATATTCTGCGCTCCCAACCCCTGTAAATTTTTGAGAGAGGAACTGCATCATGGAAGCGTTGAAAAAATCGGCTGTTTTTAAAGGTCCTCAGGGACCGGTGGTCCTGGTCATCATGGACGGTGTCGGCATCGGCAAATATGCAGAGGGCGATTTCGTCCTCTCGTCAAACACGCCCAACCTCGACTGGCTGATGAAGAACGGCGTTTCGACCCAGCTTCAGGCGCACGGCACCGCCGTCGGTCTGCCGAGCGATGAAGATATGGGCAACAGCGAAGTCGGCCACAACGCCATCGGGTGCGGACGTGTTTTCCATCAGGGCGCGGCGCTTGTGAACGAAGCGATCGCCTCCGGTTCGATGTTTGCCGGGCAGACCTGGAAAGAGCTGATCGCCAATGTGAAAACCAACGGCTCCACACTCCACTTGATCGGACTGTTTTCCGACGGCAATGTGCACAGCCACATCGACCATCTAAAGGCGATGCTCAAGCAGGCCAAGGCCGAAGGCGTCAAAACCGCGCGCATTCATCCGCTGATCGACGGACGCGATGTTCCGCCGACGTCCGCGCTGGACTATGTCGAGCCGTTCGAAGCTTTTCTGACCGAACTCAACGCGGGCGGAGCCGTGGATTATGCCATCGCTTCCGGCGGCGGACGCATGAACATTACGATGGACCGCTACAACGCCAACTGGGATATGGTCAAACGCGGCTGGGATACGCACGTGAAAGGCGAGGGCCGTCTGTTTGCTTCGATGAAGCAGGCTGTCGAAACTTTCCGCGCTGAAAAGCCCGGCATTCTCGACCAGGATCTGCCGCCGTTCGTGATCGAACGCGGCGGCAAACCGGTCGGTAAAGTGGTGGACGGCGACAGCGTGATCTTTTTCAACTTCCGCGGCGACCGCGCGCTGGAAATCACGAAAGCGTTTGAAGCGGACGAGCTCAAGGAATTCAATCGCGGGCCGAAGCCGAAGGTGCATTACGCCGGTATGATGCAGTACGACGGCGACCTGCGCATTCCGCGCAGCTATCTCGTCACCCCGCCGGCGATCAACCGCACGATGGGCGAATATCTGGCCGCTTCCGGCGTGCACCAGCTGGCGATCAGCGAAACGCAGAAGTACGGCCATGTCACCTATTTCTTCAACGGCAACCGCGCCGATAAATTCAATGAAGCGCTCGAAGACTACATCGAAATCAAATCCGACGTCTGTCCGTTCGAGGAAAAACCGCGCATGAAAGCCGACGAAATCACCGATGCCGTGGTCAAGGCGATCGAGAGCGGCAAATATGAATTCATCCGCCTGAACTATCCCAACGGCGACATGGTCGGCCATACCGGCGTCTTCCCCGCGGTCACAATCGCGGTTGAAGCGGTGGACGAAGGTCTGGGCAAGTTGAAGGCCGCCGTTGAGAAGGCCAAGGGCATCATGGTGATCAGCGCCGACCACGGCAACGCGGACGACATGTATGAGCACGACAAAACCGGCGCCGTGAAGCTCAACAAGGCCGGACAGCCGCAGGCGAAGACGGCTCACTCGCTCAACCCGGTTCCGGCGATTGTCTACGATCCGTCCGGCGTTTCGAAAGCGCGGCTTGCGCCGGTGAAAGGACTCGGGATCAGCAGTCTGGCGGGCACCTGTCTGAAGCTGCTCGGCTATGAGCCGCCGGCGGATTACACGCCGTCGATCGTCGAGGTCGGCTGAGAAGTTGCGATCGGTTGAAAACGGGAGCTTCCGGCTCGACGCCCGACGGGTCGAAACGGTAATTTGCCGCCATGCATACGTCTTTTCCCAAATGTGTTTTGGCTTTTTTATCTCTCTTTTTCTTTGTTGCTGTTTCAGAAACCTCAGGGCGGACTGTTGCTCTGACACCGCAAGAACAGGCGTGGCTGGCCGGGCACGGCGGGACGGTTCGTTTTGCCAGTACGGAAAATTACCCTCCTTTTGAATTTACCGGCGGAAACAACGAGTCCATGGGAATGGCTGTCGAGATCGGGCGCTGGGTGGCCGGGGCGGCCGGATTCCAGGCCGAGTTTTTCCACATGCCGCTCAAGGAGGCCCGCGAAGCGGTTCTGAGCGGAAAGTATGACGTTGTCACCTGTCTGTTCTACAGCAAAGAACGGGCGCAGGATTTCGGATTCACGCCGGTTATTTTCAAGGTTCCGGCTTCTATTTTTATTCCGGCCTTCCGCGCGGATATTAAGACGCTCGACGATCTGAACGGTAAAATCATCGCGATGCCGGAGCGGGACTATGCGGAAGAATTCATCCGCATGAAGGGGATCAACTGCCGGTTTCTTCCGGTGCCCAGCTTTAAGCAGGCGGTCGAGGCGGTCGCGACGCAGCAGGCCGATGCCGTGATCGGCGATGAGCAGGTTGTTTATCATTACCTTTATCAGAAGGGATGGACTGAGAAGGTTAAAAAAGTTGGACGTCCGCTTTATACAGGGCAGTGCTGCATGGCCGTCGCAGCGGACAATCCGGCGCTTCTTTCGATTCTGACAAAAGCGGTTAATGAGGCGCGCAGCACCGGGATAATTGAGCGGATTGAGCGCAAGTGGTCCGGGCTGGAATACACACCGATCGGGTTTCAGGTTTTCCGGTATATCCGCTACGTCGTTATCGGATTGGGTGTGCTGCTGGCAGCGGTGCTGCTGTTCTGGATATGGGATATCCGGCTCGCCCGGCGTGTGCTTGGAAAAACGGAACAGCTCCGCAACAGCGAAGAACGGCTGCGCACGATTTTTCAAAACTCGCCCGATGCCATTTTCATTGAGGATGAACACGGAACGGTTCTGGATGCCAATCCGGTGGCCTGCGCATTCCATAAACTGAACCGCAGCGAGCTGGTCGGCCGGAATATCTTTGATCTGGTGCCCGCCGGCCGCCGCGAAGAAACGAAGTGCAATTTTCATAAATGGTTTACCGGCGAGCTGAAGCGCTACGAAGGCCTTTCTCTGGACGGTGAAGGCCGCGAAGTTCCTGTGGAAGTGATCGGCTCTCCGCTCCGCTTTGAAGGCAGAAGCGCCGTACTGCTGCTGGTGCGCGATATGACCGAACGCAAACAGGCCGAGCAGGCGCTCAAAGAGAGCGAGATGCGCTACCGCGGACTGATTGAAGCTCAAAGCAATTTTATCATCCGGATCGACACCGACGGCACCTACACATTCGTCAACGAAGCCTTCTGCCGGTTTGTCGGCCGCGCACGCGGCGAACTGATCGGGCATGACTTCCGGTCCTACATTTATTACGACGATATCGCTGTTCCGGAGCGGGCGATTGAATCGCTGGTCGCCTGCCGGGAACGGGTGGTGACGGTGGAGCACCGTATGCGCGCCCGCACCCGCACGGCCTGGGTGCAGTGGGAGGACATCGCTGTATTTGACGAATCCGGCCGGGTTGTCGAAATTCAGAGCGTAGGTCATGATATCACCGAGCGCCGCCGGATTTATGAGGCGCTTCAGGAAAGCGAAAAACGTCTGCGCTTCCTGTTTGAAGAAATTCCGCACATTGCCGTTCAGGGCTACAACGCCGCCCGGGAAGCCATTTTCTGGAACCGCGCCAGCGAAGAACTCTACAAATATTCCAAAAAAGATGTCCTCGGTAAAAAAATTGAAGACCTGGTTCTGCCGCCTGACAGCCGCGATGAAACAATCAAAACATTCGATAACTGGGTGAAAACCGGCACGCCGATTCCTCCCGGTGAAACACTCAAACGTACATCGGACGGCCGTTCCGTTGCAGTTTATTCCAGCCATCTGGCGACCCGCAACCCGCGCGGCGAGTGGGAAATATATGTGATCGACGTCGATCTGTCCGAGCTCAAGCGCGCCAGCGAAGAGCTGGTGAAAGCCAAGGAATATGCCGAACGCGCCAGTCGCGCCAAGAGCGAATTCCTGGCCAACATGAGTCACGAAATCCGCACTCCGATGAACGGCGTCATGGGAATGACTCATCTGCTGCTCGAAACTGAACTGACCGCCGAGCAGCGCGACAGCATTCAGACCATCATGGAATCCACGAAGGAACTGATGCGCATCATCGACGAACTTCTCGACATTTCACGCATCGAAGCCGGGGAAGTACGCCTGAATCCCGAACCGTTTAATCCTCGCGAAACCACTGAAAAGGTTGTGCTGCTTTTCGCCGACCGCGCCGGACGTAAAGGCGTGGATCTTTCCATTGCCATTCACGACAGCGTTCCGAAACAGATGCTCGGCGATTCCGGACGCATCCGTCAGATCCTGATCAACCTGGTCGGCAACGCGCTCAAATTCACCCACGAAGGCCATATTCAGATACGGATGCAGGCTGAGCGGATTGAAGGCGGCTGGAATCTGCTGGCCGATGTAAAAGATACCGGCATCGGCATGACGCCGGAGCTGCAGGAACGCATCTTTGAAAAATTCACGCAGGGCGACACCTCTTCCAAGCGCGAATACGGCGGTGCCGGCCTCGGACTGGCGATTACCCGCCAGCTGGTACACTTAATGGGCGGCGAAGTAACGGTCGCCAGCGAAGTAAATAAGGGCACGACGTTCCAGTTCAACCTCAAGCTCGGTTGTGTTGAGACCGATAAACCGGCTGTGGAAACGCCGGTTCCGGATTCAGATGAAAAAGAAGCGATCGCCGCAGACATTCTGCTGGTTGAAGACAATCTGGTGAACCAGAAAGTGGCCACGGCCATGCTCAAAAAGATGGGCTGCCGCGTAATTATTGCACCGAACGGAGCCCGGGCTCTTGAGCAGATCGCCTTGCGGAAATTCAACATGATTTTCATGGACTGCCAGATGCCGGTCATGGACGGCTTCGAAGCCACCCGGGCTATCCGTCAGATGGTCGGCGACATTCGCGACATTCCGATTGTGGCCATGACCGCCCACGCTCTCAAAGAAGACCGGCAGCGCTGCCTGGATGTCGGCATGAACGATTATCTGGCCAAACCGGTTCACCGCGACTCGCTGTTTGCGGTCTTGAAAAAGTACTGCGGCTAGGCGCTTGATATTCCCGCGCCGCTCCGTATATTTCCACGCTCACCTTGGAGAGGTGGCAGAGTGGTTTAATGCGCCGGTCTTGAAAACCGGAGAGCCGCAAGGTTCCGGGGGTTCGAATCCCTCCCTCTCCGCCACTT
>DAONGM010000102.1:0-6663 GCA_035404105.1 Pontiellaceae bacterium
GATGAGCGAAATCCCTGCCTGCCCGAAGTGTAAATCTGAATATGCCTATGAAGACGGCGCGATGTTCGTCTGCCCGGACTGCGGTCATGAATGGACGCCCGGCAGCGGCGAAGAGGCGGAAACGCCCGCGACAGAAAAAGTCATCAAAGACGCCAACGGAAATGTACTTCAGGATGGAGACACTGTTTCGGTCATCAAAGATTTGAAAATCAAAGGTTCGTCACTGGTCGTCAAAGTGGGAACCAAAGTCAAAAACATCCGCCTCGTGGATGGCGACCATGACATCGACTGTAAAATCCCCGGCATCGGCGCGATGGGGCTGAAGTCCGAGTTCGTCAAAAAAGTTTAATCGTCGGTACTCATACCAAAACCGTATGACATTCGGTTTAAAAGACAAGGCAGGCTGGAAGCCTGCGATACGTACCGCAGGGTTGCCATTCCCTGCGGTCATTGCTTTCGTTCCGAAAGCCTCGCTTCGCGTCCAGCCTGCCTTGATCAAATACTGAATATCATCCGCAAATGGTGTCAGATTCCCACGCATTGGAACTTCAACCCACCCCGCCGTCCCGGCCACCTCTCCCCTGTGGAGGGGATTTTCCCAAGGCTCGGAACCCAAAGTCTATGGCCTAAAGTCCAAGGCCTTCTGCTCCTATCACTTGAGGTAGCAGATAACTTTCTGTTCGATGGCGTTGGCCCAGAGGTTGACGCCGCTGCCGCCGGGCAGGTCGTGCGCTTCGATGACGTGCACGGTGTCGGCCCATTTTTCCGCTGACGGAACCAGATCGAGCAACCGGTTGCGGCTCTGCTGAAAAAACTCTTCGTTGAGGAAGTTGTTCCCCTGCTTCGGGAAGAGCGCCAGATAGAGCATATTGTTTTCGACCAGCTCGTTGAGGAAGTGCGTGCCGAGCGATACGTCGGGAACCAGATGTTCGTGCATGGCGACAATTTCACACAGGACATTAACCTGATTGATGTCGCTGAAGCTGACGGGAATTCCAAGTTCGGGACTGCTGGTGCCCCAGCGTCCGGGGCCGAGCAGCATGGTAGTGCTGTCCGCCGGCGAGGTGCGGTTGATTTCGCCGATCAGCCGGGCGACGGCGTAGCGCTCCTGCTGCGGAAGTTTTCCGTAAAGTGCAGGCACAACATAGATCAGACGATCCACCGGAATCAGACGGCTCTGCCCGACGACCGCGCCGCGCGCTTCGATGATACGGTCTTTTTCCGGAACTTTGATGGCGGGAAGTTTCACCGCGCCGATGCCCTGCACCTGAAGCGGGCGGCACTGGACGAGGTTGATGCGGTAGTTTTTTTCATCCACGAAGTTCATGGTGAATTCGATGTCCACCGGATAATCGTAGGCTTCATGCAGAACACGGAGGATGTCGCGCATATCCTGAACGAAGGGCGTTTCCTTGAGCAGTTTATCGAACGTAAGCATCCGGCGCTCAACCCGCCGGCCATCGGGCAGGCTGACAAAGTCGGCGGCGGCAAACAGTTCCAGCGGCAGATCTTCCGGCGGAGTTTTGATGAGATCGCTGAACAGCTCGGAAACCGGTTGATTGGATTCGAGGTCGAGGCAGTCCACGCGGCGCTGCGTATATTGCAGCGTCGCTTCAAAGTTTCCTTCCGGCCGTTTATCCGGCGCGTTCAGCGCGACGATTCGGGTGTGATCGTCGTCGGAGCGGTCCACGGCGCGCGTGCCGAGTCCGAAGACCAGCCGCATAACACCGGCCTTCGGATCGATTTCCGGGCTCCACGCGTAGGGATTGAACGAGAAGGCAACGCCCGCCGCCTGCGGATAAAAGTAGTGTCCGTACGAAGCGCCGGAAACCCGCATGACCAGCAGCGCCATCTGCTCGTCCTTGTCGAGCGCGCCGCGGTGGGCGCGGTAGTTCAGCGCCCGCTCGCTCATGGAGCTGGCGTAAATGGTTTTCACGGCGGCGAGCAGATCCTGACGGCGGCGCTCGCGCGGTCCCTGATTGGCGCAGAAGACGCTGTCATATTTTCCGGCGTAGGAGTTGCCGTAGTTGTCTTCAAGCAGCGACGACGAACGCACGATGAACGGCGACGGACCGAAGTAGTCGAGCATTTCGTCCAGCTGCTGGAGAATGTAGTCGGGGAAATCGCCGCGGATAATCATATGGCGGGCTTCTTCGGCTCCTTCGAGAAACCGCTCCGGGTCGCGCTGGTTCTGGCGCACTTTCCAGATGCCGTTGCGCACGAGGAAGGTGTAGAACACGTCCGAGCCGATGAAAAACGAATCGTGTTCTTCGAGCAGTTCCACATAACGCGGATCGGCGCGTTTGAGAATCGCGCGGGCCAGCAGCATCCCGACGGTTTTACCGCCGATCAGCCCGGTACCGATCATCCGCTTGCGCACGTCGAGAATATCTTCGAGTGTCAGATTGCGCGCAATCAGCCGCTGCATTCCTTCGTCGCGCGAAATGATCATCCGCGCCAACTGCTCGTAGAGGATTTTCCCGCGTTCGGGAATATCCGGCCGGTAGGTTCCCGCTTTGATCATTTCGCGGGCGCGGACAAATGCCGTTTCCCAGAAATCGCCGCTGCTGTCCGCGCTCAGTCCCGACCAGCGGGCCGAGGTGAGAATTTCAGAAATCACATTACTGGAGCTGACAGCATGGAAGGTGTCGTCCGCTTTCCGCCATTCGTGAAGCATGTTGATCGTCGGCGAGTGGCGGTGCTGTGTCTTCATCGGCCGCAGATACAGATTGCCTTTGTGGGAATAGACATCGAGAAAAAGCTGGGTTGTGCGGCTGATCGGACCGATGGCGCGCTGCGTGTGATAGTTGCGGAACAGCGCGAAGTAGGTGACCGTTTCAAGGTCGAAGAGATATGGACAGGTCAGCATGAAAAAATTGCCGAGCATCTGATCGGAATACCAGTCCACCGCCAGACAGGACAGGCAGTCGAAAACATAGAACGCCCCCTTCCCGACGCGGCGGATCACTTCATGAATGCGGGCGATAAAACCTTCGAAGCCGATCTGCGGATCAAGTTCATGAACTTCCGCAGCCATGAAAGACGGCAGCAGCGGCTCGTGGCGCGCGAAACGGAAATAAACCAGTACGCGCCCGTTATCCTGCGCCGCCTGAGCGAACGGCAGCACGAACGCCTGATACTCAGCGATGTCATCCACCTGCCAGACAATATTATCGCCCGCCAGCACGCCGCGAATCGTGTGATCCAGATCCGGAATTCCTGTACTTAATGTCGTACTGAAAGGTTTCATGATAATCTCCTGCTGACGCCCGCCGTTCTCTCATTTTTCCCGATGTTTAGAAACTCTATGTTCCGACCAGTTTGCACAAGAAAGATACGTCTGCGCCACCTCAGCAAACGAATTTCGCTCCGTCGCCAGTCCTTCATTGAAAGTATACTTACTTGAACTGCTGAGCTTTCGCCTTGCAGTGTGCCCTGACCTGCTCAAGCCAAGGTTCATACCAGAACCAAGTCCCCTCAACGTTCGTACCCCATCCTTTGGCTGGGTTCTTCGCATCATTCTCCTGCCATAGCAGAGTGTGGTAATGCATGTTGAATTTCGGAAAGCCTTCCTTATTCATTGTTTCCACAATCGTCTTTGGACGAAGCTTTGGTCGTTCGATCTCTTTGATTATCGCGTATTTCTGGTTCACCTTTTTCGCCAACTCCGAATCCGCCTTCACGAACTCGATGACTTCGTCGGCCTGCCCCTTGCGGTTGGCCGTCTTAGCAACAAAGAGCACACGGTAGGCAAACTTCGGGCTGTTAAACTCCTCTTCTGTCAGCTTCGCCTCAAATCCATCGACGAATGACTTGATGTGCGCTGGCAGTGATGGCTGCGCTTGGAGCTGTTCAGATTGATCTTTGGTAATCGATGAGAGTTGAAGGCTGAATGACAGGTGCTTATCGATTGCGTGATCGGCACCGAAAAACCGTTTGATATGGTCATTGTAATTTAAACAGCACGCTTGAAATTTTGCGCTGAAAGACGCGTCAATTTTCGTCGTCATCTGGTGCTCAATCTCGTGCCGAACACCAATGAGGAAGCGAAGGTTGTTTGCTGCATCGCGGTCAACGGGACACAGGCTCTCATTCAGGCAACGCTCTAGCTCCCAATATTTATATGCGCCCTTTGCAGTGCGGCCGAAACTCCGGCACTTTCCCTTCTGATCGAAGTATCGATATTCCACGCCAGCCTTGCGGTAGTAAGCGTGAAGCATGTAAGTCCAGGCTATGTTCATCAGGACGATAAACATCTCGGATTTAAAAGTAATCTGCGGGTTGTTAAAGATTTGAACAGCTGCGAGAGCAGCCTCACGCGACTTGTCGATCAGTTCGCCTGAAACTGAGTGAACCCGTCTGTTTCGTTTCTTTTTTGCAGGCATAGAGGTTTTCAGCTTTTGCGCTTTGTACCGCTCAGCAGTTTTGCAACAGCATGGCGCGCAAGGTGGCGAGGGTACGGGATTGGTGGAGGTCGGCGGAGGAGTTGTTGTCGGTACGTTTTTTTGCCATGGTATGTCCGGACGGTAAATTTGCCTGTCAGGCTAGTCGTCAGCCGAGGTTCCGTCAACGAAAAGGGCGCAACGATATCTGCCAGAAAGAGCAAGAGCTATAAGCTCCGGACGTTCCAAGATTTGAAAACGATTTTAGAAAGTCTGGCGTTTTGCTTTTTGTATTCCTTGCGCTCCTTTCTGTTAAATCCTCTATCCGTCTGCTCAATAACCAGACCAAAGACGAGGTTGACAAAAGTTAACACGCCGACTATATATACTGCCCCTATGAACAAACGAATCAACCGTTCTGTTTTCAACGAAAAACTCATTCAGAAAGGCCTGAACGCCTCCGGGCTTGCTCAGAAGCTGGGAGTTTCTCGCGCAGCCGTTTCAAAATGGATTGCCGGGGAAGCGTTGCCTAAGCCGGACAAGTTGCTGAGAATCGGTATGCT
Source organism: Pontiellaceae bacterium (assembly GCA_035404105.1). Lineage (GTDB taxonomy): Bacteria > Verrucomicrobiota > Kiritimatiellia > Kiritimatiellales > Tichowtungiaceae > Tichowtungia. Next base: position 4,946 of record DAONGM010000102.1, read on the forward strand.
TCTCGGCGCAAAGTATGACGATCTCGTGCAGACCGAACCCTCTGCGGTCGCTGAACCGGTCGTGGCCTATCGCGCGAAAGCGAACCGACGAACAAGAGAACATCATGTCGTCTGGGCCAAGGAAGCCGGCGTTCGCCTGCGAAATCTGGTGCCGTGCCTCCCAAACAACATGCAAAAGCCGCCGGTTCTAAAAGAACCGTCTTCGGATTATCAGTATGTTAAGCGGATCGCGGAAAAGGTGCGCAGTGAAATCGACTGCCCGGATCAGAAACCGGTGGAACGAAAAGACCTGCTGAGTCTCTTTAACAAACTCCATGCTGTGCTGATTCCAGTCTTCTGGGGCGACGCGGAGCATCACGGAAATGCTCTGCACGTCTATCTTCCGGATTCCATGACAACCTGGGTCTGGCTGAATTTGGACAGCAGAAATGAGGATTTCATGTTCTGGATGGCTCACGAGCTGGGACACGCCTATGCGCCGGATTTAACCGGCGACAAAGCCGAAGATTTCGCCGACTTTTTCGCCCAACTGCTTCTCTTTCCACACTCTTGCGTACAGAAAATATACAGCCAGCTTGTCGGGAAATCTCCAGACCAGCAATGGCGTATAATCGAAAAAGAAGCTGCCCGCAGAACGATTTCATTCTACACCATCATCAAAGCGCTGGAACGTCATGCGAAGGAAACGGGTTCTCAAAGAATTGATTTCCAACCAGAAAATATTTCCAGTCGTTTTGACGCTTTAAGAAAAACCGCCCCATCAGTCGCTAAAATTCTATTCAGCTCCCTCCCGCCTTCTCCTGAGGAATATCTGGACGTTGCAGAAAAGGAGTTTAAAACCCCCTTTTTCGAGGCGCTGAGAGCCCTCAATAAAACAAACCCCCTGTCTGAGCATTTTTTAAGCAATGTCACAAACGCCTCTTTAGTCGATGCGAAAGCACTCGCGGAGGCGTTGTGTTAAATGAAGCAGCCCCCGCAACTGATCCTGCTCGACAGCAATGCCTATCTGCGGCTGGCAATCAGTATCCACCCTCTGCTGGGACAAAAATTCGGACAAGACAAAGAAGAGAACTATGTGATCCGCGTCATCGAAAAGCTGGATCAGGAATACGCGAAAAACCAGCGTTTACGCTATAAGTTTCACTGGGTCAAAGATCCTTCGTATGTTGAAAACCGGACTCTTGAACGATTGCGAATTCCCCCGAAGCAACAGAAGGAAGTTGACCTCGCCGTTTCGTTCATTCTCGGCGAAGAAAAGAGGTCCGAGTTTTCTCTGTCGCTGGTAGATGCACAGGCGCTTGCCGTTGGTTTTGTAAAACAATGTCCTGTCGTCAGCGATGACCGAGGTGTCCAAGAAATCGGAGGGCTGCTCGAAATTGAAGTGTGGAGTACATTACAACTTCTCAAGCTTATGATGAATGAGCAGGCGATCAACCTCGATAAGTGCCTTGAAATCGCCGCCTATTTGGACAGTGAAAACGATTTGCCATGCGGTCGACGTGAGTTTGCTCTGGAATTCAAAAAGTTCTTTGGCATTACCCCGTTCACCGAAAAATAAGATCCGGCAGTCCTTCCTTCCAACAAAAAAAGGGGGCCGAAGCCCCCTTTCGTGCAATGCAATATCGCCGGGGCTTAGATGAGTCCCTGAGCGAGCATGGCATCAGCCACTTTGGTGAACCCGGCGATGTTGGCGCCGGCCACATAGTTGCCCGGACAGC
>DAONGM010000103.1:0-6527 GCA_035404105.1 Pontiellaceae bacterium
GGGAGAATTTTGAGCTGTTCGCGGTATTTGGCGACGGTGCGGCGGGCGATGTCGATTCCCTGTTTGCTCAGTTCGTCAGCGATCCGCTGGTCGGAAAGCGGGCGGCGGCTGCTTTCGGTGCGGACGATTGAGGCGAGGGCGCTTTTGATGGAGGCGTTGGAGAGGATCCGTCCGTCGGCCTGGACGACGCCGGTGGTGAAGAAGTATTTGAATTCGAAAGTGCCCTGCGGAGTGGCCATATATTTTCCGCTGCAGGCGCGGCTGACGGTGGTTTCGTGGACTTCCAGGATGTCGGCGACCTGTTTCATGGTGAGCGGTTTGAGGCCGGAGACGCCTTCTTCGAGGAAATCTTCCTGTACGCGGACGATTTCGCAGGCGAGGCGGTAGATGGTGTCCTGCCGCTGGTCGATGCTGCGGATGAAGAATTTGCTTTTCGCGATTTTTTCGCGGATATACCGGCGGGTGTCGGCGGCGGTGGTTTTGTCTTTGAGCAGTTCGAGGTATTTCTGGCTGATGAAGAGGCGCGGATAGGGGCTTTTGTTCTGGGTGACGGTCCAGATGCCGCCTTTTTTCTCCACGGTGATTTCCGGGATGATGTATTCGGTTTTATCGGCGGTAAAGTTACGCCCGGGTTTCGGGTCGAGATCGGCAACGGCGGCGGAGAGTTCTTTGATTTTTTCGATCGGCAGGCGCATGGCGCGGGCGATCTGTTCATACTGGTGGGCGCCGAGCTTGTCGAGGTGGTCGCGCACAAGGACGGCTTCGAGGGAGTTTTCCCGGCCTTTATGGCGGAGCTGGAGCAGCAGGCATTCTTTCAGGTCGCGCGCGCCGACGCCGACCGGATCGAATCCCTGGATGACTTTGATGATGCGCTCAAACAGTTCTTCGGGAAATTCCGGGGTGGAGCCGATGATTCCGTCGAGGTCGAGCTGGAGGTAGCCGTCGTCGTCGATGCTTCCGATCAGGACTTCGGCGATGCCGCGCTCGCGGGCGTCGAGCCCGGCGAGGGCAAGCTGTTCCAGGAGGTGTTCCTGAAGTGAGGCTGCGCCTTCGATGGAATCCATCATAAACTGGTGCTGTTCGTCGTCGCTCTGCGAGCGGACTTCGCGGTTGCTGCGGAAATCCGCGTCCCACTCGGCCAGCTCGGTCAGTTCGCCGATTTCGCGTTCTTCGCGCAGTTCTTCGCGGGCGGCGGCGTCGAAATCGGTGGTTTGCTCGACTTCAGGGGCTTCGCGCTCCAGCGTGGGATTCTGATCCATTTCCTCGCGGATCATGGTCTGGAGGTCAAGGATAGGCGCCTGGAGGATTTTCAGGGACTGGAGCATCTGCGGAGTGAGCGACTGCTCCATCCGCTGCTCCTGGATATGTCCTAGATACTGTTCTGCCATTTGGATTTACAAACTCCCCGTCCTGTCTAACAATTACGCGCTTACCAATAACACAGAACAGCTTCGGCTGTAACATCCAATTTTAACTGTATGACCTTGAAACTATGTGTACTGGCCAGCGGCAGTTCCGGCAACTGCACGTTTATCGGCACCGGAAACACTCGCATCCTGATTGATGCGGGGCTTTCGGCCCGTAAAACGGCCGAACGGCTGGCGGATATCGGCGAGCGGGTGGAGGATATTACCGCCATCTGCGTGAGCCACGAGCATGGCGATCATATCGCCGGTATCCGTGTACTTCAGAAAAACTACGGCATTCCGGTCTACGCCAACGCCGGAACCTTCGAAATATTCGGCGGCGATATCAAAGGCTCGCGCTTTACCACCGGCGCGCCGTTTTCCATCGGCGACTTTTCCATCCATCCGTTTCCGGTACCGCACGACGCCAACGATCCTGTCGGATTCATTTTCTCGGCGGGCAGCCTGATGGTCGGCGTCGCAACCGATATCGGCATGGTGACGAATGCGCTGCGCGAACGGCTGCGTAAATGCCGTGCGGTGGTGATCGAAGCCAACCATGACGAGACGCTTCTGCACGAAGCCGACCGTCCATGGAGCCTTAAACAGCGCATTCGCGGCAACCAGGGACACCTTTCCAACCGGGCGGCGGCGGCGCTGATGGCCGAAATCGCCGGCGAAGGGTTGCAGCATCTTTTTCTTGCGCACCTGAGCGCAGATTGCAACAGTCCGCAGCACGCTCGGAAAACCTTTGAAACCCTGCTGGCCGAGGCGGGCCATACGCATGTAAACGTGCGGCTGACGTGCGCCGAATGCGTCAGCGAACAACTGATTTTAGAAGGATAAGATTTAGTATGCCGACCCGCTCAAACGAACGGCTTGAACAGAGACTGCTCAAGGTGATCTCGAAAGAGGTCAACGGAAAACGCGCCGCCTGCCTGCGCGGTTTTTTGAAATCCCTTTCATGGATTTTTGTTGCGCTGGTGCAGCTGCGGCTTCTGCTTCACCGGCACCGGATTATCCGCGCCAGCACACTCGGCTGTCAGGTGATCAGCGTCGGCAACATTACCGTCGGCGGAACCGGCAAGACGCCGATTGTGGAAACCTTTGCGCGCTCGCTTCAGCAGAAGGGGCGTAAAGTCGCCATTCTGAGCCGCGGTTATAAGAGCCGGAAAACGCCGCTGTGGGAAAAGATTCTCAAGAAAGAAGAACGCCTGCCGCGCGTGGTGTCTGACGGTCAGCGCCTGCTGCTGAATTCCGACCTGGCCGGCGACGAGCCGTACATGCTGGCCTCCAACCTGCCGGATGCCGTGGTGCTGGTGGATAAAGACCGCGTGAAATCCGGGAAGTACGCCATTAAAAAATTCGGCTGCGATACGCTGGTGCTCGACGACGGGTTCCAGTACCTCAAGCTTCAGCACCGGCTCGACATCGTGCTGGTGGACTACACCAACCCGTTCGGCTACCGGCGCGTCCTGCCGCGCGGTCTGCTGCGCGAACCGATGCGCAATCTCAAGCGGGCAGGATTCATCTTTATCACCAAATGCCCGCCGGAAGGTGCGCCGGAGCTGAAGGCCAGACTGCGCGAACTTAATCCGCGCGCCGAAATCTCCGAATGCCGCCACAGCCCGAAATATCTGGAAAACCTGTATACCCGCGAACAGACCGGGCTCGATTTCCTGCAAGGCAAAAAGATCGCCGCTGTCTCCGGTATTGCCGTGCCGGAGAGTTTTGAAAACGGCCTCCGCAAGCTCGGCGCCGAAATCGTTCACAGCGCGCGGTACGCCGACCATCACCGCTACACCCAGCAGGAGATCATTGAAACCATCAATCAGGCCGCCGAAGCCGGGGCCGAAGTGATCGTCACCACCGAAAAAGACGCCGTGCGCTTTCCGCTGCTGGACCGCTGCGACCTGCCGGTGATCTTCCTGCGCGTTGAAATTGAAATGCTCTCCGGGTCCGAAGCCTTCAACGACTGGATCGACCGGATCTGTTTTAAATGAAGCCTGAAAATCCAGAACGAATATTGATCGTCAGCACCAACTGGATCGGGGATGCGATTATGAGCATGCCCGCCGTCCAGCTGTTCCGGCGGGCGCATCCGGAGGCCGAACTGACGGTGCTGGCGCGGCCGCTGATCCGCGCGCTGTGGGCCATGCACCCGGCCGTCGACCGGCTCGAAACCATGGGGAAGCCGCAGCCCACGGTGCAGAGCCTCAAACCGGCGCACTTCGACCGCGCCTATATTTTTCCCAACTCCTTCCGCTCGGCATTCATCCCGTTCCTGGCGGGCGTGCCGCGGCGCATCGGCGCCCGCGGCCACTGGCGGCGGCTGATGCTGACGGAAACGGTCCGTCTGCCGGATGGTCACCAGCAGTTTGAATATCTGAAAATTCTCGGCGTGCAGGGCGAGCCTCCGGCGCCGCAGCTGGCCGTGCCGGAAGAAAGTTTCAACTCTCTGAATAACCGGCTGGCGGCTGCGGGATTCAGGCCTGCCTGCCGGACGGTCATTACGCTTCTGCCGGGCGCGGCGCGCGGACCGTCGAAGCGCTGGCCGGCGGAGCATTTTATTGTGCTGGCGAAACGGCTGCGCGCGGAACTGGGCGCACAGATTCTGCTGGGCGGCGGCCCGGATGACGCGGCCGTTTGCGCAGAAATCGCCGCCGCGGTTGGCCCGGAAGCAATCAGTCTGGCTGGTCAGACCACGGTTGCGGAGTGGGCGGCGCTGCTGAAAATGAGTCAGTGCGTGGTGTCGAACGACAGCGGCGGGATGCATCTGGCGATGGCCGTCGGGACGCCGGTCGCCGCGATTTTCGGAATTACGGATTCCAGAAAAACCGGGCCGCTCGGCCGGTCGGTGGTTCTGCAGAAAAGCGCCGTGCAGTCGCGCGACATCGCCCGCGATTCGGAAGCGGCCCGCCGGGCGCTGGAAGCCGTTACGCCGGACGAGGTTTTTGCCGCCGTGACCGGTCTGCTGAATGGCTGAAACCGGTCGAAAGGCTTGGAGCCTTCGGCTGTTTCATGATAGAACCACCCTCTATGAAAAAAGCCGCTTTTAAAATTCCTGAACGGATCCTGATCTTCGCGCCGTATTTCGCCATGCTCAAACCGGTGAAATGGCAGTTTTCCGGTGCAATTCTGTTTGCTCTGCTGAATGGTGCCACGAACGGCTTTGGTGTGCCGGTGATTGTTTATAAGGTGCTTCCAAAGGTTTTTGCTTCGGGGCAGCCGGACGGCTGGATGCTCGCCGGCGTGGTTGTGCTCTTTCCGTTGATCGGGCTGGTGCGCGGCGCGAGCGATTTTTTCAGCTCCTATCTTTCCGCCGTGTGCGGCGTGCGGGTGCTGATCCAGATTCAGAGCAGACTCTACCGCAAGCTGCAGGAGCTTCCGCTGGGTTTCTACGGGAAAATGCGTATCGGCGACCTGATGTCCCGCGTGATGGGCGACACGGCCGCTGTACAGACCGTGGTCACCAACAACGTCGCCGATCTGGTCCGGCAGCCGGTTCAGTTTATCGGGGCCATTGCGGCACTCGTTTATATTTCTATCCAAAAGAAAGAGGTGGTGTTCATTCTCTTTGCACTGGCCGTGGTGCCGCTTTGCATCATGCCGATCCGCTATTTCGGCAAGCGCATGAAGGCGCGGGCAAAGAAACTGCAGGCCAGCGCAGGCAGCCTGTCGACGGCAATCAATGAAAACCTGGGAGCTGTTCGCGAAGTCCGGGCTTTCAATTTGCAGGAGCTCGAGACGGCCAAGTTCGCCGAACGGATGAGCGTGATCGCCAAATTTCATCTCAAAAAAACCAAGTATTCCAAAATGCTTCCGCCGCTGATCGAGCTGATCGGCATCTGTTTTGTCGGACTCGGCGTTCTGTACTGCGCAAGGGTTCATGTGACGCTGGAAGATATGGTGCCGCTGCTGCTTGCGCTCTATATGACCTATCCGTCGATCCGCAAATTCGGAACGGTGCATAACGACATCCGGCAGGGCGAAGCGTCGGTCGAACGTATTGAACAGGTGATGCAGACGCCGGATGCGGTGCCGGATCCTGCGGTTCCGGTGCCGTTCAATGCGAAGAATACCGACATTGAATTTGAAAACGTCGGCTTTGAATACGAAGCCGGCGTGCCGGTGCTGTGCCAGGTGAATGCGCAGATTCCGTCGGGCACGGTTGTGGCTTTGGTCGGGCCGAGCGGCGCCGGCAAGTCCACCTTTGTGAATCTGATTCCCCGTTTCTACGACGTGACCGGCGGCGCGATCCGCATCGGCGGCATCGATCTGCGCCAGTTCAGCAAAATCGACCTGCGCAACCACATGGCGATCGTATCGCAGGATACGATTCTGTTTAACGACACCATTCGCAATAACATCCGTCTCGGACGGCAGGATGCGAGCGATGCCGAAGTGGAGCAGGCGGCGCGGCATGCCTTCGCCCACGACTTTATTACGGCGTTCGATGAAGGCTATAACACGATGGTCGGCGAACGCGGTACGCGGTTGTCCGGCGGGCAGAAACAGCGCATCGCCATTGCCCGCGCGTTCCTGCGCAACGCACCGGTTCTGATTCTGGATGAGGCCACCTCGGCGCTGGATTCCGAGAGTGAAGAGATGGTGCAGAAAGCACTGGTTGAGCTGGTGAAAGGCCGCACGGTCTTCATCATCGCCCACCGGTTCAGCACCATCAAGCTGGCGAACCGCATCATGGTTTTTGAGCGGGGCATACTGCGGAGCTACGGTTCACACCCGGAACTGTACGCTTCCGACGAACTCTACAAGAGCCTCTATGACCGGCAGTTTATTGAGTAAACGGCCTGCACGGTTCCGTTAAGGCCCGGGGTTTTCCAGAATGCGAACACTGTCCAAAGACGAATACGAAGCACTGCTTGCGCAGTCGGAAATTATCGAGAAGGACCGGCACGGGGTCAAAGTGCTCCGGCTGCCGGACGGAAATTTTCTGAAAACCTTCTGGTTCCGCCGGCTGATTTCCTCCCGCCGGATCTACCCGGAATCGTTCCGCTTCATGATCAATGCAAAGGCCTTGCGGCGCCGCGGAATTCCGACCGTTCTGGTGCGCAAGCGGGTTCAGATTCCGCATCTCAACCGGACCGGCGTGATTTACCA
>DAONGM010000104.1:0-6464 GCA_035404105.1 Pontiellaceae bacterium
AGCTTCCACTCCTCTTCGCGGACAAATTTTTCAACCGCCTTCATTTCCGCTTCGGTCGAGCCGGGAAAGTTGGAAATGAAGTACGGCACCAGATACTGCTTTTTGCCGGCGGCGCGGCTTTCGGCCTCAAAAGCTTTCTGAAACTCGCAGAAGGTTTCCGGTCCCGGTTTGCGCATTTTCTTCAGTACGTTCGGATGCATGTGCTCCGGCGCCACTTTCAGATGGCCGGAAACGTGGTGCTTCGCCAGCTCGCGGATATAGTGCGGATTGCGCAGCGCCACTTCCATGCGGATGCCGGACTGAATAAAGACATGCTTCACCCTGGCCAGCTCGCGGACGCGCTTCATCAGGTGAATCGCCGACTCGGCATCCAGTTCGAGGTTCGGGCAGATTTTCGGATAGAGGCAGCTGGCGCGGCGGCAGACTTTGCACGCCGGGCAGACGCCGTTGACGCAACCGTAGAGATTGGCGGTCGGCCCGCCGAGATCGGTGATGGTTCCGGAAAACGACGGCATCGCCGCCAGGGTTTTCACCTCGCGCACCACCGACTCCTCCGAACGGCTCGTCAGAAACCGGCCCTGATGCAGGCCGAGTCCGCAGAAGGCGCACCCGCCGCCGCAGCCGCGCACCACCGTCACCGACTCCTTGATCATCGTAAAGGCCGGAATCGGCTCTTTATAGGAAGGATGCGGCAGCCGCATATAGGGCAGCTCATACACCCGGTCCATCTCCGCCGCCGACAGCGGCGCGGCCGGACGTTCGATCAGCACCGCCCGCGCGCCATGAAACTGCACCAACGGCTTGCCGCTGAACGGATTCTGCTCGCGCTCCGTCAGCCGCGTCAGCTCCAGCACCGCTTTTTTATCGGCCTGGCACGCCTCAAAGGACGGCAGCCGGACGCAGTCGGCAAAATCGCGCTCCGCCGACTCTTTACCGCCGAGCAGCCGGGCCGTTCCGGGGATTCCGTCCAGCGGCTTTTGACTCTCGATTCGGCGGGCGACCTCGCGGATGGCCCGCTCGCCCATGCCGTAGACCAGCAGATCGGCCTTGGAATCCTGCAAAATGGAGGGGCGCAGCTTGTCCTGCCAGTAATCGTAGTGCGCCGTGCGCCGCAGGCTGGCTTCGATGCCGCCGAGGACGGTCGTCATGCCGGGAAACGCCTTTTTCGCCAGCTGCGTATAGACCATTCCGGCCAGATTGGGGCGCTTGCCGGCCACGCCGCCCGGCGTGTAGGAGTCTTCTTTGCGTTTGCGCCGCGCGGCGGTGTAGTGCGACAGCATCGAATCGAGGTTGCCGGCCGTGATGCCGCAGAACAGGCGCGGGCGGCCCAGCACCGTCAGCGATTCCGGCTTCGTCCAGTCCGGCTGGGCGATAATGCCGACCCGCCAGCCGTCGGCTTCGAGCACGCGGCCGATCACCGCCGCGCCGAACGAGGGATGGTCGACGTAGGCGTCGCCGGTGACGATCAGGACATCCAGTTCGTCCCAGCCGCGCGCCTTCATTTCCGCGCGTGTCATCGGTAAAAATTGTTTCGCTTCCGCCATGGGGGAAGACGGTCTCAAATTTTCCAATCCTTGGAAATTTTATTCGACCTGACTGGACGGGCAACCTACTATGCCGCCCTGATTTAACTCTAAACGACATGCAAAAATTAGACACCCAACTCTTTCTCGGCCTCTACCGTCACATGCTGGCGTCGCGTAAAGCCGACGCTGTCCAGGAAGACGCCGCCCAGCGCGGCGAGGCTTTTTTCTATATCCCCTCGTCCGGTCACGAGGCGATGGCCGCGCTTGCGCCCCATCTGACGCCGACCGACTGGCTGCACTGCCACTACCGCGACCGCGCGCTGATGCTCGCCCGCGGCGTCACCCAGCAGGATCTGCTGCTCGACCTGCTCGGTAAAACCGGCTCGCCGACGGAAGGCCGCAATATGCCCGGCTTCGCCTGCAACCGGGAGCTGCATCTGTTCGGGGCGCCGACCGGCGTCGGCAGCAACGCGCTGCAAGCCGTCGGCGCGGCACAGGCGATCAAGGACAGCCGCGACCTCGTTTACTGCGGCATCGGCGACGGCGGTACGCAGGAAGGTGAGTTTTTTGAAGCGGTGGCGGAAGCCGTCCGCTCGCAGCTGCCGGTTCTTTTCGTCGTCCAGAACAACCGCTATGCCCTTTCCACGCCGTCCAAAGGCCGCACCTTTTTCTCGCTGCCGGAGGGCGACGCCAAGGAGTTCTACGGCCTGCCGATTCTGCGCGCCAACGGCACCGATGCCGTCGAAACCTACCGCGTGTTCGGCGAAGCGGTTGCCAAAATCCGCCAAACCCGCGGCCCGCAGCTCGTCGTCGTCGATATGGAGCGGCTGACCAGCCACACCAACGCCGACGACCATACGCTTTACCGCTCGGCCGACGACATCCGCGAAATGCACGAAAAGGCCGACCCGATTCTGATTCTGGCCGAAAAGCTGATCGCCGCCGGGATTCCGGAAGCCCAGCTCAAAGCCATCGAGCATGAAACCAACCAGCAGCTGACCGCCGCGTTTGACGCCGCCCGCAAAGCGAAAAATGCCAAGACCGAGCTCAGCGCCAAAAAGCCGCTACCCGCCCGGCTGACGGATGCCGCGAGCGAAAAGCGCACGGCCGGCGACGCGCTGACGATGCTCGAAGCGATGCGCGCCGTACTGCGCGCCCGGCTCGGCGAAGATAAAACCATCTATCTCTACGGCGAAGACCTCGAAGATCCCAAAGGCGATGTCTTCGGTCTGACCCGCGGACTGAGCACCGCCTTTCCCGGACAGATCATCAACGCCCCGCTCAGCGAGGCCACCATCGTCGGCGCAGCCATCGGCCAGGCGATGGTCGGCAAAAAGCCGGTCGCCTGCATTCAGTTTGCCGATTTCATGCTGCCCGCGTTCAACCAGATTGCCGCCGAACTCGGCGCGATGTGGTGGCGCACGAACGGACAGTGGGAATGCCCCGTCATCCTGATGGCGATTTGCGGCGCCTACCGCCCCGGCCTCGGCCCGTATCACGCGCAGACCTTCGACGCCACTTTCGCGCATATTCCGGGCCTCGACGTCTTTATGCCCTCCACGGCGCCGGATGCCGCCGGCCTGCTCAACGCCGCGTTCGAATCCGGCCGTCCGACCGTGTTCCTCTTCCCGAAAAATCTGATTAACGACCGTTCCGTCACGGCGGCCGCAGATGCGGCGACGCAGTTCGTACCGGTCGGTAAAGCGCGCGTCACCCGTCCGGGCCGCGACCTGACCATCGTCAGCTGGGGCAGCACGGTGCCGCTGTGCGAAAAAACCGCCGACGCGCTGCAGAACGCCGGGGCGTCCGTGGAAGTGATCGACCTGCGCTCGCTCGTTCCGTGGGACCAGGAAACCGTCATCGCGTCCGCTCAGAAAACCGGAAAGCTGCTCGTCGTCCACGAAGACAACCATACCTGCGGATTCGGCGGCGAAGTGATGGCGACGGTCGCCGAAAAAGCGAACGTGCCGGTGCAGATGGCGCGGGTTGCGCGGCACGACACCTATATTCCCTATTTGTTTGAGACGCAAATCGAAGTGCTGCCGTCGTTCCGCACCGTACTCGGCAAAGCGGCCGAACTGCTCGACTATTCGCTGACCTGGCAGAAGCCGGTGGAGGAAGCCGAAGGCTCCGTCACCGTCAACGCCATCGGCTCCAGCCCGTCGGATAAAACGGTGAAGGTGGTCGAACTGCACGTGAAGGCCGGACAGCCGGTTCAAGCCGGTGAACTGCTCGCGTCCGTCGAAGCCGATAAGGCGACGATGGAAATCTCCTCGCCGGTCGGCGGCATCGTTGAAGCGCTGTTCCTGGCCGAAGGCGATTCCGTCGACGTCGGCACGCCGCTGGCGCGCATCACCACGGAAGAAATCAGTCTGATTAAAAAGCCGGTGACCAAAGACGATCCCGGTACGCCGGTTCTGGAAAAGAAACTTTCCGCCGCGAAAGCGAAAATTACCGCGGTTGAACACAAGCCGGTATTGATTTCGTCGATCGCCACGGTGCTCGGCTCGCGCCGCATCCTGAACGAAGAGCTGCTGAAAGGCCACGGCGAGTGGGATTCCGAAGCGATCCGCTCGCGCACCGGCTGCGAAGAGCGCTACTGGATCACCGGCGACGAAAACGTCGAAACGCTGGCCGTGAAAGCCGTGCGCGACCTGCTGGAGATGGAAAAACTGACGCTGGCCGACATCGATGCCATCGTCTGTTCCACCGGTACGCCGCTGATGATGACCCCGTCGCTCGCCTGCCGCGTGCTCAAAGAACTCAGCCCGGAAAAGGGCGAGGTTCAGATGCAGGCCCACGATGTCAGCGCGGCCTGCGCCGGCTATATGTATGCGTTGCAGAATGCGGTGGATATCCTGCGCGACGATCCGTCGAAGAAAGTGATCATCATCACCGCCGAAACCCTTTCGCCGATGATCAACCATGAGGACCAGAAGACGCTGGCGCTCTTCGGAGACGCGGCCACGGCGTCGCTGCTTTCCTGCGAACCGCGCGGCGGCAATGTCAACGTTCTGGTGAACCGCCCCGTTCTGTCGGCCGTCGGGGTCGACCAGAAGGTGCTGTATGTCCCGCACATGGGCACCGGCGAGAAGATCGAAATGGAAGGGCTCACGGTCTTCAAGATCGCGGTGCGCAAGATGATCGATATGCTGGCGGAAGCCTGCGAAATGCGCGGCGTCGCGGTGGATGCGCTCGACAAGATCGTGCCGCATCAGGCCAACGAGCGGATTATCGAAGCGATCCGTAAAACGATCCACTGCCCGCCGGAGAAGATGTTCAACCACATCCGCAAATATGCCAACACCTCGTCGAACACCATTCCGTTCGCGCTGGTCGAGCTGATGCCGCAGCTGAAAAAAGATGCGCTCGTCGGCCTGACCGCGTTCGGCGGCGGCTTCACCTTCGGCGCGGCAGTCATCGAAAAACGGTAATCTTATGCTGCACCCCGATACTGAAGTCAGATGGATCAGTAAAGAAATCGGCTGCGGCGTTGTCGCCACGCGGGCCATCCCCAAAGGCTCCATTACCTGGGTGCAGGACCCGCTGGACCGCATTCTGAGTCCGGCGCAGGTCGCGGCGCTGCCGGGACCCTGCCGCGAAACGCTCTATAAGTACGCCTACCGCAACCGGCACGGTGAGTATGTCTTCTGCTGGGACAACACGCGGTTCATGAACCACAGCTTCACGCCCAACTGCATCACCACCGCCTACAGCTTCGAGCTGGCCGTGCGCGACATTGCCGAAGGCGAGGAACTCACCAACGACTACGGCTCGCTCAATATCATCGAACCGTTCCAGGCCTGCGACGAAGGCACCGAGCGCAAGGTGGTCTATCCGGACGACCTCGCGCGGCACTATCAGCAGTGGGATCAAAAACTCGAAGGCGCCTTTGACTCGGTTCACCGGGTTGAACAGCCGCTGCGCGAACTGCTTTCCGCAGAACAGTGGGAAAAAGCCTGCCACATCGCCGAAAAGCGCGCACCGATGGATTCCATTCTCAACTGCCTGCACCGGGGATAGGAATCAGGCTTTAGACTTTAGGCCTTAGGAATCCCGGACTTTCGACTTTTAGACTTTCGACTTTCGACTGCGGTCTTTAGACTCCCGCCCCATGAACGATGATTACGAACTGATCGACAGCGGCGACGGCCGCAAGCTGGAGCGCTTCGGCGACGTAAAATTGGTGCGCCCCGCCGGACAGGCCGCATGGCAGCAGACGCTGACTGAAGATGTCTGGCAGAATATCTCGGCCGGATTCGACCGCGAAGGCGGCAACCGCTGGCATAACCGCCACAACCTGCCCGATAACTGGAAAGTCACCGTCGCCGGAATCACCTTTAAACTCTCCTCCACCGACTTCGGCCACCTCGGCATCTTCCCCGAGCAGCGCCCGATGTGGAAATGGATCCGCGAAACCGTGCAGAAACGCAAAGAGCAAACCGGCGCGATGAATGTGCTGAATCTTTTCGCCTACTCCGGCGGCTCGACGCTGGCCGCCGCGCAGGGCGGCGCGGAAGTCTGCCACCTCGACGCTTCCAAAGGTATGGTCGAATGGGCGCGCGAAAATGCCGCTCTCAACGGACTGGAAAGCGCGCCGATCCGCTGGATCGTCGACGACGCCATCGGGTTCCTGCGCCGCGAAGTCAAACGCGAGCGCCGCTACGACGGCATCATCCTCGATCCGCCTTCGTTCGGACGCGGCAAAAAAGGCGAGGTTTTCAAAATTCAGGACGCGCTTCCCGAACTGCTCAACCTCTGCCGCGACTTGCTATCGGAAAATCCGGCGTTTCTGCTGCTGAGCTGCCATACGCCGGAATACTCGCCGATGATCCTTAAAAACCTGCTGACTCAATGGCTCAAGGCTTCCGGCGGCACCACCGACTGCGGCGAAATGCTCCTCACCGGCAAACCCGACGTTATGCCCCTGCCGAGCGG
>DAONGM010000105.1:0-6339 GCA_035404105.1 Pontiellaceae bacterium
GAGAAAGAGCGTTGTTTTTTGTGGGGCAGACATTCCTGTCTGCCCATTTGCGCAGACAGGAATGTCTGCGCCACATGGAGATTCCAGAACAGCGCGAATTTTCCCGAAATCCGGCAGAGAAGCGGATAGATGCTCGGCGTAGCGGGAAAAGCCGAAGTGCGGGTCGAGCTGTGCGGCGGCTTCGGCGATGTCGTCGAGGAACAGACTGCACAGGTGGCGCGCACGGTCGTGGCGGTCGAGTCCGCGGAAATCCCAGCCGAACTGTTCTTCCTGTTCGTAGGCACGAACCAGGTACGGCCCTTCCGGAAGCGTGCCGCGCTTTGCCAGCCGTTTGGCGGCGGACGGTTTACGGTCCTGCAGAAATTCTATTACGTCGCCGATAACCGCGCGGTATTCCTCTTCGAGCGCCAGAAATCCGGCGGCATCCGGCGTTCCTTTCAATGCGCGGCAAAGCTGCGCGAGGCCGTCATTGGAAAACAGCTTGAGAAGCAGTTCGAGCGAAAGATCGGCCTGCACGGCCTCCTGTCCGCGCGAACGAAGCCATGCCGTCAGGATCGGCGTGGCGGCATAGGGCGTGTTCGGCTGCAACAGCGGCGGCGTTAACAAAAGGGTTTTCATACATTCAGGACACCATCACACCGAATAAATATTTTAACAGAAGGTAACAAAGGAAAACGAAGCGGTTGAACAGCCTTCGTTAACCTTCGTTGCCTTCTGTAAAAAACTACGTCGTTTGGGCGCCGCGGGAGAGCAATACCTTGCCGGTGCGGACGAGTTCGATGATTTTGAATTTTTCGATCATCTCAACCAGCGCGTCGATTTTCGCCGGATCGCCGACCGCCTGCAGAATCAGCGATTCATCGGTCAGGTCAACGGTTTTGCAGCCGAAGTGTTCGGCAATCTGCAGCGCTTCGCCGCGGTTTTCCGCGCCGATGGCGATTTTGATCAGTCCCATTTCTTTGACGACGGCGTCGTCATAGGTGTGGTCGGTGCAGCGCAGCACGTCGATCAGCTTGCTGACCTGCCGGATGATCTGGTCGAGGCCTTCCGGAGCACCGCTGACGCCGATGGTCATGCGCGAGAAATGGCCGTCCATGGCGGGCGAAACAACGAGCGATTCGATGTTATAGCCGCGACGCGAGAAGGTCTGCGCGATGCGGGCGAGCACACCGGGTTTGTTGGTGACGTAAACGCTCAGAGTATGAATCGGTTTGTTATTGATCATGGTTTTCTCCTTAAAAAATTTCCACAGAAGGTAACGAAGGAAAACGAAGGTTATCCTTCGTTTCCTTCTGTTAAATTTAAAATCAGGTCGATCCGGTCGGTTTGTCGAGTTTCTTACCGCCCGCTTTCGGCGCTTCGATGATCATGTCTTCGATGCGCTTGCCGGCCGGAATCATCGGGAATACGTTGTCGGTTTTTTCGACTTCGCAGTTGATGAGGCACGGTCCGGCGTTGTAGGCCAGCGCGGCTTTGATGATGCGTTTGACGTCACCGGGGCGGCGCAGGTTGAAGCCTTTGATGCCATACGCATCGGCCAGCTTGACGAAGTCGGGGTTGCCTTCGAGATCAACGCCGCTGGTACGGTCTTCATAGAAGAGTTCCTGCCACTGACGGACCATGCCGAGGTAGTGGTTGTTGAGAACGACGAACTTGACGGGCAGTTTGTAGAGCGCGGCCGTGGCCAGTTCAAACTCGGTCATCTGGAAGCCGCCGTCGCCGCAAAACGCGATGACGGTGTCTTTCGGACGTCCGAACTGCGCGCCGATGGCCGCCGGAACGCCGAAGCCCATCGTGCCCGCGCCGCCGGAGCTGAGGAAGTTGTTCGGCGCGTCGGTCTTGTAGAACTGCGCCGCCCACATCTGGTGCTGGCCGACGTCGGTGACGACAACGGCTTTGCCGCCGGACAGTTTATAGAACTCGTCGATGACGTGCTGCATCTTGAGACTGCCCTGCCGCTTGAACTTAAGGGGATATTTCTGCTTCCAGCCTTCAAGGGTTTTCAGCCATTCGCCGGTGTTCAGCTTGCCGACGTGTTTGATCAGCTCGTCGATAAACATCTTCGCGTCGGCGACACAGTGATATTTCGGACGGATCATTTTACCGATTTCCGCCGGGTCGATGTCGACGTGGATCACTGTGGCGTTTTTGCAGAACCATTTCGGATCGCCGATGATGCGGTCATCAAAGCGCGAGCCGATATTCAGCAGCAGGTCGCATTCGCACATCGCTTTGTTGGCATAGGCGGTACCGTGCATACCGAGCCAGCCGAGCGACAGCTTGTGCGTTTCCGGGAAAGCGCCTTTACCGAGCAGCGTGGTCGTAACCGGCGCGTTCAGCTTTTCGGCCAGCGCGCGCAGAGCGGTATGCCCGCCGGAAATGAGTACACCGTGTCCGGCCAGAATGACCGGCCGCTGCGACTTGCTGATCGCTTCGGCGATTTCTTTGACCTGCGCGACATCGATCGACTCCAGATGTGTGCTGTAGCCGGGAATATCCATTTCGGCGTGCAGATCGGCCGTAAACGGGCCGGCGCTCATATCCTTCGGAATATCGATGAGAACCGCACCGGGACGTCCGGTGGTGGCGATATGAAAGGCTTCGCGGACCGTGCGGGGAATGTCATTGGTGGATTTGAGCAGGTAGCTGTGTTTAACAACCGGCATCGTCATACCGAAGATATCCGCCTCCTGAAAAGCGTCTTTGCCGATCATCCATGAAACCGACTGCCCGGTCAGAATAACCATCGGAACGGAGTCCATCTGGGCGGTCATGATGCCGGTGATAACGTTGGTGGCGCCGGGGCCGCTGGTGACGAGAGTAACCGCGGGCTTGCCGGTCGCGCGGGCATAGCCGTCGGCCATGTGGGCGGCACCCTGCTCGTGGCGGACCAGAACAAACTTGATCTTGCTGGGCGTGGTGACCATGGCGTCGAAGATCGGAATGACCGAACCGCCGGAATAACCGAAGATATATTCAACACCTTCCGCTTCCAGACACCTGATGAGAGCCTGACCGCCATCCATAACTTTTTTATCCATTGTTTCGCTCCTTAAAAACAACATCTCCGAAAATGTATACACAAAATACGCCTCATTTTTACATCAGCAAGAAAATTGGTTCCTTTTTTCAATAAATATAAACCTCATTTTAGACATAAATAATCCGTGCCGCTCAAAATGAGGCAAATTTTTGTTTAATTTTACAGCAAGCGGAGACTCCGCACCTGTTTCTCAAAACCGAAAAAGCCTCTTTCAGCCGGTAAAGCCCTCTGCTACCGTCTCAGTCCATGAACAATCCCCTGAACATTCTAATGGTCGCGGCAGAGAATGACGGCATTGCGCGGTGCAAAGTCGGCGGAATCGGCGATGTCATCCGCGACATCCCCGCCGCACTCGCCGATCTGGGCGGGCGCACCTCGATTGTTACCCCTTCTTACGGCTTTCTTCATGAGCTCGGCGGCTCAACCCGGGTCGCCGAAATCCGGTTCCCGTTTGCAGGACATTCGGATCAGGCTGTACTCTACCGCGTCCGTCCGCGCACCGAAGCCGCCGCGCGATCCGTTCACTACGTCATCGACCATCCGGCCTTTCTTCATTACAACGCCGAAAAAGAGCAGTACGACATTTACAGCAACGATCCGCTGGGCCGTCCGTTTGCCACCGACGCCACAAAATTCGCCTGCTTCTGCGCCGCCGTTGCCGCCGCTATTAAAGAAAACCTCTTCGGCCCGCTGAATGTCCTGCATCTGCACGACTGGCATGCCGCATTCCTGCTCCTCCTGCGGAAATATGATACAGGCTATGCTTCGCTGAAAAAACTTCGCACGGTTTACACCATTCACAACCTGGCGCTGCAAGGCATCCGCCCGCTCAGCGGCGACCGCTCTTCTCTCGAAAGCTGGTATCCGGACATTAACTTCGGCACCGAAATTCCCGGTGAGCTGCGCGATCCGCGCTGGATCGACTGCATCAACCCGATGGCAGTCGGCATCCGGCTGTCCGATGCGGTTCAGACGGTTTCGCCGTCCTACGCCGAAGAAATCCTGATGCCCAGCCGTCCGCCGCAGTTCTTCGGCGGAGAAGGCCTCGACCGCGACCTGCAGCGCGCCGCCGCCGAAGGCCGGCTGCACGGCATTTTAAACGGATGCGAATATCCGCCCGCCCGTCCGGCGAAAAAAAGCGTCCGAGAGCTTCTCTCTCTGGTGAAATCCGAAACCGCGCACTGGGCAGCGCGACGCACCGCTCTATCCTTCGCCGACTTCACCGCTTTCAAAACGCTGGACAAACTGGAAGCCGCACGCAGCAAGCCGTCGTTTATCGCAACCAGCGTCAGCCGCGTCGTTGACCAGAAAATGCTCTTGCTCAAGGCGCCGGGATCTGACGGCGTTTCCGGACTTGAAAAAATCCTTCAGATTATCGGATCAAAAGGCCTCTACATCCTGCTCGGCACCGGCGACCGCGACACCGAAGCGTTCCTCGCCGAAACCGCCGCAACACACAGCAACTTTCTCTTTCTCAACAGCTATTCAAACAAAGTAGCGGACGCCCTGTATGCGTCCGGCGATCTGTTCCTCATGCCCAGCTCCTTCGAGCCGTGCGGCATCGGACAGATGCTGGCCATGCGCGACGGTCAGCCCTGCCTCGTCCACCGGACCGGCGGACTGCGCGACACCGTCCAGCCCGGAATCAACGGGTTTGGATTCGAAGGTGAAACGCTTCACAAACAGATTGATGCCATGGCCGCCGCACTCAAAGCGGCTGTGCAGTTGCACGCCGAGCCGGAAAAATGGCAGGCCGTCTGCAACGCCGCATCGGACGCGCGTTTTCTCTGGTCCGACAGCGCGAAGCAGTACATTCAGAAACTTTATTCCTGGTAGGGACGGATCGCCGAGCCGTCCGCCCTTTGACCAATTCAGGGCACGCGGCGCTTTCGGCGAAAGCGCCCTACCTTGCGGGATTCAATTTCACCAACTGCCAATAGAGCTTTTCGGTTTCCGGCATTTCGACGCCTGCCGCTTTGGCCGCGCGGATCGGGTTGCCGTAGATGCTTTCAATCTCCATCGGGTTGCCGCGGTCAAAGTCGAGTTTCATGCTCGGCGCGTACGGTTCCATCTTCTCCGTATACGTCATCATCTTTTCGATGAACTCCGGCTCGATCGGCCGCGCGCAGACGGCGGATGCCGCCGCGACTTCTTCCATCATCGTCCGGCAGAGAGCCCGGGTTTCCGGGCTGTTCATCAGCGCATCCGTCAGGCAGTTCTTCGCCACTGACAGGCCGTTAAACGGAATGTTCCAGACCAGTTTTCTCCAGCGCGCCGTCGGCAGGTCGCCGATCAGATCAATTTTTATACCCGCGGACGTCATGGCGGAACCAAGCCGTTCGAGGCGCGGCGTAATGCCGCCGGGCAGTCCGTCCGCGAGGTATTCGCCCAGCGTGATCAGACCGTAATCCAGGTGGTGAATATGCCCGGGGCCGACTTTGTTGGAGCAGAGAAAGCAGAGCCCGCCCAGTACGCGCCCGGAGCCGGCAATCGCGGCGATTTCCTCTTCGGAGCCGAGGCCGTTCTGGAGCGTCAGCACGACGCCGTCGTCCTTTACCACCGGCAACAGAATGGTTTTCAACTGATGATTCGCGGTGGTTTTGAGCGCAACAATCACTACGTCACAGCGCGGCATCTGCTGCGGATCGTTATAGGCGTGAACCTGCGGAAGCCGGAAATCGCCGTTCACCGATTCGACGGTCAGGCCGTTTTCTTTCACAAACTCATAATCGCTGTGCAGCAGAAAGTGGACCTCGAATCCGGCCCGCTGCAACAGCGCGCCGTAGTAGCCGCCGACGGCGCCGGTTCCAATAATGGCAAAACGTTTCATCGGCGGGAAAGTGCCATAAAAAAACCGCCGGGGCAAACCGGCGGTTGGTTCAAACGCATCAAGACGATCTACATCGAGCCGGGCAGTCCGTGGCAAAACGGCTTTGTGGAAAGTTTTCACGGTCGTTTCCGGGACGAGTGCCTAAACCATGAACAGCTGTGGACGCTGACGGAAGCACGGGTAGTCATCGGAGGCTACCGGGGCCACCGGCCCCAGCCACAGAAGCTGGAAAGCGGCGGCGCGCTATGCTTGCCGCTGAACAGGAGTATTCATCCATAGCTGTATTTACCGCCCTGCTCTTCCATCGTTTAAACCACTGGTAATTCCGGCAACCGTGCGTTACATTCGCCCGTCTTTGCTGGAAGTCTGTTTCACAAAAACGTTTGCCCCCTGCCCGAAGGTTTTAAACAGGCCGAGTTCAACAACCTCGAAAGGAAACATCATGAATACATTGTTAAAAGTGATG
>DAONGM010000106.1:0-1116 GCA_035404105.1 Pontiellaceae bacterium
TATTTCGATCCGTCCTATTCGCTCTATCCGGTGCTGGCGCAGATCGAAGAAATCGAAACGAAGCCGGTTTCTCTGGATGAAAATTTTGAGTGGCAGATGCCGAAGGGCTACAAAGCTTCGGTTTTCTTCCTGACCAACCCTAACGCGCCGACCGGAATGCTGTTTCCGAAAGCCAAGGTCGAGGCGTTCATCAAAACCTTTCCCGGCGTGGTGGTGATCGACGAAGCCTATGTGGATTTCGCCCGCGAAAGCTGCATGGAGTTCGCGACGAAGTACGACAACGTGCTGGTGGCGCGGACGCTTTCCAAATCCTATGCGCTGGCCGGCATCCGCTTCGGTTATTGCGTGGGAGCCAAGCCGCTGATCGATGCGTTGCACAAAATCAAAGATTCCTACAACATCAGCCGCCTGACGCAGGAACTGGCGCGCGTCGCGCTGCTTGACGACGGCACGATGGAAGCGATCACGGCGGCTGTCAAAGGCACCCGCGAGCTGATTACATCCGAGTTGAAAGACCTTGGCTTCAAAGTTTATCCTTCGCAGACCAATTTCGTATGGGTGAAGCCGCCGAAACCGGGCGCGAAGAAAATTTTCGAAGAACTTCGCAAGCGCAATATATTCGTTCGCTGGTTTGACGGTCCGCGCACCAAAGACTGTCTGCGCATCACGGTTGGCACGAACGAGCAGGTGATGACACTGGTTGAAAATCTCGAAGAAATTCTCGGAAGAGAAGGATGAACTATGAAGTATGAAAGATGAAAACGGCATATTTCATAGAAAAGAAAAGATGAAACCCTGTCCGAACAAAGAAGAGAATCTGGCGGCCTGCAGCTGCACCTACGACTGCGCGAAGAAAGGGCTGTGCTGCGAGTGTGTAACCTATCACCGCGCCAAAGGACAGATTCCCGGCTGCTTTTTCTCGAAAGCAGGCGAAGCGGCCTACGACCGTTCGATGGCGGCACTCTGTCGTGATTGTGCCGGTTAATGGTTATCAACGGGGTTGCATTCGCAACCCTATTTCTGCGCGGCTTTGAAGGCGGCGAACGTCTTGGCTTCCTGCATGAGCTCGCCGAACGCCTTGGTGGTCTGAAGCCGGGCGTAGAGCTCTTTTTCTTT
>DAONGM010000106.1:1216-3322 GCA_035404105.1 Pontiellaceae bacterium
TGCCGGAGGGGGGGGTGTCGCGGTTACGGGGGCGCTGGTTGAACAGCCGGACAGGAGGGCAGCGGCGGCGGAGAGAACAAAGTAAAGCAGTGATTTTTTCATGAAATAACTCATTTCCGTTTAGCGGTATTTTTACCGGAAAGAAAATAGAGCATTCATAAAGGGGCGGCAACCGATAAATCGGGTGTTTCGGCTTGAGATAGCGGAGCTCTATCCTTATAACCGAGACCTATTTTCCCACGGAAAGGAATGGCTATGCACATAGTGGTCTGTATTAAGCAGGTACCGGATTCCGATAAGGTCACAATCGACCGCGAGACAAACCGTCTCAACCGCACCGGAGTCCCGAGCATCATCAACCCTTTTGACGAAAATGCGCTGGAAATGGCGTTGCAGCTCAAGGATAAGCACGGCGGGAAAATCACCGTTATCTCCATGGGCCCGCCGCAGGCTGAAGAAGCGCTGCGTACAGCGCTTTCGCACGGCGCGGACGACGCGATTCTGGTTTCCGACCGCAAGTTCGGCGGCGCCGATACCTGGGCCACTTCCTACACCATCACACTGGCGCTCAAAAAACTGACTGAGCCGGTCGACCTGATTCTCTTCGGCAAGCAGGCGATCGACGGCGACACTGCGCAGGTCGGTCCGGGCGTGGCTCACTTCTACGGCGTACCGATGATCACCTACGCCAAATCCTGCGAAGTAACGGATAAAGGCTTCCGGGTTCATCAGGTGACAGACCACGGCTACAACGTCTGGGACGTTGAAAAACCGGCCGCGCTGACGGTCGTTAAAGAAGCCAACAGCCTGCGGATGCCTTCGCTCAAGAAAAAGATGGCTGCCAAGAAAGCCGAAATTCCGGTCTGGGGCGTCGAACAGCTTCAGCCTGAAGAAAGCAAAATCGGTCTGGCCGGTTCGCCGACTAAAGTGAACAAGGTTTTTGCTCCGCCGGTGAAGCTCAATAAGGAAATCCTTTCCGGCGATCCGGCGGACATGGTCAAAGAACTCATTTTCAAACTGCGGGAGAAGAAAGTCCTATGAGCACCAAAAAGGAAATCTGGGTTTACGCGGAACAGGAACACGGCAAACTGGCCGGCGTCGTTTTCGAACTTCTCTCCGAAGGGCGCAAACTGGCTGCCAAATCGGGCTTCACGCTTTGCGCGGTGCTGGCCTCCGCGAACGGCAAGCCGATGCATCAGGAGCTGTTCAACTACGGCGCGAAAAAAATCTATAACGTCGAAGATCCGCGGCTGGAAACCTACCAGAACGACTACTTTTCCAAAGTCATGGCCGACCTGATCAAGGCGCAGAATCCCGAAATCGTCCTTTACGGCGCCAGCACCATCGGCCGCAGCCTCGCGCCGACCGTCGCCGTCATGGGCTGGGCCGGCCTCACCGCCGACTGCACCGAGCTCGACTTCGACACCGAACGCCAATGCCTGCTTCAGACACGTCCGGCCTTCGGCGGAAACATCATGGCCACCATCATCTGCCCCGACCACCGTCCGCAGATGTCGACCGTCCGTTCCAACGTGTTCAAAAAAGAACGCGTCAGCGAAAACGAAACCGGCGAAGTGGTTGACGTGAAAATCGACCTTTCCGGCGTACGCGAACGCATGAAACGGGTTGAAAGCGTCGTCGAAGAAGTCAACACCGTGGATCTCAAGGCCGCCGACTACATTGTTTCCGGCGGACGCGGCATCGGCGGGCAGGAAAACTTTAAAGTGATCGAAGGGTTGGCCAATGCACTCGGCGGCGCAGTCGGAGCTTCGCGCGCTACTGTTGATGCGGGCTGGATTTCGCATCACCACCAGGTCGGCCAGACCGGCAAAACGGTTTGTCCTCTGGTTTATGTCGCCTGCGGTATTTCCGGGGCCATTCAGCATTTGGCCGGTATGCAGAGCGCGGACCTCATCATCGCGATCAACAAAGACCCGGACGCGCCGATCTTCGACGTAGCCGACTTCGGTCTGGTCGGCGACCTGCACCAGATCGTACCGGAGTTTACGAAGCAGATTAACGCGCTGAAGAGCTGAAATTCACGGAGATGAGCAAAGACGCGTCCATAATTCCGATTGAGCGGGTCGAGCAGTCGATCTATTTGAT
>DAONGM010000106.1:3422-6336 GCA_035404105.1 Pontiellaceae bacterium
GCCTTTACGGAGCAAGGTGTTGCGATGCTCTCCGGCGTTCTGAAAAGTTCGCGGGCGGTCGAGGTGAATATTGCCATTATGCGCACGTTTGTGAAGTTGCGCCGGATGCTGGAGTCCAGCGAAGAACTGGCGCGAAAGCTGGCGGAGCTGGAGTCGAAGTACGATGAGCAGTTTCGTATCGTCTTTGAGGCAATTCACGAACTGATGATTCCGCCGGAGCCGAAAAAAAATCCGATCGGATTCCATGTGCGCGAAGAACCGGGTGTTTATACAGTTCGGAAAATTTCGTAGAAGCGGAGATTACAGACCTTGGAAAACATCGTCATCATCGGAACGGGGCCTGCCGGTTTAACCGCCGCTGTTTATTCGGCGCGGGCCAACCTCAATCCGCTGGTGATCGAAGGCTTTCAGCCCGGCGGGCAGCTCACCACCACCACCGATGTCGAAAACTATCCGGGCTTTCCGGAAGGCATCAGCGGCACGGAGCTGATGGATCTCACCCGTAAACAGGCCGAAAGGTTCGGGGCGCGGTTTAAAACCGGTGAAGTTGTTTCTGCCTGTCTGACCTGTCTGCCGCACAACATTACGCTGAGCGACGGTGAAAAAATCGAAGCGAAAACCATCATCATCGCTACCGGCGCGAGTGCGCAGTATCTCGGCATCGAGTCTGAACAGAAGCTGATCGGCCGCGGCGTTTCCGGCTGCGCCACCTGCGACGGCGCGTTCTACCGCGATGTGCCGGTCGCCGTCGTCGGCGGCGGCGACACCGCGATGGAAGATGCTCTTTTCATGACGCACTTCGCTTCCAAGGTTACCGTCATTCACCGCCGCGACCAGTTCCGCGCCTCCAAAATCATGGTGGACCGCCTGCTGGCGCATCCGAAGATTGAAGTGATCTGGGACTCCGTGATCGAAGAGGTGCTGGATGTTTCTAAGAACGAAGTAACCGGCCTGAAAATCCGTAACGTCAAAACCAGTGCGGTTTCTGAACTGCAAGTTAGCGGACTGTTTGTCGCCATCGGCCATAAGCCGAACACGAAGGCCTTTGCCGGACAGCTTGATATGGATCATGCCGGGTATCTGATCGCCAAAAACACCCGCACAAATGTCGACGGCGTGTTCGCGGCGGGCGATGTGCAGGATGCGGTTTACCGCCAGGCCATCACGGCCGCCGGATCGGGCTGTATGGCTGCGCTGGAAGCCGAACGTTATTTAGGAAGCATGGAATAGGAATCAACCAAGGAGAACAGTATGGGCGAAATCAATTATGGATTGACGGAAGAGCAGCTTGAAATCCGGGCCATGCTCGATGAATTCGGTAAAGAACGCATTGTGCCGGTACGTGCCGAGCTGGACGACAAAGGAATCTTTCCCTCCGCTCTGCTCAAAGAGCTGGCGCAGATGGATATGATGGGCCTCTACATCGACGAAGCCTACGGAGGAATGGGCGTCGGTCATCTCGGTTTCTGCGTCGCTGTCGAAACGCTCAGCAAATACTGTATCGGCGTTTCCGTTTCCTACGCCGCGAACGCCCTCGGCGCCGACCCGATCATCATCGGCGGTTCTGAAGAGCAGAAGAAAAAATATCTTTCCCCGCTCGCCAGCGGCGAAAAATGGGCCGCTTTCGGTCTGACCGAGCCCAACGCCGGTTCCGACGCAGGCGGTATTGCCACCACCGCCGTCAAGAAAGGCGACAAATACATCCTCAACGGCACCAAGCAGTGGATCACCAACGGCGGCGAAGCCGACACCTACACGATTCTGGCCGTCACCAATAAAGCCAAAGGCGCCCGCGGCGTCTCCTGCTTTATCGTTGAAAAAGGAATGCCCGGTTTCAGCTTCGGCAAAAAAGAAGACAAGCTTGGTATCCGCGCTTCCGCCACCCGCGAGCTCATCTTCCAGGACTGCGAAGTTCCGGCCGAAAACCTCATCGGGAAAGAAGGCATGGGCTTCCTGCTGGCGATGAGAACCTTCGACATTTCCCGTCCGGGTATCGCCGCGCAGGGCGTTGGTCTGGCGCAGGGCGCACTCGACATGGCTGTCGACTATGCCCGCGTCCGCCACCAGTTCGGCAAACCGATTATCGCCAACCAGGGCCTTCAGTGGATGCTCGCCGACATGGCGATGAAGGTTGAAACCGCGCGCGCCATCACGTACGCCGCCTGCAACACCATCGACGGCGGCGAAAAGGATGTCTCAAAAATCTCCGCCATGTGTAAGTGCTATGCCGGCGATGTCGCCATGTCCGTCACCACCGATGCCCTGCAGGTTCTCGGCGGCTACGGCTTCATGCGCGAATATCCGGCTGAAAAGATGATGCGCGATGCCAAGATCCTCCAGATCTACGAAGGCACCAACCAGATTCAGCGCGACGTCATCGGCGCGGCACTCATCAAAGAGTACGCCTCGAAGGCCAAGTAAAGTTTCCACTCATCGGGAACAGAAGCCGCTCCGGAAACGGGGCGGCTTTTTTGTGGATTTTTCACAGAAGGAAACGAAGGAAAACAAAGGGGGCGCCGATTTTTCTGTGTACCCTTCGTCACCTTCGTTTCCTTCTGTTCAATAAAATTTTCCTGTTCTAAAGTGCCCGCATGAAACGGCGGATCATTCTCTGGACGGCGGGCATTCTTGTACTGCTGGTTATCACGCGCTGTCACTTCGTTGCGCCGCCGCTGCGCCGTGCCGATGCAGTCATTACGGTTAAAACCACCGGCTACTGCGCCTGTCCGGAATGCAGCGGATGGAGATTCAACTGGTTCGGCTTTCCTGTTTCACCGAACGGAAAAACGAAAATTATCGGCCGTACTTCCAGCGGGAGCATTGCCCGTCCCGGCACCGTTGCCGTGGACCCGAAGGTCTTTCCGCCCGGCACCAAATTTTATATTCCCGGTTACGGCTGGGGGCGCGCCGAAGA
>DAONGM010000107.1:0-6313 GCA_035404105.1 Pontiellaceae bacterium
CTTCCGGATTCTTCGATGGAGCAGTCGGTGATCGAAGCGATCAATCCGGACAAAGACGTGGACGGCTTCCATCCGGTCAACGTGGGCCGGATGATGCTCGGCCTGCCGGCGTTTCTGCCCTGTACGCCGCACGGCGTTTTGCAGATTTTAAAACGCTCCGGAATCAAAACATCCGGCGCGCATGTCGTCGTAATCGGGCGCAGCAATATTGTCGGACGTCCGCTGGTGAATCTGCTCAGCCAGAAGAGTGAACTGGGCGACGCAACGGTGACGATGTGCCACACCCGCACAAAAAACATGAAGGAACTGACGTTGCAGGCCGATATCATCGTCGCCGCAGTCGGCCGGCCGAATACCGTGACGGCGGATATGGTGAAACCGGGAGCGGTGGTGATTGATGTCGGCGTTAACCGGGTGGCCGATCCGTCCGCGAAGGCCGGATTCCGCCTGAAAGGCGATGTGGATTATGCAGCCGTGGCTGAAAAAGCCTCGGCCATTACTCCGGTGCCCGGCGGCGTCGGCCCGATGACGATTACCATGCTGCTGGCCAATACCGTGGAGTCGGCGGTGCGCCGTTACGGGGCAAAGTAAAATTATGCGTACACTCAACCGCTATATTGTTTTTGATTATCTGGTGATCTTTCTGGCCGCGCTCGGACTCATTACCTTTGTGATGACCGTCGGCGCGCTGGTGAAAGCGGTTGATTTGATGGCGCGCGGCATTTCCGCCGCGCTGATTGCCAAATTTTTCTTCCAGAACATTCCCTATATTCTCTCCTTCTCCATGCCGATCAGTACGCTGTTTGCCGCGTTACTGCTTTTCGGACGGCTTTCAATGGACAGTGAAATCAGCGCGATGAAGAGTTGCGGTATCAGCCTTTGGCGGCTGGCGGCTCCGCTGATTCTGCTTTCCATACTGTTCAGCGGTATCTGCGTTTACATCAACAGCGAGGTGGCGCCGGTCGCCAAGTATGCCAACCGCGAACTGCTGCGGACGGCGGGCGTGGAAGAGCCGGTCAATCTGCTCGAAGAAGGGCGCTTTATCCGCGACTTTCCCGGCCTGATGATATATGTCGGGCGCAAAAACGGGACGGTCGTCAAAGATGTGGTGGCCTATGAGGTGGATAAGACCGGCGTGATCAAACGCAGTGTGCGCGCTAAACAGGGCGATATTGTTGCGGATAACGTCAACCGGATCCTGACCGTGAAGCTTTATAATGTACGCATTGAAATGCCGGATGCCAAAGATCCGCACGACGTTTCAAAAACCACCTACGTCAATGCCGAGTATTATCCGATCAAGCTCGATTTCGAAAAGCTGCTCAAGAGCAAGGTTACCGCCAAGAAACGCGGCCATCTGACAATGGGAGAGCTTGTCGACCGGATCCGGAATGTGGAGCGCGATTTTCCGTTGCTTTCCGCGCCGGACCGGCTGATTGAAAAAACACGGCTGATTGTGGAAGCCAATCAGCGCATTTCCATTGCGGTCGGCTGCTTCAGCTTCATGCTGATCGGTATACCGCTCGGGGTTAAATCCCACCGCAAAGAAACGTCTGCCGGTATGCTTGTCAGTCTGATAATCGTTTTTGCGTATTACATCTTCATTGTTGTCGCTAAAGCGCTTGCGGATTATCCGTGGCTTCATCCGAATCTGATTCTGTGGATTCCGCTGGTTGTCGCGCAGTTTGTCGGGCTGTGGCTGGTTCGGCGCTCCAGCTGACGGTACGACTGTTTTAACTCTCTGGAAAAACAAAAATCCCGGCCGCTGTCGCGGTCAGGATTTTCAACGTTCAGCAACCTGCTGTGCTAAGCAATGGCGGCTTTAGCCGTCTGAACCAGCTTGATGAATCCGGCGGCGTCATAAATGGCGATTTCGGAAAGCATTTTGCGGTTCAGAGTGACATTGGCTTTGGCCAGACCTTCAATGAAACGGCTGTAGGAGATGCCGTTGGCTTTGCAGGCGGCATTAACACGTACCGTCCAGAGGCGGCGGAAGGTGCGCTTTTTCTGCTTGCGATGGACGTAAGCCATCGCCTGAGCGCGGTCTACCGCTTCGGTAGCCTGACGGAAAAGTTTGCTGCGGTTACCGTAAAACCCTTTAGCGAGTTCAAGACGGTTTTTTCTACGGCGGCGCGAGGCCGGGGCATTGGTGGCTCTTGGCATGGTTCGTACTCCTTAAAAATTAAGCGTAGGGAATAGTTTTTGAGATACGTTTCTCGTCGGTTTTTGCGACCAGATTGGTACCGCCGAGACGGCGTCTCTGCTTACGGCTCTTGCCGGTCAGAATGTGGCTGCCGCCCATGTGGGAATATTTCAGTTTGCCGGTTCCCGTTTTCTTAAAACGTTTGGCCGCAGTCTTTTTTGTTTTCAGTTTCGGCATGATTGCTCCTCAAATTGGTACGTAAAAGCGCAGAAATATAGGTAAGCAGTCGGGGTGAGTCCAGCTTTTAAATTATATTTTAATGTTAGATTCCAAGTCCGCCCAGCAAACCGGCTGTATCTTTGGTGCGAACGATCACTCCCGCCTCGGTTTTGGTAACAAAACTGTGCGGCGGAACACTGTCCATCAGGAAAACATTACCGCCGATTACCGAGTCGTGTCCGATGACTGTTTTTCCGCCGAGAACGGTGGTGTTGGCATAGATGATAACACGATCCTCAACCGTCGGGTGGCGCTGGATGTGCTTGATCGGATTGCCGTGTTCGTCGAGCGGAAAGCTCTTCGCGCCGAGCGTGACCCCCTGATAGATCTTAACGCCCTGTCCGATTTTTGCCGTTTCTCCGATCACCACGCCGGTTCCGTGGTCGATGAAGAAACCGCGACCGATGGTGGCTCCGGGATGAATGTCGATGCCGGCCTTGGCGTGGGTCCATTCGTTCATGATGCGCGGGATGATTGGCACATCGAGCCGGTAGAGCTCATGCGCCAGCCGGTGTGAGGTGACGGCGAGTATGCCGGGATAGGCGAGCTTGACTTCGGCGTAGCTCAGTGCGGCGGGGTCGCCGTTGTAAGCGGCTTTCACGTCGTCGATGATCATTTCGCGAACCGCCGGCAGGCGTGCCAGAAATTCATTCAGAACCCGCCGGGTTTCCGCCGGAATATTTTCAAGAGCCTGTGTGCCGGCTCGCCGGGCGGATTCTGACTGCCAGCGGAAAGGAATTGCGCGTTCAAGTTCCGGCAGCAGAAGATGTGAAACTTCTTTGAGTTGTTTTTCGAAATAGGTTTCCAGTTCTTCCTTCTCAGACGGATACAGGCTTGGGAACATGACGTGAATGAGAATCTTCAACGCCTCGACAACACGTCGGGCGGCCGGGTAGTTCCACAGCACATTGTCTGCGCGGTCTTCATGACCGGTCGAGTAAAGCCCGGCCAGTGCGGCGGCAGTCTCCGTTACAGATACAGTTTGTTTATGCATGATGCAGGCAGTTAAGAGGGGAACGTAAACGGTTGCAAGATTTTAGTGCGCTGCGGACGCAGTATGGTCGGAGTGGCGAGATTTGAACTCGCGGCCTCTTGCACCCCAAGCAAGCGCTCTAGCCAGGCTGAGCTACACCCCGTAAAGCGCAAGAAGCTATCACGCACCCTATGGGTGGTCAACGCGAGACTTGCCGGAAGGAATGATTTTCCGGTATCCGGAATAAAAACGGCTATTTTCCAATGACTGGGAGACCGGCGCGAACGCCCGGTTCATCTGCTTTCTGCGAAATATTCGGAAAATCCTGCGCCGCTTTTTCCCACGGGTTGAAGGCAAGCGGGCCGAAGCCGCTGCCCAGTCCGGGAGCCTGACGCAATCCCTGATTGAGATAGGACTTCGCGACGATGATGCTGTCGAGCGGGCCGTAACCCAGCGCACGGGCCGTGGCGATCGCCGTTGAAAGTACACAGCCGGTGCCGTGCGAGTGTTTGGTGTCGATCCGCGGACTCGAAAGCCAGGCGTGATTTTTTCCGTCACTCCAGTAGTCACTGGAAAGCTCCATGTCGTGTGAACCGTGTCCGCCTTTGATCAGAACTTCTTTGACGCCGGTGGTGAGCGCTTTCTGCGCGGCAGCTTCGATGTCGGCCGGGGTGGCGATTTCCATACCGAGCAGATGTTCGGCTTCAGGGATATTGGGCGTGATCAGATTGACGACCGGAAAAAGTTTTTCGGTGAGCAGTTTCCATGCGGAGGCTTCAAGCAGAAACGCGCCGCTGGAGGAAATCAGAACAGGATCGCAGACGGTGAAGGGCGACTTGGCCGTTTTGATGAACGCTGCGACCATTTCGACGGTAGCGGCGCTGCCGAGCATGCCGAGCTTTACGGCGGCAGGCGGCAGATCAGCCTTGAGCGCTTCGAGCTGGGCGGAAAGCATATCCGGTGCGACCCATTCAAGCCGGCCGGTGCCGATGGTATTCTGAGCCGTCAGTGCGGTGATCGCTGAGCAGTCGTGTGCGCCAAGCAGGTTGATGACTTTAATGTCGGCCTGAACACCGGCACCGCCGCCGGAATCCGAGCCTGCCACGGTCCAGACGATCGGTTTTTTGATCATGGTGCTTTTTCTCCGGTTGCGGCCGGCGGCGGATTGCTCGCGCCGGCGGCTTTTTCGTTGAACTGGTAGATCGTCTCGCCCGGGTGGGCAAAACCGATTTCATGGGCGATCTGCTGCACAAAATATTTATCGGTGCTGAACCGTTCCTGCTTAAGGCGCAGTTCTTTGATGGCTTCTTCTTTGGCGCGGATGTCCGCGTCCAGTGCGTTCTTGGTTTCCTGATAACTGCGGAACTGAGTCACCTTGGGCAGAAAGGCGAAAACAACACCGGTCAACGCGAGTCCAATCGCGGCAATCGCTGCGGAGCGGTAAATTTTATTCCAGTACTTTTGAGGACTCACGGCGCGCAGTATAGGGGGATCAGGATAAATTATGAAATATGAAATACGAAATTTTGGCGGCTGCCGCAGGATAAAAAAACACCCCGGGAAATCCCGGGGTGCCTTTTAGTACGGCTGATGAACGTTAGCAGCCGTAGCGGGCTTCAGTTCCCAGCATTTCTTCGATGCGCAGCAGCTGGTTGTATTTGCTGATACGGTCGGAGCGGCTGAGCGAGCCGGTCTTGATCTGGCCTGCGTTCGTTGCAACAGCGATATCGGCAATCGTGTTGTCTTCGGTTTCGCCGGAACGGTGTGAAACAACCGCGGTGTAACCCGCTTTGTGCGCCATTTCGATCGCGTCGAGTGTTTCGGTGAGTGTACCGATCTGGTTGACCTTGATCAGGATCGAGTTGGCGCAGCCGGTCTTGATACCTTTCGAAAGGTATTCGACGTTGGTTACGAACAGATCGTCGCCGACCAGCTGACATTTTTCGCCGAGCAGGTCGGTGAGAATCTTCCAGCCTTTCCAGTCGTTCTGATCCATACCGTCTTCGATGGAGTCGATCGGGTATTTAGCAGTCAGTTCGGCGAGGTATTCGGCCTGCTGTGCAGGAGTGCGCTTTGCGCCGCCTTTGCCTTCGAACTTGGAATAGTCGTACTTGCCGTCTTTGAAGAATTCCGAAGCGGCGCAGTCGAGGCCGATCATTACATCTTTGCCCGGCTTGTAACCGGCGTCTTTGATCGCCTGCATAATGCTGTCCAGCGCTTCTTCGGTTCCGCCGGAGAACGTCGGAGCAAAACCGCCTTCGTCGCCGACCGCTGTGCTGAGGCCTTTTTTCTTCAGAATCGCTTTCAGCGCATGGAATACTTCAGCGCCGCAGCGCAGACCTTCGCTGAAACATTTTGCGCCGACCGGGCGGATCATGAATTCCTGAAAGGCGATCGGAGCATCGGAGTGCGAGCCGCCGTTGATGATGTTCATCATCGGAACCGGCAGGACTTTGGCGTTGGTGCCGCCGATGTAACGGAAGAGAGGAATGTTCAGGTAGTCCGCCGCAGCGCGGGCGACTGCCAGCGAAACGCCGAGGATGGCGTTGGCGCCGAGGCTGCTCTTGGTCTTGGTGCCGTCGAGGTCAATCATGAAACGGTCAACGCCGACCTGGTCGAGCGCGTCCATGCCGATGATGGCCGGAGCGATCTTTTCGTTCACATTGGCAACGGCCTTCTGTACGCCTTTGCCGAGGTAGCGCTTCTTGTTGCCGTCGCGCAGTTCGAGCGCTTCGTTTTCGCCGGTAGAGGCGCCTGACGGAACGGCCGCGCGGCCCATTACGCCGGATTCGAGAACGACATCCACTTCAATCGTCGGGTTGCCGCGTGAGTCGAGAATTTCACGGGCCATTACTTCTACAATCGCTGACATTTACTGCTCCTTGGTTTAAGGGTTGAAACTCCCTGAAAAATGAGCC
>DAONGM010000108.1:0-2564 GCA_035404105.1 Pontiellaceae bacterium
CCGAACTGCCCGCTTTGCGCCAACGGCGCGACGGAGCCGTTTTACTGCGACCGGAAGCGGGAATTTTTCCAATGTCCGGAATGCGACCTGGTTTTTGTGCCGCCGGAGTTTCATTTGTCGGCGGAAGAGGAGAAGGCGCGCTATGATTTTCACAGTCACAGTCTGGCCGATTCCGGCTACCGGAACTTTTTGAACCGGCTTTTTAAGCCGTTGGAAACGAAGCTGAGGCAATACCCGCCCCGGCAGTCACTTCGTTCCAGCAGCCCCTCCCATGGAGGGGATTTTTTAAATTCCC
The DNA here is from genome assembly GCA_035404105.1 of Pontiellaceae bacterium. GTDB lineage: Bacteria > Verrucomicrobiota > Kiritimatiellia > Kiritimatiellales > Tichowtungiaceae > Tichowtungia. Next base: position 296 of record DAONGM010000108.1, read on the forward strand.
CTCCGCCGGAGGGGTGCCCGAAGAGCGGGGTGGGTTTGGACGGCGCGCCGTTCCAATCCTTATCCGCTTTAATCGGGCTCGATTTCGGCTGCGGGCGCGAGCCGACGCTTTCGGTTCTGTTCGAGGAGGCCGGATTCCCCTGCGCCAACTATGACCTGCACTATTTCAACGATCCGGCGGTGCTGGAGACGCAGTACGATTTCCTGACCTGCTCGGAAACGATGGAGCATTTCCAGAATCCACGCAAAGAGTTCGAGCGTTTTCTGCGGCTGGTGAAGCCCGGCGGCTGGATCGGGATTATGACGCAGTTGCGCGACGAGGCGCCGTCGTTTGAAAAGTGGTTTTACAAAGATGACGCGACGCACGTCTGCTTTTTCTCAAAACAAAGTTTCCAGTGGCTGGAAAAACGGTACGGCCCGCAACTCGAATTTCATCCCGGCGGCGTCATCATTTTCCAGACATTGGAAAAGACAGCCCGCGAATCACACGAATAATCACGAATTTTTCAGGAGTGCTGATTCGAGAAGATTTGTGTGATTCGCGGGTTAATAAAAAAAGCCGCTCCGGAAGTTCGGAGCGGCTTTCTGCTTTCCAAGCGGCTGAGCCCTATTTGGTCTTTTTCGGAACAATCATCATGTAGATGTTGCGCCCCATCAGTTTCGGAGCCTGCTCGATGGTCGCCACTTCGGCGCAGTCGGCAATGATCCGCTTCATCAGTTCGAATCCGAGTTCGCGATGTGCGTTTTCACGTCCGCGGAACATAAGGGATACTTTTACACGGTCGCCGCCTTCGATAAAATCATGCGTATGACGAAGCTTCGTCTGGTAGTCGTGATCGCCGATATTGACGTGGAATTTGACCTCTTTGAGCTTGGCGGCAATCTGCTTCTTCTTCTGCTCTTTCTTCTTCTTCTCCTGCTCAAACTTGAATTTGCCGTGGTCCATGATGCGGCAGACCGGAGGAGTGGTCGTGGCGGATATTTCGACGAGATCGAGACCCGCTTCGTGGGCGCGGATCAGTGCCTGTCGGGTCGGGATGATGCCCATCTGTTCGCCGTTTTCGTCGATACAACGAATTTCGGGCACGCGGATCATGTTGTTCATTCTCGGGCCGAACTCTCTGCGCGGCCGCTCTTTGTAATTCGGATTGCTAATAACTTCCTCCCGGTTGCTTTCTCTGATCAGCCTTTACTCTGCACGGCCTGTTTCACTTTTTCAACAAAATCAGCCGGCGTCATTACTTCCTGCGCGCCGCTGCGGTCGCGCACGGCGACAGTTCCACTCTCAACTTCTTTGGCACCCAGCACCAGCATATAGGGCACTTTATCCATCTGGGCTGTCCGGATTTTTGCGCCGATTTTACCGGATTTACGGTCAACCGTTGCGCGAATATCCTGCTGACGGAGTTCGGCGGCCAGTTTGACAGCGGCTTCCGTCTGCTCTTCGGAAAGCGGCAGAATGCGGACCTGTTCGGGCGCCAGCCAGAGCGGAAACGCTCCGCTGTAGTGCTCGACCAGAATGCCGAAGAACCGCTCGATACTGCCGAACAGCGCGCGGTGCACCATGTAGGGCCGGTGCGGCTTGCCGTCTTCGCCGATGTAGCTGAGGTCGAAACGGTCCGGCAGGTTGAAGTCGAACTGGATGGTACTCATCTGCCACTCGCGGCCGATGGCATCTTTGATCTTGAGGTCGATCTTCGGCCCGTAGAACGCGCCGCCGCCGATATCCGTTTCGTACGGAAGACCCGACGCTTTGAGCGCGGATTCGAGCGAGGCCGTGGCCTGCTCCCAGCGCGCCGGATCGCCGACAGCTTTTTCGGGGCGGGTGGACAGATAGGCGGTGATGCTTTCGAAGCCGAACGTTTTCCAGATAAAGGTCGAGAAGCGGAGGACTTCCTTGATTTCGTCTTCGATCTGCTCCGGTGTGCAGAAGATGTGCGCGTCGTCCTGTGTGAAGCCGCGAACGCGCAGCAGTCCGTGAAGCACGCCGGCTTTTTCGTAGCGGTACACCGTGCCCAGTTCGGCCCAGCGCAGCGGCAGGTCGCGGTAGGAGCGGATGTCGGATTTGTAAATGTTAATGTGGAACGGGCAGTTCATCGGCTTGACGTAATAGTCCGACTTGTCGATTTCCATCGGAGCGTACATGCCCTCTTTGTAGAAATCGAGGTGGCCGGAGGTCTGCCAGAGGTTGGCTTTGCCGACGTGCGGGGTGTAGAGCAGTTCATAGCCGTTGCGGAAATGCTCCTGCCGCCAGAACTCTTCAATCAGCG
>DAONGM010000108.1:2664-6292 GCA_035404105.1 Pontiellaceae bacterium
TCTTCCGCCACAATCTTCGCCATCTCGGCTTCGATGGCCGGAAAATCTTCCGGTGTCAGGCGCCGGGTCAGATCAAAGTCGTAGTAAAACCCGTCCTCGGTCGAAGGGCCGATGTCGAGCAGGACGTTTTCGTAAAGCCGGCAGACGGCGGCGGCCATCACATGGGCCGTGCTGTGGCGGAGCGTTTCAAGTTGAAGGTCATTTTTCATAAATAAGCCGCAAACTGTACCTTTACGATCAGAGTGTGTCAACCTGCGGAAACCTGCGGTTTTGGCTTTGCCGACGCGATGGAAGTCCGTATGGTGTCGGGTCATTTTGGAGGAAACACCATGGCCGCTCTGACCGAAGAACAATTGCTCGCAACCCTTGAAGCCGAAACCATCCCTTGCGCCGACCTGCTTGAACAGTTCGATGCCCTCTGCGCCGACGGTAAAGAAGTCCGCGCCATCGAATGGGCCGAACTGCTCAAAGACACCTTAACCGACCGTAAGCTGCTCGACGAAGCCGTTGCCGCCTACGAATGGCTCGCGCTCAAACAAGGCACCTCGCCCGCCATCTCGCAAAAGGAACTGCTGCATATTCTCAGCACCAGCCGTAAAGAGCAGAAATTCATCGAGCCCGCCTTTGAAAAAGCCGCCTCCACTGAAGAGGCTTTTTCCCGGCTGAAACATCTGCGCTCCATGAAAAAAGGGATGCTTTGCTACAGCAAAACATGGGGTTTCGGCATCATCAACCGCGTTGACCCCTTCTACCAGAAGGTTGAAGTGGCCTTTGAAAAGAAAGGCGACCACGAACTCGCCTTCTCCTATGCCGCCACCGGACTTGAAGTGCTCACCGACGACCACCTGATGGCCATCCGTCACAAAACCCCGGATGAGTTTGTCCGGCTGATAAAGGAAAATCCGGCTGAAATCATCCGGATCACTCTGCGCAGCTACGGCCCGCTCTCACTCAATCTGATTCAGGATCACCTGATGCCTGACGTATTCGCCACCGAAGCCGACTGGAAGAAGTTCTGGGATGCGGCACGCAAAGATCTCAAAAACGACCCGCTCATTGAAATCCCCGCCAAACGCACCGAGCCGCTGCGCCTGCGTCGCAAAGCCAAGGCATATGACCAGACCTGGTTTGAAAAGTTCAAGAACGAGCGCGATATGCCGGCTGTTTTTCAGGGGTTGGACGAAATTCAGGCGCAGAAGATCCAGCCGCTGGAAGCCTATATGGCGGCAACGATCGCCAACCGCCTCGCTTTCGCCGTCAAAGGCGGCTCGCTCAATCAGCCCGGCTGGATCGCTCAGGCTCTTGTTTACGCCGAACAGCTCGGCGTCGAACCGGAAGGCGTCGACTGCGTGGCCGAACTGACCCGCCTGGCCCGGCGCGACGACCTTCCGTCGCTGCTTGAAGAGCTGCCCTCACGATTCATGCAGGCCTTCATCAACCGTCTCTTCACCGCTTCCGAAACCGCAAGAAGCTTTCTGCTGCGCCGCCTGCCGGAATTCGGCACAACAGCGCTCAACGAAACCGTCGATGCCCTGATCCGCAACGGCGCGGAAACCGAACTGGCTGAACAGATCCGCGATACCGTCCGCCGCCGCGCATGCAGCCCCGCTCTGCTGCTCTGGATTCTGCGCAATGAAGAACGCGCCGAGGGCTGGCAGCTGACCAATAAAGCCGACCTCGCCTTCCAGACCATCGAACTGATCGAACAGGAACACGGCGGCGCCGCCCTGCGCGCCCAGAATCAGCTCCGCGAACAGATTGAAGATGCCGAATCACTGAAAGGCGCTCTCGCCGCGATGAGCGATTCGCAGCGGCGCGACTTTATGCGGCGGATCAGCGAGTCGCCGGCCTGGAGCAAACTCGACCGCCAGTCGCTGCAGGCTAAAATCATCAAGCTCTGCCCGGATCTGCACGAAGTCGTCCTGCGTAAAACCAACGCCGCACCGAAAGAGAAAAAGCAGCGCATCACCTCGAAGCGCAGCTATCAGGCGCGCAAAGACCAGTTCGAGCACATCCTCAAAAAGGAAATTCCGGAAAACTCCAAAGAAATCGAACTCGCCCGCAGCTACGGCGACCTGCGCGAAAATTCCGAATTCAAATTCGCCAAAGAAAAACAGCGCCTGCTCGGCCTGCAGGCGGAAGAACTGCAGAAAGCGCTCGACGAAGTCAAACCGACCGACTTTGCCGACTTCCCGCATGACGTCGCCGGCATTGCTACCGGTGTCGAACTGGTCTACGCCGACGGCAGCCGCGAGACATATTACATTCTCGGCGAGTGGGACCAGGACGAAACGCTGCACATCATTTCGTCGCAGGCCGGCATGGCCAAAGCACTGGCCGGCGCCAAAGCCGGCAGCCGGGTTAAAGTACCAACCTCCAGCGGCGAAGCGGTTGAAGTTGAAATCGCTGCAGTCACACCGCTCTCCGAAGAGATCAGAAACTGGCTTAATGGATGACCATGAACGGAATAAATGAATGGATCCGGCACGGGTTTGACGTTGTCATGACGGCAACGTTTGCACTCTCAGCGGTTTACTTCCTGCTGACGATCCTGACGATCCTGCTGCGCCGCCGGAAGACTCCGTCCGAGCTGGTCGCTCCGGCGGAGTTTCCGCGCGTCACCGTTCAGATTCCGACATATAACGAACTGGCGGCGCTGAACTGCGCCGGGCGCTGCCTGGCCTTCGACTACCCGGCGGACCGGCTCCAGATTCTGATCGGCGACGACAGCAATAAACCGGAAATCTCTGCGCAGATCGACGCCTTTGCCGCAGAGCATCCGGGCCTGCAGGTCTGCCGGCGCGGCAACAATGCCGGCTTCAAGCCCGGCAACCTCAACCACATGCTCAAGCAGACCGCCGGCGACTACATTCTCATCCTCGACTCCGACTTCCTGCCGGAAAAAGATTTCCTGCGCCGTCTGGTGCAGCCCGTCATCAAAGATCCTACGCTGGCCGGCGTACAGGCGTCGTGGCGCATCACCAACGTCCACCAGAACCACACCACGCTGATGGGCGCAGGCATCATCAACGTCATCCACATCGTCATCCTGCCCTTCATCAAGCGGTTTGCGCACGCCGGTGTATTCTGCGGCTCGGCCGAACTCATCCGCAAAGACCTGCTCATCCAGAACGGCGGCTGGACCCCCGGTACGCTCACCGAAGATGTAGATTATTCCCTGCGGGTCATCGCTTCCGGCGGACATATCGCCTATCTCGAAGACCTGTACTGCACCTGCGAAGTGCCGTACACCCCGCGCGACCTGTTCCGCCAGCAGATGCGCTGGGCCTACGGCGTCATGCGCGCCTTCATGAACCACGGCCGCAAACTGCTGCTGTCGCGCCTGACACGTACGCGCACCAAGCTGGCCGCCATCTGCTTCGGTGGCGGCTACATCATGGTCGCCTGCTTCATCCTCACCACCCTCTTCGGCATCCTCAACATCGCCAGCGCCTGGGGCTTGGATGCGGTCGGATCGCCGTATACATTCACAGACATGGCGATCGAGACCGCCGGGAACTTCCTGCTCACCTGCGGCATGCTCATCTCCAGCCTGTGCGCCAGCTTCATTACAGGCGTCAGCCTGCGCAACGTCGGAAAACTGGCGCTGGCTTCGCTGACCATCGGA
>DAONGM010000109.1:0-6175 GCA_035404105.1 Pontiellaceae bacterium
GGCTCTATCAGGCGTATGTGATTACCAAAGATCCGGCCTATCAGACGGCCATGATCTCCGCCGCAAAGGTTCTGATGGCGCTGACTCCTGCCGAGGCTGAGAGCGGCAGCGGCTTCTGGATGGATCCGATGGCGCAGATTCTGGACAGTTGCTATGACCAGCTCGAGCCGGCCTTCCGCGCCCAGATGATCGACCGCCTGTTCGACGTGGCGCAAAAAGAGTTTCACAACTTCATCATTCGGGAAGAGAACCACATCAAAGACAACCACTTCTGGCAGTGGGAACTGCGCCAGTTTGCCAACGCGGCTCTGGTTCTGCTTCACCACAAGCCGGAAGCGCGCGATATGGTGGCGTATTGCTATGAAGTCTGGACCGGGCGCGCCCCGCAGATGGGCTTTAATCTCGACGGCAACTGGGTGAACGGCAACGGCTACTACACCGTCAACATGGTCACCCAGCGGCACCTGCCCAGCCTGTTCGGCCGGTATGCCAACTTCGACTATTACAAACACCCGTGGTATCAGCAGGCCGGCCGGGCGCTGGTCTACAGTCTCCCGCCCAAAACACCCTCCGACGGCTTCGGCGACGGACACGAAAAGATCGACCAGCCCAGCCGAACCCATGCGGCCTGGGCCGATTATCTGGCGCGGGAGTATCAAGTGCCTTACGCCGGCTGGTATGCCCAGCAGTGCGACGCGAGCGACAACCAGCTGCGCAACGATACGCTGATGCTGCCCTACCGCGTCTTTCGCGATGCGAGCTATCCGGCGACGCTGCCGGCGGATGCTCCGAATTCCGTGGTCTTCAAAGACTCCGGGGTTGCGGAACTTCACAGCGATATCCGCAACTACACCAACAATCTGTTTGTCTCCTTCCGCTCCAGCCCCTTCGGATCGGGCAGCCATACCTTGGCCGACCAGAACTCCTTCAACCTGAGCTATAAAGGCAAGCAGTTCTTCCGGGCTTCGGGCTGCTATTTTAACTTCTGCGATGCGCACAACCTGATGTCCTACCGCCATACCCGGGCCCATAACTCGGTGCTGGTCGACGGCATCGGCCAGCCGTTCTCCATCGACGGCTACGGCTGGATCGCGCGCTTCGCCGACACCGCCTCCTTCGCCTACGCGTTGGGCGACGCTTCGATGGCCTATCGCGGAGCGTCCGAAGACCCCATGTGGATCGGCAGTTTCAAAAAAGCCGGCATCGAACAGACGCCTGCCAACGGTTTCGGCCCGACGCCGCTCAATCTCTTCCGCCGGCACCTGGTGATGCTTCGTCCCAATATCGTTGTGCTTTACGACGAGCTGGGCGCAGACCGTCCGGCCCGCTTCGACTGGCTGCTGCACAGCTGGCTGGAAATGAAGCTGACCGACGACGGCCTCAGCGTCAGTCGTCCGGAGGGCACCGCCCGCCTCGCGCAGCTTTCCGGAACACCGATCAAGCGCGCCGTCACCACCGGGTACCTCGTGCCGCCGGATGAATCCATGATGAAACCCAACGATAAGATTAATCCGATTTGGCATTTAACCGCCTCCACCGAACCGACCAAGAAGACCTATATCCTCTCCGTCATCGTGCTCGACGATCCGGGTTCGACCACCCCGCTGAAGACCGCGCAGGATTCCGGCACGATCCAGGCCGGTGAATGGACGATCCAGGCCGAGCTCAACGGCTCGAAGCCGGCCCGTCTGCTGATTACGAACAAAGCGGGTGACAAAGCGCTGGCCTATGCCGTGCCGCAGGTGGTGGTCGGCTCGCAGCCGCTCAAAGCCTCCTACACCCAGTCGACGCTGATTTACGATCAGCAGCAGGGCAAGCCCGGCGTGACGGAACTGATTGATACGCTGCCCCGCACGTCATATTAGTCTGAGCTGAGGTTTGACGCCGGGCCTGCTGTCAGGCGCAACTATCGGCAGAATCAGAGGCGACGCAGAAGGCAGCAGATCTTTTAAAAAAGATAATTCAGGAGAGTTTATGCTGCACGATCCGAGTCATTATGAAGAGCCGGCTCAGGCGGAGGAAATCATTCTGCCGCCGCGCGATAAAGAAATTTTGCGGCGGCTTGGCGGCGCGCTGGCGGAGATCGCCGTACTGCCGGTTAATAAAGAGCGGGCGGAGCTTTGGCAGAAGCTCAATGACCGGGAATCGGTGCGGCCCATGGTCTGGATCAATGAAATCCCGTGGCATGAGATGAATGTTGATGATGAGCTGACTCTGCAGACGGAGCATCCGTGGGCCCGCGATCAGGAGCGCGAAATCCGCCGCACATTGTACCAATGGAGACATTTGCAGGGAGATATGGTCGTCAGTGATTTTTACGCCGTGCCGCTGGCGGTTCACAGTACGGATTTCGGAATCCGTGAAAATGTTGATCTGGCCAAAACAGATGAGTCGAGCGAAATTGTTTCTCGTCATTTCAATGTGCAGATCGAGTCGTTCGATGACCTTGAAAAGATCAGGATGCCTGTGGTTACGCATAATAAGGAGGCAACTGAATTCCGTTACCAGGCGGCGTGCGATGTGTTCGGCGGTTTGATGCCGGTTAAAAAACAAGGGCAGACCCATATCTGGTTTACGCCCTGGGATTATTTGATTCGATGGACCGGGATCGAGAACGCAATGCTGATGATGTATGAGGAGCCGGACTTCCTGCATGCGGCGGTTGAGCGGCTGGTGGACGCATGGATGACAGAACTCGATCAGTTCGTTGAACAGAATCTTCTTTCACTGGATTGCAGCAACACGCGTATCGGATCGGGAGGCTACGGCTATACCCGCGAGCTGCCGGGAAATAAGTTCGATCCGGCGGCGGTAAAGCCTCTCAACATGTGGGGCTGTTCCAATGCACAGATCTTTTCTGAAGTGTCTCCGGAATTCCATTGGGAGTTTGCCGTACAGCATGATCTGCGCTGGATGAAGCGCTGGGGACTGAACTATTACGGCTGCTGCGAACCGCTCGACGGCAAAGCCGGCGTACTGGAGAAGATTCCCAATCTGCGCAAGGTGTCGGTCAGCCCCTGGTGTAAAACCGAACGCGCTGTTGCAGAGCTGGGCGGTAAATATGTCCTGAGCCGCAAGCCCAATCCGGCGATTCTTGCCGAGGATGTCTGGCATCCCGAACGGGCCCGGAAGGAACTCCGCGATTTTCTTGATGCCGCGAAAGGTGGCAAATGCCACGTGGAGTTGATCATGAAAGATATTTCCACAGTGCGCTACAAACCTCAAAGGCTGTGGGAATGGGCGCAAATTGCCATGGAAGAAGTCCGCCGGTTCTGACTGTAAACGAAAACGGAGATGCAGGGATGACCTCGAAGGAGCGTGTACGATCAGTTTTCGAAGGACGTATACCGGACCGGGTTCCCTTGTGGCACGGGTTGTCTGCCGAGTTCACTGCCAAGGCTCTCGCTGAAACCGGCTTGCCGGACGAAGAGGCGTTAAGAGTTCACATGGGCGACGATTTCCGGCGCATATATGCTTCGTATCATCTTCCGCCACGGGAGGTCAGAAAGGTTCTCGAAATTATGATGCCCGGCGGCGGATATATTGCCGGTGCCAGCCATGACTGGGTGCTGAAAGAAACTCCGGTGAAAAACATGCTGGCAATGGTCGGCACGGTGCTGGACTGTGGTGTGTACCGCTGACAGCAGCAGACGATCAGGTGCAGCCGGTGCAAAAAACCGTCATATCGACAGGGGGGTTATGAAATTACTGATGTTATTTATTATCGGAGCGGCGGCGGCCGGGTACTGTGCGGAGCCTCCGACGCCGGTTTACAAATGTTCATTTGATACACCGGATGTTTTGAATGACTGGGTGATGGAGGGGCCGGGCGTCGCTGAAGTGAAGGACGGACGTCTGCTGATCTATTCCAAATGGCAGCCGGAGCTGGAAAAGATCAAAGATCGTGTTCCGCTTCTTGATCCGGGAGGGGATAAATACTTTCCGTTCATTGAGCAGTGGGTGAAGGAACGCGAACCGGAGATGCTTCCAAAATATATGTCGGCGGCAACCGCTTCCGGAAAGAAATCCGGTGATTTCGCCGGCGGGCACATTCAGTATTGGAATAAGCATTCGCATCCGGCGAATTTTTTAATACGCATCAAGTTTCAGGCGGCCAGTCCATGGCCTTTGCACATGATGACATTCTGCGCCCGCGGTCTCCACGGCGAGAGCATTTTCGATCCCGGGCTGGCGCCCCGCTATGGTCTGGCGGCGCAGTATATGTTCGGCGATTTCTCCAATTATCGCATCAGTTACTGGAGCGGAACGCGGGGCACATGCAACATGCGCCGCGCGCCGGGTCGCAAACTGACGGCGACTGATTCGGTCGATCTGCCGGCCTATGCGATGGAACGCCCCGTGCAGCTGGAAATTATCCGGTGGAACGGGCGTGTGGTCTTTACGTGCGACGGAAAAAAACTGGTGGACTGGACGGATGATGAACCGCTTGGCGACGGTTTCTTTTCTCTGCGGCTGATGGCTGCCGCAAAAGGCTGGTATGATGATTATGAAGTGTACGAGCTTCATCAAAACCCGTTTCCCGCTGGCCCGGCGAACTGATTAAATGCTGAACCGTCAGACGGAAGCCGATAACGTCCGGTTTTTTTTGCAAGGAGGAGTGAATGAAAAGGGGATGGATTGGGATTGTTGTGAGCTGTGCCGGGCTGTGTTTCGGCGCGGCGCCGGAGCTGGTGTACCGCTGTACGTTCGACACGCCGGCCGCGCTCGATGCGTGGACGATGGAAGGGCCGGGGGTCGCCCGGATTGAAAACGGCCAGCTGCTGATTTATTCCAAGTGGCAGCCGGAGCTTGAAGCGATCAGCAACCAGGTGGCGCTGATCGAGCCCGGCGGGCAGAATTATTATCCCTTTCTCGAGTCGTGGGTGAAGGCGCGCGAGCCGGAGATGCTGCCGAAGTATTGCCTGGACCGGGCGGTCGGCAGTACGAAGGCCGGCACGTTTATGGGCGGGCACCTTCAGTTCTGGAACAAAACGCCGCATCCGGACAACTTTCTGATCCGCATCAAGCTCAAGGCGCTGAGTCCCTATCCGCTGCATATGCTGACGGTCTGCGCCCGCGGCCTGCAGGGCGAGAGCGTGTTCGACCGCGCTCTGGAGCCGCGCTACGGGCTGGAATACCAGTATCTGCAAAACGATCTGGCGAACTACCGCGTGAGCTTCTGGTCCGGCCTGCGCAAGAGCTGCGCCATGCGCCGGGCGCCGGGCCGCGTGCTGGTGGCGGAGCAGCCGGTGGATCTGCCGGCGGACGTGCAGCAGCGCTTTGTGCAGCTCGAACTGCTGCGCTGGAACGGCCGGCTGGTGTTCCGCTGCGACGGTCAGACGCTGCTGGAGTATACCGACCCGAAGCCGCTGTCCGGCGGCTGGTTTTCGATCCGCCTGATGGCGGCGGCGAAGGGGCTGTATGACGATTATGAAGTGTATGCGCTGACGGAAGATCCGTTCAGCGGCACGGGCAAGGGGACGAGGATTGCCATGCGGTCGTCGCCGCAAAAAGATTTTCCGACAGCGGATCAGGTGGTGGACGGTCAGTTTATTGTCATCGGCGATCGCGAGCCGAGGGGGTCGGTGTACCGCGATGTGCTGAATACCTGCCAGGGACTGCCGGTCTACCGGTTCGAAGCGTCGGCGGACGCCAACCGCATTGAGTTCGGCACCTGCTTCGCATCGCCGTCCGTGGTGCTTTCGGCGGAAGAGAAGGCGGAGCTGTCGGCGCTGGGCGATGCGGATGCCGTGTGCGATCTGGGCCATTACGGCGATACGATCACTTATGAATGGAATGCGCGTTTTCCGGAGCCGCTCACGAAGGAGTCGCAGGGGATTTTTGCGCAGTGGCACGGCCGGCCGGACCGTACGCTGGTGACGACGCCGTCCGGCGAGACGAAGAAGCTGGCGCCGCAGGAGTTTCTGAATCTGCTGAAAACGATGCGCTTTGACAACGATCGGGGCAATATCGGCATCGATCTCAAAACCGGTCAGCCGAACGGGTGGCGCTGCGACGGCTCCTCGGGCGGGCCGATCGGTTCGTTCCATATTCTGGATGGGACGATGTGTCTGATGGTGCGCAACGATCCGGCGGCGGTGTCGGATAATACGGTGAAGGTGAAGCCGAAGCCGGGGCGCGAAACGGCGCAAAAGGGCAATAAAACCGGGGCGCT
>DAONGM010000110.1:0-6105 GCA_035404105.1 Pontiellaceae bacterium
CCGGTATCGAGGAGTTTGCACTGCGCTTTGTCGTCGCGCAGTTTGGCGAAGGTGCTGTAGAGGCCGAGGAAGGCCTGCCGGAAGGTGTCGACCATTTCCATGCGTTCCTGAAAGCGGCCCTCGGCGTCGATGGCTTCGGTCTTGGGCATTTTGATGCTGCGGAAGGTGAAGGCGTCGGCATCGAAGGTGCAGGTCCAGCACTCTTCGCCGCGCGCCAGCGTGAGTTTGGCGCGGCGCAGTTTTTTACCGCTGAGCAGCGCGGCGCGGGTTTCGGCGCTGAGCATCGGTTCGCCTTTGCGGATGGCGGTTTCGCCCTGCTCTTCCTGATCGAACAGCAGCGGGCCTTCGACCAGTACGGCGAATTTTCCGCCGTCAGGGAGTTCGACTTCTCCACCGCGGGCTTCGGACATGTACCAGAGCCACATCAGGAATTCGCGGCCGGGCATACAGTCGGCCCACTGTTCAGCGGCGAAGCTCCAGTGCGGCCACTGGTCGGCGCGGCAGCGCGCTTCGCTCCACGCTGCGGAGACCGGCTCGACCGGTACGAGTTTGACGCCGGTGGTTTTGCCGAAGCTGATCAGGAAGGCATCGAGCTGTGCTTCGGACAGCGCGGAGGCGTAGAGGATTTTTTCTTTCGGGTCGTAGCAGAAGTCGATGCCTTTGAGCTGCGGCGGCATTTGCGGCAGGAGCCGTTCGGTGACCTGTTTTTTGATTTCGCTGCGGGTTTCGCGGTTGATGTAGTCGCGGTGCTCGGCCTGCATGCGGGCCAGTTCCTCCATGCGGCATTCGGCGCGCAGAAGCGAGGCGGGAATTTTGCGCTGGGCCTGCGTCAGCGTCAGGCGCAGGAAGCCCGACGGCCAGACCGAGCCTTCGTTGATGTCGCGGTCGAGCAGATGGCGCGGACCGACCCAGCCGTGAATCTCTTCGTCGAGCAGGTAATCAACGGAGCCGAGGACGTCGTCGGCAAAGCGCTCGTGAATATCCGCCGGCAGTTCGCCGGGCACATAAAACATCCGGAAGCTGAGGGAGCCGCTTTCAAAAGACATGGGGAAGACCTTGGTTATTTGTTATTTGATATTGGTTATTGGTTATTGGTGAAAATTGAGCGCGCATATTTCCGGTTTTCTCCGGTCGCCGCCAGCCTTTTATCTATATTCCGGTGCCAGGAATTTTCATGGTTTGCTCATTGCCGATGTATTTTGATCAGGCTACGCTCAGCGCAATCTTTCCAGAGAAAAACTGTCAGACTAGCTGAACAGAAAGGCTATACATGAAAAAGCTGAAATCAAAAATCGCAGAGTTTAAAAGCCGCCTGATTTCTATCAATAAAGAAGAGCCTTTGAACAAACTGTCGCTAACCACCATTATCATTCTCGATATTTTTATTCTGACACTGATTTTCACCGGATTGAACGAACACACCCAGCAGCTCACTACAGTCAATGAGTACCTGCCTGATGCGGCCCGGGAAATCTTCATTAATCAGGAATGGACCCCCATCAACCGCATCTCAAAACTTCAACCGATCCTTCTGTCGGACCGGAACAACTATTACTACCGCTATGAGAGTCCTTTTGAAAAAAGAATGATCAAACTCATGCACCCGGCAAGTCGTACGTTTTACCAACAGGCAGCAACGCTCTCGCAAGACAAAGCACTACAGGCCCTCTTCCTGAGCCGCCAGAAATTTGTTAAGGAACGCGAGAAAAGTGAAAACGCCTTTAACAAAGCGAAAGAATCCTACGACACACAGTTGCTGGAAAATATCGTCAACGTCTCAAGAAATGGAACGAATGCCACCGCCACAACAGCCCGTCAATATGCTCAAAATATCGACCTTCTCACTGGAGAAATCCAATCAACAGAGGAGCAAATTAATGCTCACCCGGGCATCCAAAAACTTTGGATGATCATCTCGTCAGATGACCATGAACGAGCGTTGATTGTTTCGGACTATAAACGGTTCCAGTTCTGGTTTCCTCTCAAGGAACTCGGATGGCAGCTTGTTTTTCTGCTTCCCATCTTCGGCGTTTTCTATATGTGGAGTATCCGCAGCGTAAAGAAAAACAACTCCATCCAAACGCTCATCGCTTCGCACCTGCTGGTGATTGCCAGCCTGCCTATCATTTTAAAAGCAATTGAACTGGTCGTGGATATCATCCCAAAGCACTTTTTCAAAAAGTTGTTCGATGTTCTGCAATCGCTTCATCTGATGGCTCTTTGGCACTACTTTGTTATCTTTGCCGCCATCGCCGTCGGATTATTTCTGGTTTATTTTATTCAGCGGAAAGTATTCAACCGGCAAAAAGTCATGCAGAAACGGCTGATGAAAGGTGCCTGTACTGGTTGCAGCAAGAAACTTCCGCCCGGCGCAGCATTCTGTCCGTTCTGCGGATCCGGACAATTCGACAAATGCGCAGCCTGCAAAAAGGAAACCCCGTCCGGAGGCCAGCACTGCATTCACTGCGGAGCGCCGCATTAATCAAAATCCGATTTCCAATGTTTAGAAAACAACTTTGTTTCCCGGAAGCCCTTCTGTTACAAACGGCGTCCGGAGAACCACTATGAGTATAAAAGTTGTTATTCAGGGCGCGGCAGGCCGCATGGGCAAAACACTGATCCGCTTTATTCAGGAACAGAAAGTCGCCGGACTCGAGCTGGCCGGAGCGATTGATCTTTGGGACGTTCCGGATATCGGCAAGGATGCCGGACTGGCTGCCGGCACAAAAGAAGCGGGCGTAAAAATCACGACCGACCTCGCCGCCGTCGCTCCGGGCGCCGATGTGATTATCGATTTCACCTCCCACTTCGGCACGGCAGGTAATGCCGAGCGCATCGCCGGCTGGAATACAGCCTGGGTGATCGGCACGACCGGCCTCGGCGATGCCGAGCTGGCGGAAGTGCATAAAGCCGCGAAAAGCGTGCCGGTGGTGATGGCCGGCAATATGAGCCTCGGCGTCAACCTGCTCTGCAACCTCGTCAAAGAAGCGGCGAAGGTGCTGCATGCGCGCGGCTACGACATTGAAATCATCGAGCGGCACCACAACCAGAAAAAGGATGCGCCGAGCGGTACCGCGCTGATGCTGGGTCAGGCGGCGGCCGACGGCGCAGGTCTGGATTTGAAAAAGTCGCAACGCGACGGCCGTACCGGACTGCCCGGCGCGCGGACAAAAGACGAGATCGGATTTCACGCCGTGCGCGGCGGCGACATTGTCGGCGACCACACGGTGCTGATGGCCGGAACCGGCGAGATGATCGAGCTTTCGCACCGCGCCACCAGCCGCGAAACGTTCGCGATCGGCGCGCTCAATGCCGCCGCGTGGGTGGTTCAGCAGAAGCCCGGTCTTTACAACATGCAGGACGTACTGGGGCTTTAGCGGCAAGGCGCTTTCGCCGAAAGCGCCGCGGACGGCTCGTCGAGCCGTCCCTGCCCAAGTTCACTCTTTTTCCTCAAGCCCCTCGTCGACGGCCATACGGTAAATTGATGAGAGCTCATCGGCTCCGCTCACGCAGACGTGGAGGTCGCGAAGCAGCCCGTGTTCAAGGCCGTAAATCCAGCCGTGTACCGTCAGTCCCTGCCCGCGCCGCCATGCATCCTGAACGATCGTGGTATGGCAGACGTTGGAAACCTGTTCGATGACATTCAGCTCACAGAGTTTATCGCTGCGCCGTTTCCGGTCGGTGATCCGGTCCAGCGTGGTTTCATATTTCTGATAGATGTCGCGAATGTGCCGCAGCCAGTTGTCCACCAGTCCCTGCGGACGGTTGTCCATCGCGCCTTCCACGCCGCCGCAGCCGTAATGTCCGCAGACGATGATATGCCGCACCTTCAGCAGATCCACGGCGTACTGGATGACAGAAAGACAGTTCATGTCGGTGTGAATCACCATGTTGGCGATGTTGCGGTGAACAAACACCTCGCCGGGCTGAAGGCCGATCAGTTCATTTGCCGGCACACGGCTGTCCGAACAGCCGATCCAGAGGTATTCCGGCGCATGCTGGCCGGACAGCCGTTTAAAAAAATCCGGATCTTCTGCAAGGATCGACCGCGCCCAGTTCCGGTTGTTTTCAAAGAGATGGTTTAATATACGCATTTTTCAACAAAGCTCCTGATTACCGACCGCATCCGCGGCATCGTTTCTTTCGCTGTACGGATGACGTCCGCGCCGCTCAACTTTTCATCGCCAAGCCCGGCCGCCCAGTTGCAGACACAGGAAAGCCCGGCCGTTTTCATTCCAAGCGCATTGGCAAAGATCGCTTCCGGCACGGTGGACATGCCGACGGCATCGGCACCGAGCGCGCGGAACGCGCGGATTTCGGCGGGCGTTTCGAAGGACGGACCGGCCGTCGCGACATAAACGCCGGAAACATCCGCGCCTGACTCAATCAGCGTTTGACGAAGGTCGTGGTCGTAGACAGCGGTCTGATCGGGAAAGCGTTCGCCGAACGCCGGATTGTGCGGGCCGGTCAGCGGACTGCCGCCGAGCAGGTTGATGTGATCTTCAATCGCCATCAGGGTGCCGGGCCGCAGGTCGTCGCGGATGCCGCCGGAGGCGTTGGTGAGCAGTACCGTCTGCACGCCGAACTGTTTGAGAATCCAGACCGGCAGAACCACCGGCATCCAGCCGCCGCCTTCATAAACGTGACGGCGTCCCTGAAAAATAAAAAGTTCCGTTCCGCCGCATTCCGCGTAAAGCATCTTTCCCGCGTGGCTGATCACAGAAGTTTTTCCGAGGTTCGGGATTTTTTCATACGGCAGCGAATCCTTGACGGTAAACCCGCTGACGGCTTCGCCCCAGCCGGAACCGAGAATAATGCCGAGCCGCGGCTTCGCCTGCGGCCACGCTTTCCGGACCGCGGCAACAGCTTCGTCCATGAGAATCTGACTGATCGCTTGCATGGCTTGATAGTAAAAGGATCTTCGCGAAGCATCAAGCCTGTGGACCGAGCATTTCTACGCCGTGGGTTTTACTGATCATCTTTCATCGGCCGGAAATAGTCGCAGACCGGCAGCGAGAAGAGAACGCCCAGCAGCAGGCCGTTCAAAACGGCCACTACCAAAGCCGCGCCGAAAAGAAGCCAGAGCCCTTCGGACTGAAATGACAGCACAGCGCTGACGACCGTAAACAGCAGTGAAAAGGAAAACAGAGCCGCCAGCATCATCTGGGAGATCAGCCAGGCCAGCCGTGAACGCTGTATGAACCCGCGGAATACTGTCACAGTCAGCAGAAGATAGCAGAACAGCTGCATCAGTTGAAAAACCAGATGAATGGGGTGCACCAGACCGGTTAAGAGCGCATACTGCACAACCATCACGACGAGCAAGGCGCCCAGCAGGCCATGGAAATATTTCGGCGCGATTTTCAGTTTCTGCTTCATTCGTTTTCCTCCCCGATCATTTCCGGAATCAGCTTAGACGTTTGCCCTGTTCAGCCAAGCTCAAATGCGCCGCTAAATCTAATCTGCAACAAGTTTATCGCGGAGCAGCTTCTGCAGGGTGTCTTCAGCGGCCTGGAGCGCATCCAGATGTCCGTATGCCGCACTGAGACGGATTTCAACTTTTCCTCCGCCGGGGTAAAATCCGACAGAAACTCCGGGGCTCTGAAAACCATCCGCTTCCAGACGGGTCACGATGTCGGATTCGCTGATGTTCGCAGTGGTCAGCACACGGACTTCGAGGGGCACGGCATCGCTGAACTGCCCGCGCAGCCACGGGATAATGTGTTCTTCGATAATGGTTGTGAATTCGTCGGGCGGGCCGGGCAGAACAAAGAGCGTTTTGCTTTCCGGAAGATCCAGCCGTTCGCCGGGCGCGGCGCCGGCGGAGTTGATGAGGGTTTCCGCGCCTTCAAGAACCAGCGCCTGCCGCTCCGCTGCCGGCGTTACGGCCCGGCCCCGTTCTGCAT
Source organism: Pontiellaceae bacterium (assembly GCA_035404105.1). Lineage (GTDB taxonomy): Bacteria > Verrucomicrobiota > Kiritimatiellia > Kiritimatiellales > Tichowtungiaceae > Tichowtungia. The sequence continues at coordinate 5,907 of DAONGM010000110.1, forward strand.
ACCGTTTATGCAGAGCATCCAGCCCGGCAGGCGACATTACCGTCCGGCAGTCAAAAAGTCCGGCGAGCGCATCGCGGGTGATGTCGTCGGAGGTCGGGCCCAGTCCGCCGCTGACGACGGCAATGTCAACCCGTCCGAAGGCTTCGCGCACAGCGGACTGAATGGTTTCGATTTCGTCGGGTATGGTGGTGTCGCGCGA
>DAONGM010000111.1:0-6068 GCA_035404105.1 Pontiellaceae bacterium
AAACTAAAGACTCTGTTCCGGAATACAAGCGCAGAGCCGCATGATGCGGCGGGCATTTTGTTTTTCAGGGTCGGGAAAACAGAGTATGTTTTCTCCGATGTTCGGAAAAACACAGATCATTTGGCGGTGCCGCGGACGGGAAGTTGTCTGCGGGCAGAAAACGCTGATTATGGGCATCCTGAACGTGACGCCGGATTCGTTTTCGGACGGCGGAAAGTTCGTCGATCCTGAACAGGCGGTGGCGCGCGGCCTCCAAATGATTTCGGAAGGCGCGGATATCATCGATATCGGCGGCGAATCGACCCGGCCGGGTTCGAAGCCGGTTCCGGCGAGAGAGGAGATTCGTCGAACGATCCCGATTATCGCGGAGCTTAAAAAGCAGTCTTGCGGTCTGATTTCCATTGATACACGCAACGCGGAAACCGCCCGCGCGGCAATCGCCGCCGGCGCAGAGATCATCAACGACATTTCCGCGCTGGCCGATCCGCAGATGGTGAATGTTGCCGCCGAAACCGGCGCGGGGCTGGTGCTGATGCATATGCAGGGCACGCCGCAAACGATGCAGAACGATCCGCGCTACGGCGACGTGGTTTCGGAGGTCGGAAGGTTTTTAGAGGAACGGGCGGCGTTCGCTATAGAACGGGGCGTTGCACCGGAACAGATTGCGCTCGATCCGGGTATCGGATTCGGCAAAACCGATGAACATAATCTGGCGCTTTTACGCGGTATTCCGGCGCTGGCGGCGGCCGGCCGGCCGGTGCTGATCGGCGCGAGCCGCAAAGGGTTTATCGGCCGGCTGACCGGCTGCGAACCGGCTGACCGGCTGGCGGGTTCGCTGGCGGCGGCGGTCTTTTCCATGCTGCGCGGCGTGCAGATTTTGCGGGTGCACGATGTAAAGGAATCTTGCGACGCCGCGCGGCTTGTGGATACACTGCGCGCTCAAGGAACGCATGATGAACTGGCTTCACAGTATTGAGTATCCCGGAGGAACCGGAACGGTCGAGATTCTGATTCTCGCCGTCGTTTTTTATTTCCTGGTGAAGTTTTTCCGCGGTACGCGCGGCGCGGCTATTCTGACGGGGCTTTCCATCCTTTTTGCGTTCCTGATGGTTCTCACCAAGTTCACCAATTTGCAGGTTCTTAACTGGCTTCTGCAGGGGCTGGTGGTTTATCTGGCACTCGCGCTGGTGGTGATTTTCCAGCCGGAAATCCGCCGCGCGCTGGCCCGGCTCGGACGGCAGGGCAATTTTATGGCGAGCAAGGCCCGCCGCGCATTGACGGATCCGATTGCCGACGCGGTGCTGATGATGGCTTCGCGAAAAATCGGCGCATTGATTGCAATTGAACGCGAGTCGGAGACCCGCGGGATTCAGGATACCGGCACTGTGCTGAACAGCGAGGTGAGCGCGGAACTGCTGACGTCGATTTTTTACCCCGGTACACCGCTGCACGACGGCGGAGTGATTATCGGCGACGAGCGCATTATTGCGGCCGGCTGCGTTTTTCCGCTGACGCAGACGGATACGCTGACCAGCGATCTCGGTACGCGCCACCGCGCGGCCATCGGCCTGACGGAGGAGACGGATGCACTGGTAATTGTTGTTTCGGAAGAAACCGGCATTATCTCGGTCGCACATAACGGCCGCCTCAAGCGCGGATTTGACGGATCGCGCCTGCGCCGTGTTCTGACTTCGTTCGTTGGTCATGAAGGCGGCGGCCTGCAGCGGCGGTTCACCCGCCGCCGTACCGCCGAAGCGAATGAACAGCGGAATTTTATTTTCGGGGAGGGTGAAAATGATTAAGCGGGGCATGAAAATATCTATGCCGCCGTTCAGTCTGAAACCTGTCTGGCGGTCACTTACCCGTCACTGGATAATGAAACTGTTCTGCATCATACTGGCTTTCGCGGTGTGGCAGTCCGTCCGTGAAAACATCAGTTTTGAAGTGGTCGTGGCGGATGTTCCGGTTACCGTAACCGCAGGGGAGGGCCGGGCGGTTTCCGACAAGTCCACCGATACGGTCAATATAACGTTTCGCGGTTCGCGTGATGATATCCGTTTCATCAGCAGCGATCAGATCGAAATGAAAATTGATGTTTCAAAACATTCCAACCGGCTGCGCCAGACGGTTAAGTTTTCGCCGCGCTATGTCAAAGCGCCGTCGCGGGCTCATGCGGTGCGGTTCGATCCGCCGGAAGTGACCGTGACAATCGACCGTGAAGTGGAGAGAGTTCTTCCGGTGAAGGCCGTGCTGGAAGGTGAACTTCCGCCAGGCGTTCAGATGGAGCAGGCGGTCTGTACGCCTGCTTCTGTAAAGGTGCGCGGCGCTGAGCGGCTTCTGAGTGAACTGGAACAGGTGCGAACCGTGCCGGTCAGTCTCGACGGTCGCTACAACTCGTTTAAAACCCATGTGGCGGTCGCCTCGGCCGGCCAGCCGTGGACGGTTTCTCCGGAACGCGTTACGGCCGAGGTTTCGCTGGTGGAAGGCGTGGCAACCCGGCGGATCGAAAACAGCTATGTGCGTCCGCTGATGGTTTCCGACGATACGCGGACGGTTAGAATCCGGCCGGAAAAAGTTGCTGTAACGCTGCGCGGGAGTCCGCAGCGGACTGAAGAATTGAATGCGCGTGATGTTTACACCTACATCGACTGCACAGAACTGAGAGAAGCCGCAGACTATGAAGTTCCCGTGCGCGTTGATGTGCCGGCCGGTCTGCAGCTCGAGAAAATTGAACCCGCAGCGGTCAAAGTGACCGTCAAAAAAATGTGAGCAGCTTATGCGATATCTATTCTTCATTTTAATCAGCGGGCTTCCGGCCTCTTTTGTAATGGCGCAAGGAGTTCCTCAGGGCCCGTCACCGCTGAATATCGGCGTTTATGAGCCGGAAACGAATACGGCCGTGAAGGCCGGGGCGGATGCGGCCCAAGGGAGTCCCCGCGGACCGTCGCCGCTGGTCATCGTGACGGATGAAAAACAAACCAACATTACAGTGCAGACCGGAATTGAGGCGCCGGAGGGTTCGCAGGATCTTATGCTGAAGGTGTCCGGCGGAACTGCAGAGACGGCGAAACCTGCCGTGCGGAGCGAGTCCTCCGGAACGACCAATGAGGCAAAATCGGCCCGGATTTCTTTTCTGATGAATACCGGCGTTCAGTATGCCGACGCGGGCGAATATCCGGAAGCCGAACGGGCTTACCTGCGTGCGCGGGACGCCGATCCGGACAATCCGAACATTCTCTTCAACCTGAGTTCGCTCTACATCCAGATGGGTCGGTATAAAGACGCGATAGATATATTGAACGGCATGGCCGTAAAGTTTCCGGAGAATGCTCTGGTTCACAACAACCTGGCCTGGGCTTATTCCACCGGCGGTGCGATGAAAAACGGAAAACTGGCGGTGCGGCACGCGATCGAGGCGATCATGTCCGACCCGATTGAGGCCTCGATGTGGCATACTCTGGCCGAAGCTTTTTATGTTTCCGGGCAGTATGACAAAGCGCTGAGTGCCTGCGAATATGCCGTTGATCTGCTCAAAATGCAGGAGGCTTCTGACGAAGGGATTGCCGAGTTCGAAAAACAGCGCACGAAGATTCTGCGGGCCGCCGAAGCGACAAAAAGGATGATGAACCTGGACGATAAGAAATAGTTACTGCCAGATGCTGGTCTTGACGTGCGGCATGCGATCATCCGCAAACGGATCCGGTTTATTGATCGGTGACGATTTCCTGATCATTTCCATCGGAGTCAGTACAGGCGGCGCCGGTGAACTCCAGTCGGGCGACAGCGTAGAGCGGATAGACGATGGCCGGGCGGATGCGCCGAGATTCGGGGTGAGCGACGGGCTTCTGGTGGACCGGAGCGGATCTTTGTCCGGAAAGGAAGAAACTCTGGAAGATTGCGGGGAGAATAAAGGCGGTGTAACCGGCGTATCTTTCCTTGATGTCAGGCGAACCGCTTCTGTCGGGTCGGGGATTCCGCTTTGCGGAGTCATATATAAAGGAGCATCGGGATCCTTCTCTTTACTGCCGAAAAGCTGCGGCGGAGCAGGCTGGTATTTTTTCAGCCGATCCAGCTCCGGCGAATTGCTCTTCGGCGAGGTTTTTTCGCGGAGAAGTCTGTCAACCAGCTCTTTATCTTTCGTTGCCGCGGCCTCCTTCGCCTTCAGCTCCTTCTGGCGATCCAGCTCCCGGACAAGCCACGAGTCTTCGGCCGCGCTGTTGGTCAGCGAAGACTCCGCATCATTATCCAGCAGGGCCGGAGTCAGCCAGTTCTTATTTTCAGCGGGTTTGGCCAAGGCTGCCGCCCCCGAACCTCCTGTCGCGAGCCGTCTGGCGGAGGCCTGCGCATCCTGTTCGGCTTCCATAGCCTCTAATTTTTTATCCAGGTTTTTTTCCTCGGCGGAAGTTTCGCGAGGAACAAACAGATTCTGGTTATGGAGCAGCGCAACATCTGAATAGACGTGGCGCTGGGCTTTCTTCTTTTGCGCCTCAAGCGAGGCGTCCAGATCATCAGCAAACGAAAAAGCGGTACAGGCGGCCGTTACCGTCAGCAGAACGAAAAATCTGTAATAAACCCGCTCCATAGAGGTTTTCAACATACGCCTCCCCCCACATCCCGTCAACCGCCGGATTAGACCCCGCCGGTTGCCATCTGTTCAGCCTCCTGCTACTCTCCTTGCCGTGCGCAAAATCTTCCAGACAGCCTTCTTAGCCCTTTGCACGACGGCGGCTTCCGTGCCGGCCGTTGTATCTGAATTCCGCCTCGACCAGAACCGTCTCTGGCTCGCCGCCGAAAATGAACCGCTTCCGCAGCTTCTCGGACATTTCGCCGCCGCCGGAATCGACGTACAGATTGATCCCGACGCGCAGAAAACCGTCACCGGCTCCTGCCGCGCCGCCGATGTTGAAGAGGTTCTCGACAAACTGCTCACGCCCTACAGCTACCTGCTCGACTGGCGGCGCGAACCCGGACCGCTCGGCGACCTCATCCGTCTCACCGGAATCCGCGTCTTCCGCCAAGGGCACGCCTCGGCGGTACAGCCGCTTCGCGCCGCGCGCCGCATCGAAACCTCCCTTGACGGACGCTTCCGGTATCTGGCCCGCGAAATCCTCATCGGCTTTAAGCCCGGCTCTTCTATTGAAAACCTGCGCGCTTTGCTGGCCCGAACCGGCGGAACCGTCATCGCCGCCAATGCCGAACTCGGCATCTACCGTATTCTGCTTCCCGAAGGCGCCAACGTCCTCGACCTTGCCGGCCAGCTCGGCAACGAAAGCAGTCTTGCTCTCGCCGAGCCGAATTACGTTTACGACCTGCCTGGTCTTCTGCCCGGCGAAAAGAACACCTCTGCCGCCCCGGCTCAGTGGACCGCCCCCGACAAAAGCGGAAAAATCGCTGTCTCCGTTCTCGACTCCGGCCTTCTGGCGGACAGCAGCCTTGACCGCGCCGTCATCAGCGCTTTCGATGCCACCAGCCCCGGCTCGCCGCTCACCGCCGACGCCGTCGGACACGGCACGCTCATGGCGCAGCTCGCCTCCGGACTTCTTGATCCGTACAACAGCCCCGTCGGCGAAGGCGTGCCGGTTGTCGCCGTCAAAGCCTTTGATGATAAAGGCTTAGCCGACTCCTTCACCCTCATGAGCGCCATGACCTATGCCGTCAAAAACAGCTCCGGCCCGGTCAGCCTCAGCTGGGGATCAGAAACGCCCAGCAAATTTATCGAATCCGCCGTGAAATACGCCATCTCGCAAGACCGGCCCGTCTTCGCCGCCGTCGGCAACGAAAACACCGGACGGCCGATGTATCCGGCGGCCTATCCCGGCGTCGTCGGCGTCGCCGCCTCGAACGGCGACCGGCTGGCCGATTACTCCAACCGCGGCGACTTTGTGGATATCATTGCGCCCGGTTCGGCCGGCGGCTCGCAGGGAACTTCTGTAGCAACGGCTTATGTAGCCCACATCGCCGCGCTCTACATGAAAAACCATCCCGGCGTTTCCGCCGCCGACACCGTTTCCGCTCTCAAAACAGCCGCCGGACCGACCGGCTTCCTCACCGAATCCGCCGTCAAACAG
>DAONGM010000112.1:0-1384 GCA_035404105.1 Pontiellaceae bacterium
AAGGTGGTGGCTGGAGGCGGACTTGAACCGCCGACCCGCGGATTATGATTCCGCTGCTCTGACCAACTGAGCTACCCAGCCATAAGAAAGGGTTCAGAACATAGAAAAAGCCGTTCGGGTTAGCAAGAGCAATGTGGTAAGAATCCCTGCGAATGAACCTTATTCTTATCCATCCGCATGAACCGGACCGCGAAGGCCGCGTACGCCTTTGCGGCGAGCGGGCGGAGCATATCTGCACCGTGTTGCGCGCCGGTTCCGGTAAAGCGCTGCGCATCGGCCTGCTGAACGGGCCGTTGGGAAGCGGAACGGTCGAGGAAATTCGCGGCAAAGAAGTTGTTTTACGCTGTGAATTTGAAGGACAGATTCCTGCCCGTCCGGCCGTTGACCTGCTTCTTGCGATGCCGCGGCCCAAGGTGATGAAACGTTTATGGGCGCAGCTGGCCGCGCTTGGTGTCGGCCGCATCATTCTGGTCAACGCGGAAAAGGTGGAGCGGTTTTACTTCGACAGCCATGTTCTTGAACCGGATTTTTACGCCGCGCGGTTGGCCGAAGGGCTCCAGCAGGCGGGCGATACGATTGTGCCGGAAGTCCGGATCGTCAAAGAACTCAAACCGTTTCTGGAAGACGAGCTGGGCAGGATATTTCCAGCGGACGGAATCCGCCTGCTTGCCGATCCGTCCGGTGCGCAGAATATTTTTCAGTGTTTGGAAAAAAGCAATATTCCTGCACCGCGGGGCGATGTGCCGCAACGCAGCTGTCTGGCGGTCGGGCCCGAGGGAGGCTGGACGCCGTACGAACTGGAAATGTTCACAGCGCACGGATTTGAAGTTTTTAATGCCGGTACGCGCATTCTGCGTACCGATACGGCCTGTGTTGCATTGCTTTCAATGCTTACGCTACTCTCCGGTGCAGATGAAAAATAAATGGGTGCAATATTTGGCGACAGGTTTGGGATTCGGTTTCAGCCCGGTTCTGCCCGGCACATGCGGTACGCTGTGGGGGCTTCCGCTTGCGTGGGCGGTTGCTCAGCTTCCGGCGCTGACATTTCAAATCGTGGCGTGTATGGCGCTGGCTCTGCTGGCGGTTCCGGTTTGTTCGGCGGCTGAAAAACAGCTTGGCAAAGGTAAAGATCCCGGCTGTATCGTTGCGGATGAATACTGCACGCTGCCGATGGTTTATCTCGGGCTGCCTCTTACGCCGGGGGTGCTTTTGTCCGGCTTCATTCTTCACCGTATTTTCGATATCATCAAGCCGCCGCCGATCCGGCAGCTGCAAAGTCTGAAGGGCGGTATCGGAATTGTGATTGATGATTTTGTCGCCGCGCTTTTCGCACTGGCTTGCAACCAGTTGCTGTTCAGAGTAGTTTTGCCGGCGCTAAAATAGA
>DAONGM010000112.1:1484-6062 GCA_035404105.1 Pontiellaceae bacterium
AGGGAAAATGCCGATCACTCTCGATGCGGGCGCAAGTGCTGTAAAAAAAGCGGTGTCCAAGCCGTTTATCTTTACGGTCAAAGATGTTGATGTAGTAAACAGTAACGGAGTCAGGGCCGGCCTCGGCCTTTCACGGCAGATCCGTGGCGGAGATGAATATGCCGGATATATTGTTTTGGTTCGCGCGGCCGGGGATATCCTCCAGAAAGACAGCAACTCGTCCCGGTTTCTGAACGATGAATGGCTGGCGCAGTGCGATAAATTTTCGAAAATAACGCCGGCCGCCAAGAAAAAGAAAAAGAAAAAGTAAACGGCCAGCTTATTCTATACCCTTGATATACCGGATCATTGTTTTCCCGATATCCGTATTATCATGGATGCCGCTGAACACCGCGCTGCCCGGGCCGGAGGCAAACAACGGAACCATTGAAGCCGTGTGATCACCGTGGACAAAACCGGTTTTATTCACGGTTTTGTTTTTGACAGAACCGCCCAGGACGGCGAATCCGCCGGTTTCGTGGTCGGCGGTGATGATCACCAGAGTTTCCCCGTTTTCCGCAGAAAAGTTGAGGCCGGCACCTACCGCATTATCGAAATCAACCACTTCGCTGACGACATTCGTCCCGTTGTTTTTATGGGCGGCCCAGTCGATCTGCGATCCTTCTACCATCAGGAAGAATCCGTCTTTATCCTGCGACAGAATTTCGAGGGCCTTTTGTGTCATTTCTTCCAAGGATACGGTGCGCTCGGCGGCATAGGGCGGATGAACCGGATAAAGCAGGGCGGCGGCTTTTTCCGGCGTGCCGATTTTACGGAATTCGTCCGCCGTTAATGCGACGGTCATTTTCTTTTGCAGCTCGGGCAGGCTCGGATTGTTGGTCGGGTTGAAATGATCCAGTCCTCCGCCGAAGAGAACATCCATGTCGCTGCCGGCAATCTGCTGTGCAATTTCGGTGTCCATTTTGCGGCCGGGCACATGCACAATAAATCCTGCCGGTGTGGCGTGCGTCAATGCGCAGACAACGGCTACGCCGGTGGATTTGTTTTTTTCTTTGGCATACTCCATTACATTTTTCAGCGGTTTATCGTCCGCCATTCCCAGTGCACCGTTGCGGGTTTTTGTGCCGGTGGAAAGCGCGGTGGCGGCCGCTGCCGAATCAGTTACCAGCGAGCTGGCTGACCAGGTTGTTACGAGCCCGGTCACCGGGCAGCGTTCCATCTCAAGTTTTCCTTTGGCGATTTTTCCGGCAGTTACTTGAGACAGGCCCATGCCGTCGCCGATGAAAAGAATAATGTTTTTAGGAATACGCTCTTCGGCACTAACGTTTAGAACCAAAACCGACAGACAGACTGACAGAATTTTTTTCATAAGGCGGGCAGTGTAGTTCCGTCTGCTTTTATTAAACAAGCCCGGAATCAGGCCGTTTCGATCAGAGCGGATCGCCGATTGTGTCGAGAATGGTTTTCTCATCGGGCTTTGCAATGCATTCAAGTGCGTCGATTTGGGCCTTGGCCTCATCGATGATGGTGTCATACCGTTTCAGCACTTCGGGATCGAACCCTTTGGTTTCTTCAGCGGTCAGTTTAAACAGAAGCATTTTCTGGAGGAAATTATTCAGAATATGATTCATGGCCTTCAGCGTAGACCGGTAAACCCTGCACTTTTCAATCTCCACCCGGCTGCTCTGGTTCCGGCGGATCAGATCAATCAGTAAGAAAATATTGAAAATCACAACAGGGAAAATGATCTCGTCTGCTTCTATTGATTCGTACTGCTGCAGACAGGATGCAAAGGTTTCAAACAGATCCAGATCCAGACTGACCGTTACCGCCCAAAGGGTGAACGCCGCAATCAGCCCGACAGCTGTCCATTTGTATTCCCGCATAAAGGCTCCTGATTTAAAGCCGTACACCCGCAGGTGTCTGCCCAGTTTAAATAAAAAGACGGAAACTGAAAGACGGCCATACCCCTATTCGTGTGTAATGAGTTTCCTGACGGCATTCAGGCGCGCTATTCCCGGTGCGCGAAGCTGACAGCTGCAGGGGCCGGCCGTTTCCCTTATTTCCGTCCTGCGTCAGAGATTTTCATGGGAACGTAGCGGCGGCGGTCTACCATTTTCTTCGCCTTGGCAGCCGCCTTTTGCTAGAACGGCAGCCGATGAGTACCACCGACACGATCGCCGCTATTGCAACGCCGCCCGGGCAGGGCGGCGTCGGCATTGTCCGCGTCAGCGGCCCGAAGGTCTGGAAAATCGCCGACGCGATCTTTCTGAGTTCGGAGAAGCCGTCTGCCGCGCAAGGCGGAACCTTTCTGCATGGAAAAGTCCTCGCTGCGGACGGCACCGAAATTGACGAAGCGCTCTGTCTGATCTTCCGCGCGCCCAAAAGCTACACCGGCGAAGACACCGTTGAAATCCAGGGCCACGGCGGCCCGGTCGTCCTGAAAAAAATCCTGCGCCGCTGCCTTGAAGAAGGCGCGCGCATGGCAGAACCCGGCGAATTCACCAAACGCGCTTTTCTGAACGGCAAAATGGATCTGGTCCAGGCTGAAGCCGTTGCCGACCTCATCCATGCACAGAGCGACCGCGCCGCCAAAGCCGCTCTGGAACAGCTCGAAGGCGGACTCAGCAAACAGTTCAACCGGCTTTACGACGGACTCATGGAAACCGCCGCCGACATTGAAACCACGCTCGACTTTGTTGAAGACGAACTGCCGGACGACGTATTTCCAAACCTCGGCAGGAAACTGGACGAAAGTTTTCAAAATCTGGAAACCCTGCTCGCCACCTGGGACGAAGGACGTCTGCTGCGCGAGGGAGCGCGCGTTGTCATCCTTGGCCGTCCAAACGCCGGCAAATCGACTCTCTTCAACGCGCTGCTCGGCCACGATCGCGCCATCGTCACTGCGCTGCCCGGGACCACCCGCGATGTTCTCGAAGAAACCCTTGTTCTCGACGGCGTTCCGTTGCGCATTCTCGATACCGCCGGACTGCGCGAAACCGAATGCCTCATCGAACAGGAAGGTATCCGCCGCGCCCGCGTTCACTCGGCCGCCGCCGACATCGCCGTTTACCTCATTGATTTCTCTCAGCCGTTTTCTTCTGAAGACAGCGGGCATCTCGCCAGACTTGATCCCAGGCGCACGGTCGTCATTTTAAATAAAGCGGATAAAAAAATTTCAGGCTTCAGGTTTCAGGTTCCAGGTTTCCAGCCCCTGGAAACTTCGCTGGTCAATGCGCAGGGAATCGACGGCATTAAAGCGGCCATTGCCGACCGGCTTGAAGCCGGCGTTGATTTTCACGCTCCGGCGCACGCCGTGATTTCCGAACGCCATCGCAACCTGCTGGAAACCGCGCGGACTGAATTGGAACAGGCGCGCGAACGGATTGCGGAGGGCGGCGAAACCGCTGCCGCGCCGGCAGCCGAACATCTGCGCGCTGCGCTCGAAGCTCTTGGTCAGGTCACCGGCCGCGTTTACCATACTGAACTGCTCGACAATGTATTCTCCCGCTTCTGTATCGGGAAATGATCCATATAGAACTTCGCCGCCGCCGGCGGCACGACAAAGAAAACGGTCCGGACTTGTAATCGTTCCGGAGGATTTGCATTTTATAACAGATATCCCCTCCAGACTGAAAATACTGAAAGGATCCTATGAAGAAGAAACTGCTGCTGCCGATACTGTGTATTTCCGCGATGCTGTTCAACGGATGTCTGGGGCTCGAGAACGCCGCGCCCTGTGATGTTGTCATCGGTTCGCATAAGGCTGTAACGCCGGCGCCGCGCGCGGATGTCGCATGGTGGATGCCGCGCCATCAGGCGGTTCTCGACCGGATTTCACAGGGGAACGTTGACCTGCTGATGATCGGCGACTCCATCACGCACGGATGGGAAAAAAGCGGCAAAGCGACCTGGAACAAATACTATGCTCCGCGCAACGCCGTCAATATGGGCTTTAGCGGCGACCGCACCGAACATGTTCTCTGGCGGCTGCAGAACGGCGAGATTAAAAATATCAAACCCAAGCTGGCGGTGCTGATGATCGGCACCAACAACTCCAACGGTGACCAGTACACAGCCGAACAGATCGCTGACGGCATCAAGGCGATTGTCTGCACCCTGCGCACGAATCTGCCGGAGACCAAAGTTCTGATCCTGGCCATCTTCCCCCGCGGCGACGCCGGGCAGAGCCAGGACAAGGAACATGATGCGGCCTATAACGAGCAGTGGGCCAAGAACGACCAGGCCAGCCGGCTCGCTTCGAAACTGGCCGACGGAAAAATGGTGTTCTATCTGGATGTCAATAAAGCCTTCCTGAGCGAACAGGGAGTACTGACCCGCGAAATCATGCCTGACCTGCTGCACCCCAAAGAAAAAGGCTATCAGCTCTGGGCTGCGGCCATGGAGCCGACGATTGCCAAACTCATGGGCGAAACCAAGTAACCGCCGTTTCTGCCAGACGCTGGAGAAATTCATCGCCAAGGCGCGGAGCGCGCAAAGGCTCTGCGCACTCTGAACCTCTGCGAGGAAACTCCACAGTGATCGGAAAAGTTTAATGACCGGAAAGATAAAGCGGCT
>DAONGM010000113.1:0-6035 GCA_035404105.1 Pontiellaceae bacterium
AATGGACAATTCTGAGCGCATAGCGTATAAATGAACATTTATTTGTAATTTGAGATACAGACATACAATACAACCTAACCCCGGAGAGTTCCCCGATGAGGCCGATACACTACCTTCTGTTCTGCGCACTCAGCTTATGCCTAACGATTCCCTGCCGGGGTGCTGACATCCCGCCCAACTCGGTACTCCTCGAAGCCGAAGCCTTTCAGAATACAGGCGGCTGGGTCGTCGACTCGCAGTTCATGGATCTGATGGGCTCCCCGTTTCTGATGGCGCACGGACTGGGCGAACCGGTGACGGATGCCGCCACCACTCTGGAACTGCCGGAGGCCGGAACCTACCGCGTCTGGGTACGGACCCGCGACTGGGTCGCCCCGTGGAATGTGGCGGGTGCGCCGGGAAAATTCCAACTGGTCATCAACGGCCAGCCCCTGCCCGCCGTCTTCGGTACCGAGGGGGCGAACTGGCATTGGCAGGACGGCGGGACCGTCACGCTGGCCAAAGCCAACCAGATCGCCCTGCATGATCTGACCGGGTTCAACGGCCGCTGCGATGCCATCTTTCTGTGCCGTGACCAGAAGTTTACGCCTCCGGACGGCGGCGCCGAGCTGGCCGCGATGCGTCAAAAGATGCTGGGCTGGACCACCACTCCCGCGGATGGCGGCCAGTACGATATCGTAGTTGCCGGCGGCGGAGTGGCCGGCATCTGTGCAGCGATTACCGCCGCACGGGACGGGCTCAAGGTGGCTTTGGTACAAGACCGCCCGGTTCTTGGCGGCAACTCCAGCTCGGAAATACGGGTATGGCCGGAAGGCGAAACCAATTTCCAGCCGTTCCCCCGCATCGGCGATGTCGGCAAAGAGCTGCTTCCTGCCACCAATTCGCTGGGGCGCGGTAACGCCAAAAACGGCGACGTCTACGAAGATGCAAAAAAACTCGCTCTGGTGCGGGCGGAAACCAACATCACCCTCTTTCTGGAACAGCGCATCAATCAGGCGCAGTGTGAAAACGGCAAAATCCAGTCGGTGGTTGCGCAGGATATCCGCAGCGGACGGCGCCAGCAGCTGCGTGCGCGCTGGTTTGTCGATGCTACGGGCGACGGCGTTCTGGGCACACTGGCCGGGGCGGACAGCGATATGATCATCGGAAACAACATGGGCTCCAGCAATCTCTGGAATGTGGATGCGATAGAAAAGAACGAAATGCAGCTGCTGTGCGAGCGCACCGGTCAAGATCCGCTGTCGATGAAATTCACCAAGTCCGACAAACCGGCTCCGTTTCCGCGCTGCCCGTGGGCCGTCGATCTGGCTCAAAAACCGTTTCCCGGCCGCAAAGAAGCCAAAGAACAAGGGGCGAGCAAGAAACCGCCGCTCAGCAAGCTTGGCGGATGGGCCTGGGAAAGCGGGTTTGGTCTGGATCCGATTCAGGATATGGAGCGCATCCGCGACCAGAACTTGCGCGCGATGTTCGGAGCCTGGGATGCACTCAAAAATGTCGAAGGGCTCTACCCGAACTATCGCCTGAAATGGTCGGCCTACATCGCCGGAAAGCGCGAATCGCGCCGACTGCTCGGCGATGTCGTCCTCACGGCAGAGGATTTCCGCAACAACACCGTATTCCCCGACCCGGCCTTCCCCTGCAGCTGGCGCATCGACCTGCACGCCCCGGATCGTGCATACGTAACCGAGAACCCTCAGGACGCCTTCATTTCGAACTCGACCCACGGCGGCAACTACAAATACAACAAGCCGTACTGGGCCCCTTACCGGACCCTCTACAGCCGGAACGTCGCAAACCTGTTTATGGCCGGACGCGACATCAGCGTGAATCATGAGGCGCTGGGTCCCGTCCGCGTCATGCGCACCACCGGCATGATGGGCGAGGTCGTCGGCATGGCCGCCGGGCTGTGCAAGAAATACGACTGCACGCCGCGCGAGGTCTACGAAAAGCATCTGGAGGAGCTGCAACAGAAAATGCGGACCGGCAGCGGCAAACCAAAACCGTAAACGGTGGCCCGGCCGCACCCACCCATCGTGGAGCGGCCCGGAGCTGCCGGATGCCCCGCAGGGCACAAAAAAGGCGGACACCGTTGCGGTGTCCGCCTTTTTTGCTTCTCCCGGCCGCGCGGTTCAAGCCTTCAAAAACTCAAACGTCTTGAGGTGGTCGTAGGCCGTCAGGTCGAGATGGATCGGGGTGATGGAAACATAGCCGTCGCGCACCGCGTGAATATCAATCTCCTCGCCGTCATCCAGCACTTCGAGCTCGCCATCGAGCCAGTAGTAGGTGCGTCCGCGAGGATCGAGCCGTTTATGAAACTTTTCAATAAACCGCGAACGGCCCATACGGGTGATTTTAATTCCTTTGAGCTGCTCATACGGAAGATTGGGCATGTTGACATTGAGCAGCACGCCGCGCGGCATCGGCGTTTCAATGATTTTCTGCGTAATTTCTCTGGCCACGCGCCCGGCCATTTCCCATTCGGGATCCGTATAGGAGCAAAGCGAAAAGGCGACGCCGGGAATACCCAGCACAACGCCTTCGGTCGCCGCGGAAACCGTTCCGGAATAGATAACGCTGATGCCGGTGTTAGAACCGAGATTGACGCCGCTGAGCACCAGATCGGGCGGCGTGTCTTTCAGAATCGCGCAGACAGCCAGTTTGATACAGTCCGCCGGCGTTCCGCCGATGGCGTGGCCGAAGAACTCGCCGTTTTTATCAACCGGAGTGCTTTTGATCGGATCGGCCAGCGTAATGGCGTGTCCTGCGGCGCTGCGTTCCACATCCGGCGCAATGACACAACGCTCGCCGAATTCTTTGACGGCATCATGCAGCACGGAAATACCGGGCGCGTGAATGCCGTCATCGTTACAAATTAAAATCCTCATGATTTACTTTTCTGCCAGACAAAAGCCGGATCAATGATCGGTTCATACGAATCATTAATCGGAATAAAGAAAAGGCCGGTTTCAAATACGCCGACTCCGGTGCGGACGACCGTCATAATAGCACCGGCAGGAATACCGACCGGCAGAACCGCCCACCAGCCTTTGTCTTGCCCGGATATGATCATCTGGCGCGGAATTTCGCCCCAGCCGGTCAGGATGTTTGCGACACCGCGGTTTAATTTAGAAGACATATCCTGCACGACATCTTCAGTATGAGTGAGCTCGTTAGCCGTCGCCGCGCCGCGAACCAGCCCGGCAGAAGTCAGCACCACAAGCAGCAGAATAAATGAAATACGCATAGCAAGCCCTCCTGATTATCAGGCAGAGGCTAGTTGAACCCGCGTAAGGCGACAAGATTTTTATCAATCCCTCCCTTCGCATCTTGCCATTCGGCAGAGGGGTCGGTACCTTCTACGGCTCATGGGATATGAAGTTCTAGCACGGAAATGGCGGCCGCAGGTTTTTGCGGATGTGGTGGGTCAGAACCACGTCACGCAGACATTGCACAACGCAATTAAAAACGACCGGCTGGCGCACGCCTACCTGTTTGTCGGCCCGCGCGGCACCGGCAAAACCACCACTGCACGCATTCTGGCCAAAGCATTGAACTGCCAGAACCGTCAGGGATCCGAACCGTGTAATGCCTGCGATTCCTGCAAAGAGATCATGAAAGGCAGCAGCCTCGACGTCATCGAAATCGACGGCGCTTCCAACCGCGGTATCGGCGACGTGCAGGAACTGCGCGACAATGTCCGTTACGCTCCGGTGCGCGGCCCGTTCAAAATCTACATCATCGACGAAGTTCACATGCTCACCCGTGAAGCCTTCAACGCGATCCTCAAAACGCTCGAAGAACCGCCGGCCCATGTGAAGTTTTTCTTTGCCACCACCGAACCGCAGAAAGTGCTCACTACGATTCTTTCGCGCTGCCAGCGCTTTGACCTGCGCCGCATCACAGTAGCTGACATTACCGCGCAGCTGCAGAAGATCGCCGGGGCGGAAGGAATAAAAATCAGCGCCGACGCCCTGCTCGCCATCGCCCGCGGCGCGGAAGGCGGACTGCGCGACGCCGAAAGCGCGCTCGACCAGCTCGTCTCGTTCCGCGGCAGGACCATCGAGGAAGCGGACGTTCTCTCCGTTTTCGGGCTGATCAGCCGCGCCCAGCTTGAAGAGCTGACCGACGCCATTCTCGACGGCAACATTCCCGCCATCATCGGAACCATCGCCGGCATTGATGCCAGCGGCAAAGATATGCAGCGCGTCGTGCTCGAACTGCTCGACCAGTTCCGCAATCTGCTGATCGTCATGCATGCCGGCAAAAATGCCGCCGATTTTGATCTGCCGGAAACGCAGATTGATACGCTCAAAAAACAGGCCGCCAAGAGTTCCGACGGCCGCCTGCTGCGAATCATCGAACTGCTGATCGATGCCGACAGCCGGATGCGCTACGCCCTTTCCAAGCGAACCATGCTCGAAACCGCGCTCATCCGCGCCTCGCGCGCCGCCACCGTCGCCACGATCGACGAGCTGATGAAACAGGTCGCCGCCCTCAAAACGCTGCCGGCTGCACCGGCTGCGGTTCAGGAAGCGCCGGCGGGATACGACGTAAAAAAAAAGCCCACGGATGATTTAGAGCCGCTCAAAGCGGCGTGGCCAACGCTGATTGAACACATCTCGAAAGGCGCGCCGCAGGCTAAACACTATCTGACCGACACCGTTCCGCTCAGCGCCTCTGAAACACACGTCACCATCGGTATCGACCCCGAATTCGCCGGCGAACGCGCCAACCTCGAAAATCCGCGAACCCTTTTGCTGATCCAGAAAACCCTGTCCGCCGTTCTGAAACGTCCGGTCTCGGCCGGCTTCAGCGTACTGGCCGGAAAAACCAAACCGTTGCCGACCGATGCGCCGGTGCAGGGCATTCAGGATAAACAGAAATATTACAGCAATCCGTCCGTCCGGAGCGTCCTTGAGACCTTCAGCGGCGAAATAATTGAAATCAGAGAGTAAGAAAGGATCTGACCTATGAATATGATGAAAATGATGAAGCAGGTTGCGGAAATGAAAAAAATCCAGAAGCAGCTGGCTTCAAAGAAAGTTGAATTCTCCAGCGCTGCCGGCCAGGTGACTGTTAAAATGACCTGCGACATGAAGCCGCACAGCATCACTATTGCTCCCGAACTCATTCAGTCCGGCAATGTAAAAAAAATCGAAGCAGCCCTGCTGGATGCGTTCAAGGGTGTACTGAATGCCGCACAGATGGAAGCGGCTAAAGACATGAAGAGTCTGACCGCCGGCCTGAATCTGCCGTTCTGACAATGAAACACTTCCTTCCATTGGACAACCTGGTTGCGGCGCTGGAAAAACTTCCGGGCATCGGGAAACGCTCCGCGGAGCGGATGGCGTTTGCGCTGGTGCAGAACCGCGACGGGCTGGCCAGAAGGCTGGCGGACGCCCTGCTCGCCGCCGATGAACAGGTTGGCACCTGTTCCCGGTGCGGAGGCATCACCGTCACCAAAGAAGATCCCTGCGCGCTCTGCACCGAAGGGAAGCGCGCCAACGGGCTGCTCTGCGTCGTGGAAAGTCCCGGCGACATCATGAAAATTGAAACATCCGGCGGCTTCAACGGGCGTTACCACGTACTGGGCGGCCACCTTTCACCCGCACTCGGCAGAGGTGTGGCCGATCTGCGGGTGAATGAACTGCTGGCGAGGCTCCAGCCCGAAAATATCCAGGAAGTGATTGTAGCGCTCGGCACGGACGTCGAAAGCGAAGCAACCGCCGGCTATCTGGCGGAAATCATCGCCAGCCGCGGCGTAAAGGCCTCACGGCTCGCCTTCGGCATGCCGTCCGGAAGCGCCATTGAATATACGGATTCGACCACCCTCGCCCGCGCCATTCAGGGCCGTCAATCGCTCGGTTGAACACCCGGACTTCGAAACCCGGTGATTTTGCGTTTCAGTGTCTTGACTTAGCAGACGATTTCTATACCTTAGGCGGCTCTTAATTCCGGCGTAGCTCAATGGTAGAGTAGGTGACTGTTAATCACTTGGTTGCTGGTTCGAGCCCAGCCGCCGGAGCCACTTTAAA
>DAONGM010000114.1:0-2552 GCA_035404105.1 Pontiellaceae bacterium
CCGGTGGTTTCGGCGGCGAAGGCGTCGGCTTCGAACTCGTGTTTGCGCGAGAGGATGTTGCCGAGCAGGTTCAAGATCATGCTGATGGGTGCGTAGAGGAAGCCGAAGAAGATGAAGCCGGCGTAGAGCGGCGTGCCTTCGAGTCCGAACGCGGTGTAGAGTCCCTGTTTGGTGATGAAGAGCGAGAGGATGAAGAACATCAGCAGCGACGAGGCGAGCGAGATGGCGATGCCTTTTTTGATGTGGCCGAGTTTGCAGTGTCCGATTTCGTGCGCCAGTACGGCGATGAGTTCCGGAACGGTATGTTTTTCGATCAGGGTGTCGAAGAGGGCGATGCGTTTGGTTTTGCCGAAGCCGGTGAAGTAGGCGTTGGATTTGGTGGAGCGGCGCGATCCGTCGATTTTGAAGACCCCGCTCAAGGTGTATTTCTGTTCTTCGGCGAATTCTTCGATTTCGGTGCGCAGTTCGCTCTCTTCAAGCGGGGTGAATTTGTTGAAGAGCGGCAGGATGACGACCGGCGCGATGAAGAGGATGAAGAGCTGGATGACGGCCAGCGCGCCCCACGCCCAGAGCCAGGCATTCGGTACGGCGCTGAAGATCCAAAGGATGAGCGCGAAGATCGGCGCGCCGAGCAGGGCGGTGAGCATCAGCCCTTTGAGAATGTCGACGACGAAGGTTTTCGGGGTGGTTTTGTTGAAGCCGTAGCGTTCTTCGATGACGAAGGTGTCGTAGAGGCTGAACGGGATGCCGGCCAGCTGGCTGAGCAAGACGAGGATTCCGCCGAAGACGAGTCCCTGTACAATCATACTGCCGGAGGCGTTCTGGGCGATTCCGTTGATCCAGCTGAAGCCGCCGAGCAGGATGAAGGCGATGGTGATCGGGAGCATGATGGCGGCCTGGAGCTGCCCGAAGCGGGTGTTTTCGCGCAGGTAGCGCTGCGATTTGGCATATTTTTCGGTGTCGTAAATACCCTTAAACTCTTCCGGTATTTCGGTGGAGACGTTGCGCAGGTTGAGGGTTTCGACGATCAGCGACAGCAGCCAGTTGAAAATCAGCAGGGCGAGGATGAAAATCAGGTAGCCGTTCATAATTTGTGCGTCCTTTTGCGTTGATGGGAACGGGCGTAAAAATATATCCTCTACCCCTATGAGTAAAACACTGTTTGACAAGATTTGGGATGCACACGTCGTCAAGGAGCTGGGTAACGGCGAGGTGCTGCTGTATATCGACCGCCACCTGGTGCACGAAGTGACCAGTCCTCAGGCTTTTGAAGGTCTGCGTCTGGCCGGCCGCAAGGTCCGCTGCCCGGAACGGACGTTTGCCACGATGGACCACAATGTTCCGACGGATGAAAACCGGATGAACATCACCGACCCGATTGCCAAGGCGCAGATTGATGCGCTGACGGAAAATGCGGCGGAAACCGGCGTTACCCTTTTCCCGCTGGGCGACGACCGCCAGGGCGTTATTCATATCATCGGCCCGGAGCAGGGCATTGTGCTGCCCGGCATGACGGTGGTTTGCGGCGACTCGCACACGGCCACGCACGGCGCGTTCGGTTCCATCGCGTTCGGTATCGGCACGTCCGAAGTCGAGCATGTGCTGGCGACGCAGACGCTGCGCCAGAAGAAGCCGAAAAACTATAAAGTGGAATTTACCGGCAAACTGCAGCCCGGCGTAACCGCCAAGGATATGGTGCTGAAGCTGATCGGTATGATCGGCACCGCCGGCGGTACCGGCTGCGCCTTCGAATTCTGCGGCGAAGCCATCCGCAATCTCTCCATGGAAGGCCGCCTGACGATCTGTAACATGGCGATTGAAGGCGGCGCGCGCGCCGGTCTGGTCGCTCCCGATCAGGTGACGTTTGACTACATTGCCTCCGGCGACCGCAAGTATGCGCCGAAAGGCGAGGCGCTGACGAAAGCGATTGCCGAATGGAAGAAGCTCTACACCGATGAAGGTGCAAAATTTGATTACGAGCTGATGATCGACGTGAGCAAGCTGGCTCCGCAGGTAACCTGGGGAACCAGCCCCGGCATGGTGACCGATGTCACCGGCACGGTTCCGGCGCTCGACGCGGTTCCGGAATACAGCCCGGCCGACGTGCGCGCGGCGCTGGATTATATGGGCCTTGAGTCCGGCATGAAGATGACCGATATCCAGATCGACACCGTATTTATCGGCAGCTGCACCAACGGACGCATTGAAGATCTGCGCGAAGCCGCCGCCGTCATCAAGGGCAAGAAAGTTGCCAAGGGCGTGCGCGTGCTGGTGGTTCCCGGCTCCGAAGCGGTGCGCTATGCCGCCGAAAAGGAACGGCTGGACCGCATCTTTGTGCAGGCCGGCGCCGAGTGGCGCTATGCCGGTTGCAGCATGTGTCTGGCGATGAATCCCGACAAGCTGAAGGACAAGGAGCGCTGCGCGTCCACCTCGAACCGGAACTTTGAAGGACGTCAGGGCAAGGGCGGACGCACCCATCTTGTCAGCCCGGCGATGGCCGCCGCGGCAGCAATTCACGGACACTTCGTGGATATCCGCGAATTGCTGTAAAT
>DAONGM010000114.1:2652-5981 GCA_035404105.1 Pontiellaceae bacterium
ATGGAAAAGTTTAAAACATTTACAGGCACGGTCGCCGGTGTGGACCGCGCAAACATTGATACGGATGCGATTATTCCGAAAGAGTATCTGAAGTCGATCAAACGGACCGGATTTGGTGCCGCGCTGTTTTCCGACTGGCGGTACAACGACGACGGTTCGGATAATCCGTCTTTTGTGCTCAACCAGCCGGTGACGGCCGGAGCCCAGGTGCTGGTCGCCCGCAATAATTTCGGGTGCGGATCGAGCCGCGAACACGCCGTCTGGGCGGTTCAGCAGTACGGCTTCAAGGTGGTCATTGCTCCGCGCGAAGGCACCATTCCGGCTTTCGCGGACATCTTCCGCGGCAACTGCGCGAAAAACGGTCTGCTGACGATCGAAATGACCTCCGCGCAGGTGGATGCGATTTTCCAGACGCTGGAGAAAGAGCCGGGCGTGAAGGGCACGGTCAATCTGGAAGCGCAGCAGGTGGTTCTGCATGCCGCCGCCGGCGATCAGGCCTATGCGTTCGATATCGATCCGGTGCTGAAGAACAAGCTGGTGAACGGTCTGGACGACATCGCCTTGACGCTTCAGTATGCCGACGACATCGCGGCGTATGAAGCGCGCCACAAGTAATCAATTCCGGAGGCAGACCATGCAGAACCAGCGCGTTTTGACTTTTCTAACGGGCGTCATCGCTCTGGTTCTGGTCGGCTTCGTGCTGAAAATTGCGCAGGCGGTCGTCCTGCCGCTGGTCATCGCCTGGTTTCTTTCGTACATCCTCGCACCGCCGGTTAACTTTCTGGCCCGCCACCGCGTGCCGACGGCACCGGCGGTCGCCGTGGTGATGATTCTTCTGTTCGGCTTTTTCTATCTGACGGGTTTGTTTCTCTACAGCCGTTCGATGGCCTTTATCGAGCAGTACCCGAAGTACGCCGATCAGTTCACGCAGATCGCAACCGCCGTCAAAGAGCGCTACACGGTTCCGGCGTGGCTGTCACTCGGCGAGATTGACTGGAACCGGCAGATCGGGCAGCACCTGATGTCTTTTTCCGGCTCGTTCATTGCATTCACCGGCAATCTGGCGATGGTACTGGTTTTTTTAATTTTCATGCTGCTCGGCAAGCCGTATTTCGCCGGAAAAGTCCGGCGCGCTTTTCCTGACAATCAGGGCCAGCGGGTCGCGAATGTGACCTCCTCCATCGCGCACCAGATCAGCCGCTATCTCTACGTCAAACTGATCCTCAGCACCGTTTCCAGTCTGCTGGTCTGGATTGTATTGGTGATCGGCAAATCTGACTTTCCGCTCACGTGGGCGGTGCTCGCGTTCCTGCTCAGTTTTATTCCCAGCATCGGAACCGTTCTGGCCTCAGTTCCGCCGGTACTGCTGGCATTTGTTCAGTTTTATCCGAACTTCTGGGTCGCCGCCGGCATCGCCACAGCCCTGCTGATTATTCACCAGGTCATCGGCTGCCTGGTTGAGCCGAAAGTCATGGGCGACAAACTCAACCTCAGCCCGATGGTGATTCTGCTTTCGCTGGTTTTCTGGGGCTGGCTGTGGGGCATCACCGGCGCGCTGCTGGCCGTGCCGATTGCCGCCGCCATTAAAATCGTCTGCGAAAATATCGAAATGCTGAAACCGGCCGCT
Source organism: Pontiellaceae bacterium (assembly GCA_035404105.1). Classification (GTDB taxonomy): domain Bacteria; phylum Verrucomicrobiota; class Kiritimatiellia; order Kiritimatiellales; family Tichowtungiaceae; genus Tichowtungia. The sequence continues at coordinate 4,280 of DAONGM010000114.1, forward strand.
GTGCTGATGGGCGCCGATACGCACCATTCAGAACCCTTATGATTTTGGAGGAACCGTATGAAACTCCCGGACATTCTTTCTTTTCCCGACGTCAAGCAGCGCATCCGCGATGCGCTCGCCGAAGATCTCGGACCCGGAAAACTGGACGCCACTTCGTTCGCACTGGTGCCGGCGGGCGAAACGGCCGAGGCACATCTGGTTGCGCGGCAGGACGGCATACTGTCCGGCGGTCCGGTCGCCGCCGAAGTTTTCCGGCAGGTGGACGGCTGTCTTGAGATCGTTGAAAAAAAGAAAGACGGTTCTATTATCAAACCCGGCGATGTGGTGCTGACCATTTCCGGTTCCGCACGCGCCATGCTGGTGGCCGAGCGCACCGCGCTCAACTTCATCCAGCGCATGACCGGCATCGCCACGCTGACCCGGCGTTATGTTGAGGAAGCCGGCAATCCGGATGTTCTGATTCTCGATACACGCAAAACCACACCGACACTGCGGACGTTTGAAAAATACGCGGTCGTCTGCGGCGGCGGAACCAACCACCGCTACGGCCTGTTTGACCGCGTGCTGATTAAGGATAATCACCTGGCGCACTGGACGCGCGAAGGCGGCGATCTGGCCGGTTCTATTCACGTTACGCGTGAAAAATATCCGCATCTGCTCGTGGAAGTTGAAGTCGATACGATTCAGCAGCTCAAGTCCGTTCTTCCGGCGAAACCGGACTGGGTGCTGCTCGACAATATGCCGCCGTCTGAACTGCGCGAATGCGTCAAGCTGTGCGCCGGTATCTGCAAAACCGAGGCATCCGGCGGCGTGAATCTGAAAACCATCCGCGAGATCGCCCGGACCGGCGTGGATGCCATCTCGGTCGGCGCGCTGACCCATTCGGCACCGTCCTCCGACCTTGCACTGGATTTTGTCTGAAATGACTGCGTCGCCTGCCATACTTGTCGTTGATATCGGCAACACCAGCACGTCGCTGGCGGTTGCGCGCAATCTGAAGCTTTCTTCGATCCAGCGCACACCGTCCGGCGAGCCGGCGCTCAAGCTGCGCGCGGTTCCGGAACGGGCGGTGATTGCTTCGGTGAAACCCGGCGTCAACAAACGCTGGGAGAAGTTCCTGAAAGAGCAGGGCGTTACAGATTTCCTATGGGTGAATCATACGGTCAATCTGGGCGTGCCGGTTTCGTATCCGAAGCCGGAAACCATCGGGGCCGACCGGCTTGCCAATGCCTGCGAAGCGGCGGCGGATTACGGCACGCCGGTCATCGTTTGCGACTTCGGCACGGCGTTGACCTTCGACATTGTCAAAAAGCGCGAAGGCTACGTCGGCGGCATCATCTGCCCCGGTCTGCCGCTGATGTTTGATTATCTGGCCGAAAAGACGGCGCTGCTGCCGCATATCAAACCGGTTAAGACCACGCACGTCGTCGGGAAAAGCACCGAAGAGGCGATGCGCATCGGCGCGCATCTCGGCTATCTCGGCATGGTGAAAGAGATCCTGGCACAGCTTCGGAAAGAGATCGGGAAAGGCGCCAAAGTCTGCGCGACCGGCGGTTTTGCGAAGTGGGTTTTCGAAGGCTGGGATCACCCGGTTCCGGTTGATCCGCAACTGACGCTTAAAGGCCTTGCCCGTATCGCAACGCTCAATAAATTTTAACGTTTTCCTTTTTCAGGCAGTTGCCTTGAAGCGAAGCAACTTTAG
>DAONGM010000115.1:0-5918 GCA_035404105.1 Pontiellaceae bacterium
GCGCCGAAGGCGGCGTGGCCGAACTGGTCATACTGCTGGCGTTTCGAAGCGTCGCTGAGTACTTCGTAGGCTTCGGAAACCTCTTTGAATTTTTCTTCAGAGGCCTTGTCGCCGGGGTTTTTGTCCGGGTGATACTGAATGGCCATTTTGCGGTAGGCCTTCTTGATCTCTTCGGCGGAGGCGCCTTTGGCGATGCCGAGCACTTCGTAATAATCTCTTTTCTGTCCGGGCATTATTCAGATTCCTTTTGTTCGGCAGGGCCGCTGGAGACGATGACCTGCGCGGCGCGCAGCAGTTTTTCACCAAACATGTATCCGCGGCGGATCTGTTCGATGACGGTTCCGGCCGGCTTATCCGACGGCATATGCAGGAGCGATTCGTGGCGGTGCGGATCGAATGATTCACCGACCGTCTCGATGACCGTCACGTTGAATTTTTTCAGGACATCCAGCATCTGGTTGTAAACCATCCGGAATCCTTCGGTGACGGAGCAGTCGGTTTTATGCGCTTCCGCGCTTTTGAACCCCATTTCGAAATGGTCGATGACCGGCAGTATTTCGAGAAAGAGCGTTTCATTGGCCATCTGGAAGAGCTCGCCGCGTTCGCGCTGAGTGCGTTTGCGGAAATTATCGAAGTCCGCCTGCAGACGGAGCATCTGGTTTTTCAAGGGTTCTTCGTCTTCTTTCCGGATGACAGCCGGTTCAGCGGCGGCCGGTTCGATAATCGTTTCCGGCTGTTCCTGCGCAGGTTTGTTTTCTTCTGTTTTGTGTTTTTTACTCATCATTAAAATCCTTCTTCCGGAATCCGGTCAAAATGGTTCCGAATCATGAAAAAATACGCATTTGGGCCGGCTAGTCAATGCCGGAGGACGGAACGGGCTAGTGGACTTCAAGGGCGATCAGGGTCATATCGTCATATTGCTGCTGCGCGCCGACATGGCGGACCAGCCGGCTGCGAACGGCTTGAATGAGCGAATCGACGCCGGCGGCGGCTTCGGAATCAATCGTTTGCAGGAGGCTGGCGGTTCCCCATTCTTCGTTTTTCTCATTGAGCGCCTCGGTGATGCCGTCGGTATAGAGGACGACGACGTCGCCGGGGGAAAGCTGGACGGAAACATCTTTGATTGCGCTGTCGAAAATATCCGCTCCGGCCAGACCGATGGCGATTCCGGCGGCATCGAGCGCTTCGGATTTGTCATGCTCAACACGTTTGAGCAGCGGGCGCTCATGGCCGGCGCGGGCCAGCCGGAGTTCGCGGGTGCGGGTGTTTAAAACCATGTAAAGCATGGTGATGAACATATCTTCGGCGAGATTGGCGCTCAGGACGCGGTTAAGTTCGGACAGCATGCGCGCCGGACTTTGCTCCTGCGGCCCGCGGGCGCGGAGAACGCCCTGGCAGACGGCCATCATCATGGCGCCGCCGATGCCTTTTCCGGAAACATCGGCGATCGCGATGCCGAGGTGTTCATTGTCGATCTGGATGACGTCGTAGTAGTCGCCGCCGATGTTGAAGGCGGGAAGGTTATAAGCGGCGAGCCGGACATCCCTGAGCTGCGGCAGGTGCTGCGGGAGCAGCGACATCTGAATCTGCTGCGCGGCCTGCATGTCGCGGTCGAGCTGCCGTTTACGGTCCAGATCGGCCTTGAGTCCGGTGTAGTGAACAGGAACGGAAGCCTGGTCGGCCATCGCCTGAAGCAGGTTAAGGTCGCCGGGCGTGAAGGGCTGGCCGTCGGTGCGGTTGGCAAGCGCGATGACGCCGAGCACTTCGTTGCCGAAACGCATGGGAACGATCAGCAAAGAGCGGATTTTAAGAAAGTCATCCGCATAGGAAGGAACGCGGGCATCAATTTCCGCATCTTCAATGATGATACTGCTGCCGACGGAGGCGGAAGAGCCGATCAAGCCCTCGCCGGCGGCAACGGCTCGGGTTTTCACCAGCGTTTCGAGATACTGTGATTTGGCGAGCAGCTGTTCCGTGTGCACCTGTTCGGCGTCGTAAAGAGGCGGAAAAATCCCGGAAACGGCGCGGGCGAAGAGCTGTGTACGCTCGGCGTTATAAAGGTAGATGGCGCCGGATGCGGCTTTGCCGGTTTTAGTGGCGAAAAACAGAATCCGTTTGAGCAGTGAATCGGCTTTGATTTCTTCGGCGTCCGCGAACACTTCGCCGATGTTATGAATGAAGTCGAAAATAACTTCGCGTTCCTGCCGGAGCGCGGAATTCTGCCGGCGGATCTGCCGGCTGCGGCCGAGCGTCCGGTAGAACACGGCGGCGGTAAGCGCGCCGAGTATAAAAATCAGGAACGGAGTGATCCAGATTGACAGTTGTTCAGCCATAAGAGGATTCAGTTGAGCCGGTCGACGTCTGCTTTGAGGTATTCGATGACCCGCTTGAAGCGCGGCCGGTTTTCTTCGCTGAGTTCCACCAGGGTTTCGTGCGCCTGCAATGCGGTTTCGGCCAGCTCTTTTTTGGTAACCTGGGCGATCGAAAGCGACTTGGCATTCTGATCCGGCACTTCATGGCCGTGGCTGTGGCTGTAGTGGGCGATGACCTGATCTACGCCGAGGGTTGCCAGCAGATTGGCATTTTTTTCAGAAAGGTTGATCAGCTCCAGCGTCTGGCTGTTCTGTTTCAGGCGTCCGGAAAGTCCGGCGAGGACGCCCATGAATGTACTGTCCATGCCGATGCATTCGGTCAGATCAAGCACCACGGTTGAAATCGGCTGTTGCGCGACAACCTGGGCAATGAACTGTTTCAGGGTCGTGCTGACTTTGAAGGAGCCGCGCCCGGTCACGCGTATGAAAACTTTATCCCCGGCAATGGCCGCCTGCAAATCGTCGTTACTTTGTTCAACTCCGAGCATAATAAAGAATTCCTCATTTCAAGCGGCGAAAGTTTAGTCGGCTGCATAGAGCAGTGCAAACGATAATCAGCGAAAACATTATTCGCCCGGTCCGATTATTACGACGCACTCGCCTTTGACCGTGCGCTCGCCGAACCGCTGCCGGATTTCCGCCGGAGTACCGCGGATCAGTTCTTCAAACTTTTTTGTCAGCTCGCGGGCCGCGAAAACCTGCCGGTCTGCACCCATGACCGCCTCAATTTCTTCCAGCAGCTTCAGCAACCGGTAGGGCGATTCGTAGAAAACCGCCGGAACCGGCAGCGCGGCGCACTGCTCCAGCGTCCGCCGCCGCGCCCCGCTCTTGCGCGGAAGAAAACCCGCGAAAAGAAAGCCGTGGCCGCCGAATCCGCTCAGTGCCAGCGCGGTCGTCACGGCCGTCGGGCCGGGCGCAGAGGTAATCATGATGCCGGCCGCGCGGCAGGCTTCCACCACGCGGGCGCCGGGGTCGGAGATGCAGGGCATGCCCGAATCGGTGACCATCGCCACGGCTTCGCCGTTGCGGATGCGGGCGATGATTTCGTCGCAGCGCTGCGCCTCGTTGAACTTGTGGCAGCTGATGCAGTGGGTTTTGATTTCAAAGTGATTCAGCAGATTACGCGTTGTCCGCGTGTCTTCGGCGATGATCAGCGAAGCCGCTTTAAGGGTTTCAATGCCGCGCGCGGTCATATCGCCCAGATTGCCGATCGGTGTGCCCACAATATAAAGACCTGCGTCCATCAGAACTCCTTGAATGCTTCAATCACTTCACACAGCGGCAGGCCGACGACGTTTGAATAGGAGCCGTCGATGCGCCGCACCATGCCCGCCGCGCCGTTTTGAATCGCATAGGCTCCGGCTTTATCAAGCGGGTCGCCGGTGGCGACATAGGCCGCGATTTCTTCATCGGACAAATCGCGGAACAGTACGGCGGTGGCCGCATGAAAGCAGACTGTCTTCTCCGGCGACCGCAGGCAGACGCCGGTGATAACTTCGTGCAGTTTGCCGGAAAGCAGGCGCAGCATCCGTTCGGCGTCATGAGCGTCGGCCGGTTTGCCGAGAATCCGGCCTTCCACCGCGACCACCGTGTCGGCACCGAGTACCACCGTGCCGGGCCGGGCGGCGATGCTTTCCGCTTTTTCACGCGCGGTGCGGACGGCGTAGGCCACCGGCGCTTCGCCGGCGTGCAGTTTTTCGTCGGCATCCGGCCGTAAAACTTCGAAAGCGAAGCCCGCGCTCTTCAGCAGCTCAACGCGCCTCGGCGAGGTGCTGGCAAGAATCAGTTTTTGTTTGGTTTCCATAGGTTGGAAAGATAGCATCCCACCGGTTTTAGAAGGCAGAGGATAAGCAAAGCATGAAAAAATACCACTTCAATAAACGGGTACTGGTCACCGGCGGTGCCGGGTTTCTCGGCTCACACCTGTGCGAAGCGCTGCTGAATCGCGACTGCGATGTCGTTTGTGCGGATAACTTTTTCACCGGCCGGCGCGGCAATGTAGCGCATTTGCTGGATAATCCCCGGTTTGAAATTCTGCGGCACGATGTCACCTTTCCGCTGTTTGTCGAAGTGGACGAAATTTACAATCTGGCCTGCCCGGCCTCGCCGCCGCACTACCAGCACGATCCGGTGCAGACCACCAAAACCAGCGTCATCGGCGCCATCAATATGCTCGGTCTGGCCAAACGTGTCGGCGCGAAGATTTTCCAGGCGTCCACCAGCGAAGTCTACGGCGATCCGGAAATCCATCCGCAGCCTGAAAGCTACTGGGGCCGCGTCAACCCGGTCGGAACGCGTTCCTGCTATGACGAAGGCAAACGCTGCGCCGAAACACTTTTCTTTGACTATCACCGGCAGAACCGCGTCAAAATCAAAGTTGCCCGCATCTTCAACACCTACGGCCCCAACATGCACCCCAACGACGGCCGCGTTGTCAGCAACTTCATCATGCAGGCCTTGCGCGGGGAGCCGATTACCATTTACGGCGACGGAAAACAGACCCGCTCGTTCTGCTATGTGGACGACCTGATCGCGGGATTCCTCGCCCTGATGGATTCCCCGGACGATGTTACCGGCCCGGTCAACCTCGGCAATCCCGGCGAGTTCACCATGCTGGAACTGGCCGAAGCCGTCATCCGGCTTACCGGTTCAAAAACCGAACTGGTCTTCAAGCCGCTGCCGTCCGACGACCCGAAACAGCGCCAGCCGAACATTACCGTTGCTAAAGAAAAGCTGGGCTGGGAGCCGAAAATACCGCTGGAAGAAGGGCTCAAGCACACCATCAAATACTTCAAACAGTACGCCTGACCGCATTATGAAAAAGACCGATGCTCCCATTTTGAAATACAGCGCCAAAGGGCGCTCAACCCGGATTGAAGATTTTCTGCTCCGCCCGCCGGTTGAGAAAGGCGCGGATAAAATCGCCGCCGGTGTTTTGGCGGACATTAAAAAAGACGGCGACAGCGCCGTTGTGAAATATGCCCGGCAGTTTGACCGCTCAACCGTCACGCTGGAAACGATTTGCGTTTCCAAAACCGAACTTGCCGAAGCGAAAAAAGCGGTCGATGCCGGGTTTAAAAAAGCCGCCAAAGAAGCGCATAAACGAATCACCGAATTTGCCGTCGCCGGACTGCGCGAAGACTGGCGGATGCCTGCGCCGCAGGGCGGCTGGCTCGGCGAAAAATTCGTCGCGCTCGACCGCGTCGGCGCCTACATTCCCGGCGGTGCCGCACCGCTTGCTTCAACCGCGCTGATGACGCTCACGCTGGCGCAGGTTGCCGGCGTTCCGGAACGGGTTGCCTGCACGCCTGCCAATGCGGAAGGCAAAGTGAATCCGTACATTCTCTATGCTCTCAATCTGGCGGGCGCGACCGAAATTTATAAAGTCGGCGGCATCCAGGCCATCGGCGCCATGGCGTACGGCACCAAGACGATTAAGAAAGTACAGAAAATCGTCGGCCCCGGCGGGCCGTATGTGACCGCCGCCAAGCGGCTGGTTTACGGCGAAGTCGCCCTCGACATGGTCGCCGGCCCGAGCGAAATCGC
>DAONGM010000116.1:0-5896 GCA_035404105.1 Pontiellaceae bacterium
CAGGATGAACTCGGTAAGCAGCCAGTTCATGACGATTTTGCCGTGCCGGTCGATGAGGGCGGATTCGTCTTTTTTGATCTGCCAGAGGATGAGCGGGACGATGAGTCCGGCCAGCGGAAGCAAATAGGCGAAGAACTGCGAGAGGTGGATGAACAGTCCCCAGGAGTTTGCATCCAGTGCAGGACGCGGTCCGGGCTGGCCGGATTTTCCCAGCAGTTTATCTTTAGCCTGCTGATATTCCTGTTCTGAAATGGCTCCGGCCTGTTTGAGGTCGTTCAGTTTCTGAATCTCGTCGGCAAGGCTCATGGGGTCTCCTTTTGAGTGGTGGCAGAACGACGTGTTTTTAACACCCCGCAGGGCGGGACGCAACCGTTCAAAACGGATGTCTCAGGTGGAACGCGCCGTCCCGGCGCGTTTTGAATTTGCACAACGTGCCGGGACGGCACGTTCCACCTTTTTTGAATCTTAGGTTGACACATCGGCGGCATAAGCCTACAACCCACGGCTCAATTCGGTCTGCACATCGCGGGCCGCACGCTGCGGATTACGCAGTATCTTCTTTCCCTACACGTCCGGCAGGCAGAGATTTTTGAAATATTCCGGACGGAAAAGAAGGTTCATGAAATCACAGAATGTATTCGCGGCTCTTATTGAGCCGCTGCAGCGCGCTGTTGCCGAAGAAGGCTACACGACTCCTACACCGATTCAGCAGCAGGCGATTCCTCATCTGCTGGAAGGCCGCGATCTGCTCGGTTGCGCGCAGACCGGTACCGGCAAAACCGCCGCGTTCACGCTGCCGCTGCTGCAGGAAATGACGCAGAATAAAAAAACCGCGCCCGGCGGAAAACCGCGTGCGCTGATTCTCACGCCGACGCGCGAACTGGCCGCCCAGATCGGCGACAGCATCAAGACGTATGGCCGTCACCTGAACGTCACCCACACCGTCATTTTCGGCGGCGTTGGTCAGAACCCGCAGGTTCAGGCGATGCGCCGCGGTCTCGATGTCGTCGTCGCCACACCGGGCCGTCTGCTGGACCTGATGGCACAGGGCCACATCAAGCTCGATCAGATCGAGCTGTTCATTCTCGACGAAGCCGACCGCATGCTCGACATGGGTTTTATTCCGTCGGTCCGCAAGGTGATTGCCAAGTTGCCGGCCAAACGCCACTCGCTCTTTTTCTCGGCGACGATGCCGCCGGTGGTCGCCGGTCTGGCGAAGGAACTGCTGCGCGATCCGGTTCAGATTACCATTGATCCGGGTCAGCCGACGGTTGAGCGCATCGGGCAGAAGCTGATGTTTGTTGATAAAGAAAACAAAGACGAGCTGCTGATTGATCTGATCACCGACCACAACATGGACAAGGTGATTGTCTTCACCCGCACCAAGCACGGTGCGGATAAAGTGGTCCGGCAGTTGATGTCGGCCGGTATCAGCGCCGCCGCGATTCACGGCAATAAGTCGCAGAATGCCCGCACGACGGCGCTGCACAATTTCAAGACCGGCAAACTGCGCGCGCTTATCGCGACGGATATCGCCGCCCGCGGTCTCGATGTAGACGGCATCACGCACGTCGTGAATTACGATCTGCCGGAAGAACCGGAAACCTATGTTCACCGCATCGGCCGCACGGCCCGCGCGGGAACGGACGGCGACGCCGTGGCGTTCTGCGCCGCCCGCGAGCGCGACTTTCTGCGTGATATTGAAAAAATGATCCGTAAATCCATTCCCGTGGATAAGACGCACAAATATCATTCCGAAGATGCACGCAACGCCACCGGCGCTGCGGCGCGGCCCGAACCGAAAGGTCAGCGCGGACAGCGCCGCTTTTCCGGCCCGTCCCGCGGACCGAGTCAAGGTCATGCGCCGCGTCCGGCACATCGCGGCGGATCATTTTCGCCGCGCCGGTCGCCGGCCCGGTAAGGATGAAGGCTTTAGACCTTAGGATTTAGGGTTTAATTTTTCACAGCAGGGGTCACTGAGGTACAGAGCTTTTTTGATACAATGGAAATGATGGCAGGGCGAAGGGAGACGCAACGTCTCAGAAATGATTTTGCCCTGTGTGTTTTGTAAAGCTTCTGTCTCTGTGCCTCAGTGACCTCTGCGGTTGAATTTCCGGTGCGGTTTATCGGTTTTCCCCGTTGCAATCAGGGGCCGGATTCGCATAATCGGCACCCTTATGGATAAAAAACCGTTCAACAAAATCAATACAGGCATCAACCTCGAGGAGTTTATCAACGTGGCAGAACTGCGATACGATGGACGGCGACCGGACCAGCTGCGCCCGGTCAAATTCACCCGCGATTTCACCATCAACGCCAAAGCTTCGGTGCTGGTCGAGATGGGCAACACCAAAGTCATCTGCGCCGTCAGCGTGGACGAAAACGTCCCCGGCTGGATGCGCGCGCAGAACGTTGAAGGCGGCTGGGTCACTTCCGAATACTCGATGCTTCCGAGCGCCACGCCCGACCGCGCCAAGCGCGAAGCCACCGCCGGCAAGCTCGGCGGCCGCACGATGGAAATCCAGCGGCTGATCGGCCGCGCGCTCCGCTCCGTTATTGATCTTAAGAAACTGGGCCGCCGCCAGCTCTACATCGACTGCGACGTCATTCAGGCCGACGGCGGAACGCGCACCGCGTCCATCACCGGTGCTTATGTTGCGCTGCGCATGGCGGTGGACCGTCTGCTCGCCGAAAAGCTGATCAAAGAAGATCCGATCAAGGAAGCCATCGCCGCCATCAGCGTCGGCATCTGCAAAGGCGTGCCGTTGCTCGACCTTTGCTACTTTGAAGACTCCAAAGCGGAAGTCGATATGAACGTCGTCATGACCGCCTCCGGCAAACTCGTCGAAGTGCAGGGCACCGCCGAAGAAGAACCCTTCACCAAAGAGCAGATGGCTCAAATGATGGATCTCGCCGAGAAGGGGATCAAAGAACTGCTCGAGGCGCAAAAAGCCTGAGTTATCAGTTGTCCCAAAAAGCCGGCGACGGGAAACTGCTCCGGTTTTTTGATGTCGGGCTTCAGGCAGTATTTTATCGCGCGTCCTTGGGATGGAGCGCGTTTTGAGGCATGAATACCTGGGGGATAGTTCAAGATGAAAACCTGGATGAAAATCGTTTTAGCGCTATTGGCGGTCATCGTGTGCGGACTCGGCTTGCTGTACGGCTGTCTGACCAGCGAGTGGTTTATTACCGGGCAGGTGCTGCCGCGCGTCGGCAAGGCGATCGGCCAGCCCGTGACGGCGGGCCGGTTGAAGGTTTCGCTGTTTTCCGGCGTGGAGATTCAGAATCTGGCGGTCGGATCCGGCTCCAATCAACTCCTACATGCGAATACGGTGCGTTTGCGCTACCGACTCTTGCGGGCGTTTCAGGGTGAACTGGCCGTCGATGAAATCCTGCTGGACGGAGTAAAGGTTCAGGTTCTGCCGGATGCCGCGGGCGGCGCTAAACCTCCGCAGCCGGCGAAAGATCCGTCCGCCCGTGTGAAACAGGGTGAGAAAAGCAAGAGCGGCGGGCTGCCGTTGCGTCCGGTGATCCATAACGTGCGCATTGTGGACGCCAGCGTATACGTCAAACAGGCCGGCGAAAACGGTCAGCCGCTGGAATTTGCCCTCGAGAAATTTAATCTGGAGCTGCCGGAGTTTCAGCTGGATAAGCCGACCCGTATCGAGCTGCGGGGCGACATCCGCTTTTTGCAGGGCCCGGAAATTCAGCTGACGAATGCGAAGCTCAAAGGGACCCTCAGCGCGGAGATCGACTCCGCCTTGCAGCCGCGCAGCGTTCAGCTGTCCGTGCGGCTGGAGGAGTGGGCCGGGCATTTCCGGCAGATCGCGCTGGACGGACGTGTTGTAGCGGCGGAACTGGCGCTGACCGGTGATGGCTCCCGCTTTGAATTGCAGCGGCTGCGGCTGGCCGAAAGTCTCCGTGGCAAAGAAGAGGCTGCGATTGAAGTCAACGGCAGCGGAACGTTGAATCCGCTGACGGCCGATTTGAATGTGCATGTCGGACCCATTCAATCCTCCGCCTTGAATCTGGCCGGAGCGCTCGCCGGCGGACTCGATTTCGGCCAAACGCTGATCGACTATCAGGGAACGGTTCGGTTTCAGGCCGGCGACCGGTTGGGCTCGGCAGGAAAGCTGAGCATTCGCGATGCGGTTGTCACGGCGCCGTCGTTCAAGCGCGCGTTGCCGCCGCTCACGGTCAATCTGGACTATGCCTTGGCGGTGGATTTGAAAACCCGGGCGATGACCATCGACCGGTTGCAGAGCGGCGTGCGCGAAAGCGGCCGCGAAATCGTCAGTCTCGCTCTTTCCAGCCCGTTAACAGTCAGTCCGGCTGCGTCCGGAAGCGGCGTACAGGCGGCTCCGGCCAAGCTTCAGCTCTCCATTCAGCGGTTTAATCTGCTGACGGCGAACGCCTTTCTGCCGGCCGACGGCGGAACCAAGCTGACGGGCGGTGAACTGAGCGCGGATATTCGTTTGGAAATTGCCGGCCAAGGGCAGCAGATCCGTGCGGAGGGCAGTGTGCAGATTCCCGGCCTCGGCTTGGATACCGCCTCCCGGCAAATCCGCAACCTCGATATCCGCGATGATTTTTCGTTCGGACTGGACGGTTTGTCCCGTCTGAGCATCCGGCGGATGGAGCTGGCGGCGGACAGTAATGGACGGCGCATCGCGCACGTGAACGTCAGCGGGGCTTTAACGCTGCCGCCCGCCAGCAACGAAATTTCCCTGACGATACAGTCGGGGATTCTGGATATCGAACCGCTGCTGGCGCTGGCTGCCGTGCCGACCGGCGGCAAATCGCCGATAAAGCCCGCGGCTCCGGCCGAGCCCGCGGCCAAGACCCCGAAGCCGGTCTTCCCTGTAACCGAGCCGCCGGCGGTAGACCTTAAGGGGTTGAACCTGAAAACCGATTTCCGCTTCGAAAAAATTGTTTACCGGCAGCTGCTGATTGCCCCGCTGTCCGGCTCGCTCCGCGTCCGCGACAACAAGGTGGTGCTCGACCCGCTCGAACTGAAGCTCAACCAGTCGCCGATCCGTATGAAGATGAGTGCGGACCTCGGACGGCCCGGCTATCTGTATGAAGCGCATGCCGAGTCCGGCGCCCTGGATCTGCAGCCGGTTATCCAGAGCTTTGTTCCGGCGGCCTTCCGCGACACCGTTTCGGCCTCCATCAAGTCGTTGAAGCTCGATGTCAAAGGCGCCGGCATAACGGCGGCGAATCTCAGCCGGAACTCGGACATCCATTTCAATCTCGAAACCGGCGCGATCGCGTTGGACCGCCTGCCTTATCAGGACGTCGCGGCCACAGCCCTCAGCCTGCCGGATCTCCGCCAGATCCGGCTGGACCAGGGCGTCCTCAGCGTCAACTCCGCCGCGAACGGCGTGAGCCTGGACGGCACCCGCCTGAGCGGACCGGATTACCTGCTGCTGGCCAAAGGGAAAATCGGCTTTGATGAACGTCTGGATCTTCAGTTCACGCCGGGCGTCGGCGGACAGCTGGAGTCCAAGCTGCAAAGCCTGCCGGTCGGCCTGCTCTTTACGGAACGCAGCGGCAAGCACCTGATCGCGCCGCCGCTGACCTACCGGGTCGCGGGAACCATCACTCAGCCCTCGGTGCCGGACTTCCAGAAATTCATCAAAGAGGCGCTGCTTTCCGCCGCCAAATCCCAGGGACAGAACTTATTGAAGGATGCCGCCGGGCAGTTTCTGAAAGACGGCAAAATCAATCCGCAGGAGCTGCTGAAAGGCCGAACGCAGCCGCAGCCGCCGACCTCGGCAACCAACGCTCCATCCTCCACAACGGCGCAGCCTGCTGTGCAGCCGAAAACGCAGGAACAGCAGTTGATCGAAGCGGGCGGGGCCCTGCTGGGCGGATTTCTCAAAAAGAAATAGGC
>DAONGM010000117.1:0-4060 GCA_035404105.1 Pontiellaceae bacterium
TATCACCAGATCCGCGCGCAGCTGGCCGCCATCGGCTGCCCGATTGCCGGCGATGAAAAGTACGGCTCCAAAATCAAACTGCCCGGCGGCGCGATCGGGCTGCACCATGCGCGGCTGACGGTGGTTCATCCGGTGACGAAAGCAGAGGTTGTCATCGAAGCGCCGTATCCCGGCCATTGGCCCGTGGTTTAAAACCGGTGGAGCGGGCGCTCCGCGCACGCTTAAACGCGCCCGGAGCTCGCGTTCCACCTGAATATTCCCAATGCTTTGAGATCCTACGCTTCGTGAATGCAACTGACGGGGCAGACGGGTTCGCAGGCTCCGCAGTCGATGCAGTCGGACGCCTTGATGAAACGTTTGCTGTCCACTTCCGAGATGCAGCTTACCGGGCAAACCGGCTCGCAGGCTCCGCAGTTAACACATTCGTCTTTGTTGATGATTCGCGGCATAGTGTCCTCCTGTCGATTAGACAATAAGAAGAAAACTAAACCGCTTTCAGATCAAGTTAAATTTCGAGAGCAGGCGTTCGCGCCGGCAATTATTCATGGCTTCGGCAGTGAAATTTATGTACACTTCGGTTGAAAAAAAAGCGGGGGAGATCGCCTGACATGAATAAAAAGCAAGACCCGGGGCCGCTCGGGAGAAAACATCTTTGGCTGACGGCCGGGTCTTCATTGCTGCTGATCCTGATACTGGTTTTCAGCTGGCAGACGGTATTGCGTACCGACCGGCAGATGCGGGACGACCTTCTCCAGCAGGCGCGCATTATCGTGCAGTCTGTAAATATTGACCGCATACGGAATCTGTCGGGAACAAAGGACGACCTGAACAGCCCAGCGTATGTGCGGCTCAAAAACCAGTTTGCCGCCATCCGGGCGGCCGCCCCGCAATGCCGGTTCATCTATCTGATGGGCCGCAAAGCGGACGGCGCGGTTTTTTTCTTCGTCGACAGCGAGCCCGCCGGTTCGGCGGATTATTCGCCGCCCGGCGAAATCTACGGCGATGTCCCGGCAGGCTACGTCCGCGTATTCAACAGCAGAACGGCGGAGGTCGTCGGCCCGGTTACAGATCAGTGGGGTCAGTGGATTTCGGCACTGATGCCGATCATCGATCCGCGGAATGATTCCGTACTGGCGGTCATGGGAATGGATGTCGATGCCCGCTCCTGGTACCGGGAAGTGGCTGCTAAATCGGCGATGCCCGTTGGCATGATGCTGGCACTCCTCGGCAGCGCCGCCGTCATCGCCGTCGCCCGCCGTCTGGCCGGACGCGACCTGCCCGACAGACCGGCACAACCCGTACTGCGCAACCTGCCGGCGCCGCTGATCGGCGTGTCGCTCGTGATCCTGACCGTGCTGGCCGGCGGTATTCAGTATTACCGTTCGCAAAAGACAGCGATCCGGAACGATGTGGAACACCAGCTGTCCTCCATTGCACTGCTGAAGGCCAATGAAATTGCAAACTGGCGGACGGAACGGCTGGGCGATGCCGGCACATTGAGCGGAAACCGGTCGCTGGTGCGCGATCTGGAGCAGTTTCTGGCGGCTCCGCAGCCCGGACTTGAAAACGAACTGCGCGATACACTGCGGAACTTTCAGCAATATTATGCCTATGCCGACATCCTGCTGGTGGATACCAACGGACAAGTGCGCCTGACACTGAATGCCGGTCCCGGCGACTATTCATCGCTGGCGGCAGAGCTGACGGAAGCGCTGCGCAACCGGAAGCCTGTATTGACCGATTTTCACACCGATGCATCCGGCGCATTCCGGCATCTGAATATTGTTGCGCCGCTTGTGGCAAACAGCGACCCGACCCGCGCCATCGGCGCGATTATCCTGAGCTACGATGCCGACCGGTTTTATTCACTGGTTCAGTCGTGGCCCGTTTCAAGCCGCTCTGCCGAAACACTGCTGGTGCGCCGCGACGGTCAGGATGTGCTTTTTTTAAACGAACTCCGTCACCGCGCCGGCACGGCATTAAAACTTCGTATTCCTTTAACGCAGACCGAGGTGCCGGCTGTGATGGCCGTGCTGGGCCATAAAGGCATCATGCAGGGCAAGGACTATCGCGGGGTGGATGTGCTGTCGGCGCTCCAGCCGGTTCCGGATTCCCCCTGGTTTCTGGTGGCCAAGCAGGACACCGCCGAAGTGTTCGCCGACTGGCGCGCCCGCTCCGGCGCCATTCTGATTCTGCTGTTCTGTCTGGTTGGCATGGCAGGCGCAGCGGGCTTCATATTCTGGCTGCGGACCCAGAAGAATTATTACCGGACGCTGCATCAGTCCGCGTCCGCACGGCAGAAAAGCGAAGCGCTCCTCGCGGCCACCCTGCGTTCGATCGGCGACGGCGTGATCACCTGCGACGCCAGCGGCTGTGTGACCGGCCTCAATATCATCGCGGAAAAGCTGACGGGCTGGGAAACCGGCGAAGCCGCCGGACGGCCGATTGCCGAAGTCTTCCGCATTATCCACGCCGGAACGCGGCAGAACGCTGAGATACCGGTGGACCGCGCGCTGCGCGAAAACCGCATCATCGGACTGGCGAATCACACGGCACTGATCGCGCGCGACGGCACAGAACTTCAGATTGCGGACAGCTGCGCGCCGATTCATGACGCGGACGGCGGCGTCATCGGAGCCGTACTCGTTTTCCGCGACGTGACGGAGGAATACCGTCAGCGCGAGCAGTTGCGCGACAACGAAACGCTGCAGCGCGCTCTGCTGGACAATCTTCCCGCCGGAGTGGTCATCATCGATCCTGAAACCCGGGTGATCGAGCGGGTCAACAGCTATGTAGCCGAACTCTTCGGCGCGCCGGTGGATCATCTGCTGGGACAGCGGTGCCACCGGCTGCTGTGCCCGGCCGATGAAGGCGCCTGTCCGGTCTGCGATATGGGAAAATCCGTGGAGAATGCCGAACGGGAAATGCTGCGGGCTGACGGCAGCTGCCTGCCGATTCTTAAAACCGTCAAAAGAATTCAGCTGAACGGTCAGGAAAAGCTGCTGGAATGCTTTGTGGATATTTCCGAGCGCAAACAGATGGAGCTCTATCGCGATCTGGAAAACCAAATCCTGCGGATTCTCAACGAGCCCTATTCCCGGCAGGAAACGGTACAGCACGTTTTCGCTCTGATCAAAAAAACGACCGGATTCGAAGCGCTGGGCATGCGGCTGAAGGACGGCGAGGATTTCCCCTACTTCGCCCAGAATGGTTTCTCCGATGACTTCCTGCTCAAGGAGAATTCAATTATCGAGCGTGATAAAAACGGCGAACTGTGCCGCGACTGCCACGGAAAAGTCTGTCTGGAATGCACCTGCGGGCTGGTGATTTCCGGCAAAGCCGACCCGAACCATCCGCTGTTCACCAAAGGCGGCAGCTTCTGGATCAATGATTCGGCCCCGCTGCTGGATCTCCCCGCCGATCAGGATCCGCGCTGGAATCCGCATAACTATTGCATTCATACGGGATACGCCACCATCGCGCTCATCCCGATCCGCATGCAGAATGAAATCGTCGGCCTGCTCCAGATCAACGACCGCCGGAAGAGCCGTCTTTCGCTCACGGCTGTAGAGCGGTTTGAAAGTATCGCCGCACATATCGGCGAAGCGCTGATGCGCAAACAGGCGGAAGAAGATGTCGCACGGAACAATGCACGGCTGCAAAAGCTGACCGATATTCTGCAGCATCCGTCCGATACCATTCAGGAGTTTCTCGATTATTCACTGGAGCAGGTCATCGAATTGACCGGCAGCGGAATCGGCTACATCTATCACTACCATGAAGACCGCAAAGAGTTTGTGCTCAACACCTGGTCAAAAGATGTCATGCCGTCATGCGCCGTGGCCAATCCGCAAACCTGCTACGAGCTGGATAAAACCGGTATCTGGGGTGAAGCCGTCCGGCAGCGCCGCCCGATTATTGTTAACGACTTTCAGGCGACAAACTCCTTAAAGAAAGGCTATCCGCAGGGCCATGTCCACCTTTCCAATTTCATGACAGTTCCGGTTTTCAGAGGTGAACAGATTGTCGGAGTTGTGGGGCTGGCAAATAAAGCCTCGGC
>DAONGM010000117.1:4160-5670 GCA_035404105.1 Pontiellaceae bacterium
GAAATGGCCGCGCAGGCCGCAGCGGCGAATCTGGCGAAAAGCGCCTTTCTGGCAAACATGAGTCATGAAATCCGCACACCGATGAACGCGGTCATCGGCATGACCGATCTGCTGATGGAAACAAAGCTGGATGCCGAACAGCGGGATTTTGCCAATACCATCCGGATCAGCGGCGAAGGACTGCTGTCCATCATCAGCGACATTCTGGACTTCTCCAAAATTGAAGCGGGACGGATGGAAATTGACGACCAGGATTTCGATCTGATCCGGTGCGTTGAAGACACGCTTGACCTGATGGTTTCCAAGGCGGCGGAAAAAGGCATTGAACTGACCTGCGAGATGGGCAGCGATGTGCCGCCCGTTGTGCGCGGCGATGCCGGACGTCTGCGCCAGATTCTTCTGAATCTGCTGAGCAACGCCCTCAAATTTACACACAAAGGAGAAGTCGGCATTTCGGTTTCCGGCAAACCGTCCGGTAAAGGTTATCAGCTTTCCTTCGCGGTTCGCGATACCGGTATCGGAATTGAAAAAGATAAACTCGACCGGATATTCGAGGCATTTACACAAGCCGACACCTCTACAACACGTCAGTACGGAGGAACCGGACTCGGACTGACCATCAGCCGCCGTCTGAGTGAACTCATGGGGGGCTGCCTTGAGGCCGAAAGCATTCCGGGAAAAGGCTCGGTGTTCCATTTCACCATTCAGGTTTCCGCCGCCCGGCGGACAAAAACGGTACGCACCGACCAGAAACCGTTTACCGTTGATCACCGCGACGTGCTGATCGTTGACGACAATGAAACCAATCTGAAAATTCTGTCGGCCCAGCTCACCCGCTGGGGGCTTAAGCCCGTCGCGTTCGGCAGTCCGGCCGACGCGCTGCAATCCATCCGGGATGGACGGGCATATATTCTGATGATCAGCGACATGCAGATGCCGTCGATGGACGGAACCATGCTGATCCGGGAAGTCCGGAAATTCCGCCCGGCCCACGAACTGCCGATTATCGTGCTGACATCAATCGGACTGGAAAAACCGGCCGAGGCAATGGACATCTCGTCGTATCTGGTCAAGCCGGTGAAACCGGCTTTGCTCTACCAGAACATCGCCAATATCCTGCAAGGCGAAGGCGGCAACTACAGCGAAGCCGTTGCTGTTTCCGCTGCACAGGCTGTCGCCAGCCCTCTGCAGCTGCTGGTCGTCGAAGACAACCAGCTCAATCAGAAAGTCGCATTGCGCATGCTTTCAAAACTCGGCTACAGCGCCGACCTGGCGCAGGACGGAGTTGAGGCCGTGGAAATGACCGCCGTCAAATCCTATGACATCGTTCTGATGGATATCCAGATGCCGCGCATGGACGGATTGGAAGCCACCCGGCAAATCTGCAACCGGTCGTCCGGCGGACCCCGGCCGTTTATTATCGGCATGACCGCTCATGCCGCCGGCGAAGAACGGGCCCGCGGACTTGACGCCGGAATGGATGATTATCTCGTCAAACCCATCCAGCTGG
>DAONGM010000118.1:0-5596 GCA_035404105.1 Pontiellaceae bacterium
CGCTTTGCTCCCAGTCCGACCGGCCATGTTCATATCGGTAACATGCGTGCCGCCATTTTCAACTGGCTATATGCCCGCCACACCGGCGGGCAGTTCCTGCTTCGCGTCGAAGACACCGACCGCGAACGTTCCACACCTGAAGCCATCAAAACGCTTCTCGAAGCGATGGAATGGCTCGGTCTGAACTATGACGAGACGCCGCTTTATCAGTCCACCCGCATGGACGCCCACCTCGCCGCCGCGGAACAACTGCTGGCATCCGGTCATGCCTATAAAGAAGACAAGGGCGGAACCGGGCAGGGCGAGTGCATTATCTTTAAAATGCCCGGTACCGACATTGAATTTACCGACCTGGTCAAAGGAACGCTTCGCAAACAGGCCGCCGACATGGCTGACTTTGTCATCGTCCGTTCCAACGGCACGCCGGTGTTCCATCTCGCCAACGTGCTGGATGATATCGAACAGAAAATCACCCACGTTATTCGCGGCGACGACCACGTCGAAAACACCTTCCGCCATATCGCGATGTATCAAGCACTCGGCGCGCCGGTTCCGCAGTTCGCCCATCTGCCGATGATTGTCAACGCGCAGGGGAAACCTTATTCCAAGCGCGACGGCGACGCCTTTGTCGGCGACTTCCAGACCAAAGGGTTCTTTGCCGACGCGCTGTTTAACTATCTCGCACTGCTCGGCTGGTCGCCCGGCGACGAACGCGAAGTGATGACCCGCGACGAAATGATCGCGGCCTTCGACCTCTCCACCGTCCGCTCATCGCCCGCCCAGATGGATCTGCGGAAACTGCTCTGGATGAACGGCGAATATATCCGCGCCATGCGGCCGGTCGACTTCGCCACCCTGTGCCGCGAAGAGCTCCGAACCATGAATCTTGAAATCGGCGAAAACGCCGCAGACATTTTTGCGCTGATGCAGGAGCGTATAAAAATCCGTACCGACATCATTCCGGCCATGACCTTCTTCTGTACGGAAGATTACGAATACGACGAAAAAGCCGTTGAGAAGAAACTGGCGAAGCCGGAAGTTTTCCAGACGCTGGAAAAAATTGCCGGAATTCTTGAAAGCCTGCCGCAGTTCGACGCCGAAACCGTCAATAAAGCCCTGCACGACTTCGTCGAACAGGGCGGACTCAAATTCGGCGATGTCATGCCGCCGCTGCGTATCGCCGTTTCCGGCCAGCAGTCCGGCCCCGACCTTGCGCCGGTTCTGGCGATCCTTGGCAAAGATAATGTCCTCGCCCGAATCCGCAAAACGCTGGCGCGTTTCAGCCGGTTTTAACGCCCTGAAGCAGTCTTTATGCAAGGAGTCTTTGTCATGGAGAGCACGCACACCGCATAAAGACAACGATCCTTACGGAGCCGATATGCCGGCTGGAGATTGCCTCAGAAGCTCTTTAGATTCCGACCCCAGAAAAAAGGGACATTATGCGTAAAATTTTAATGGTCATGACCTTGAGTCTCTTTACATCCCTCTCGTTTTTGCAGGCGGGAGAGAGTGCCGACTGGAGAGCATCGGTGCCCGTTCCGGTATTTGAGAAAGAGCCGGGCTATGTTGAGCTGTATTGGAAAGCGTGGGAGATTGCACATCAGAAAATCAAAACGCAGCCGGGTCTCCCACAGTCGCCCTATATCGACGAAGCGTTCTGGGACGATACGATCTGGATCTGGGACACCTGCTTCATGGCGCTGTTCTGCAAGTATGCTCCTGACGAGTTCCCCGGCGTGGAAAGCCTGAATAACTTCTATGTTCCGCTTCATGACAAACGCTATAACGACGGGGCTTATCCCCTGAATATTCAGCATCCGGATAATCCGCCGCTGTTTGCCTGGGTCGAGTATGACAACTACACCATTACCGGCGACCGCAACCATGTCATCGAACTGCTGACGAAAACAAAGTACCTCCAAAAGCATTTCGAGTGGTTCGACCAGATGGAGCCCGGCTGGAAAATGAAGTCGTCGGCTCCGCAGCACAAACAAAGCGCACCGACAGCCCTCAAGAAGGTAAAAAACGGCTATCTTTGGGACGGTGTTCAGAGCGGCATGGACAATACGCCGCGCAAACGCGGCGGTCTCTGGATTGACGCCATTTCTCAGCAGGCGCTCTCCGCGCTCTACATCAGTCGACTGGCCGATGCCAGTGGATGCACGGAGATTTCCGCCGAATGGAAGGAAAAGTACCAGGAGCTGAAAAAGACGATCAACACGCTGTATTGGAATGCGGAAGATGGCATTTATTACGATTTGAATCCCGAAACCTACGAGCCTCTCAAAGTGAAGACCCCCGCCGCCTACTGGCCGATGCTGGCAGAGATTTGCACGCCCGAACAGGCGGAGAGAATGCGTGAGCACATCCAGAATCCCGCTGTCTTCGGCGGAGAACGCCCCTGGGTGACGGTCGCCAGAGACGATCCGGCATTTACGCTCCCCGACGGAGATTACTGGCGCGGTGGAATTTGGCTGCCGACGGCTTATATGGGCACGAAAGCCCTCGAAAAATACGGGTTTTTCAAAGAAGCCGACGCTGCCGCCGAGAACCTTCTGGCGCACATGTTCCGAACGTATAAAACCTACGAGCCGCACACCATTTGGGAATGTTACAGCCCCTCCCGCGATACTCCGGCCAACCACGGCCGGCGCCGGGTTCGACCGGACTTCTGCGGGTGGTCGGCGCTGGGGCCCATCTCCTTATTCATTGAGAACGTCATGGGCTTTCACCAGATCAATGCGCTGGAGAGAAAGGTCGACTGGCGACTTTACCAGACCACAAAGCACGGGCTGAAACATCTACGGTTCGGGGGCATCGACACCGACATTATCTACAACGGTAAAAATGCCGTGGTCGTCACAAGCAATTCGGAATATACCCTCGTAATCAATGGCGTTGCCCGACACATTGCGGCAGGAGAAACAACCATCCGAATCGAGACAGACGCCTCTCCCGCAGGCGATATCCTGAAGGCCGCGCCGGAAAAGTAGGGTTCCTCCCTTTCAAAATTTTGTGCTTTTCGCAGCTGAAAAATTCGCGCCCGTTGGCGTGGTTCGCGGTTCAGAATTTCCCTAGAAACCGGACTTCGCGGGTGAGTTCGATGCCGAAT
Organism: Pontiellaceae bacterium; assembly: GCA_035404105.1. Lineage (GTDB taxonomy): Bacteria > Verrucomicrobiota > Kiritimatiellia > Kiritimatiellales > Tichowtungiaceae > Tichowtungia. The sequence goes on from DAONGM010000118.1 coordinate 3,113, forward strand.
TTTTCTTTGACGGCGGCGGCCATTTTCCCGCAAAGCTCCCAGACGTCCTGCGCGGTGCAGCCGGGATCGGCGACGATGATGTTGGCGTGTTTTTCGTAGAGCCGTGCGCCGCCGACGCGGAACAGATGAGCGCCCGCTTCCTGTAAAAAGAAACCGGCCGCTTTGCGCCGTTCGACGGCGGAGGTCGGCTCGATGTTGCGGAAGACGCTTCCGGCGCACGGTTCGTTGTGCCAGTCGGGATGATGGTCTTTGCGGAACTGCAGAATCCGGTCGCGCTCGGCCTGCATGATAGATTTTTCCGCTGCCGGAAGTTCAAAGGTGGCGGAGAGAACGATCTCGCCGGTTTCTTTGAGTTTGGAATGGCGGTAGGAAAATTCGAGTTCATCGTGCAGGACGGTGCGGACGGTTCCGTCCAGTCCGAGCAGTTCAACCGAGACGAGGTGGTCGCCCATCTGCCGTCCGAAGGCGCCGGCGTTTCCGGCGATACCGCCGCCGACGGTTCCGGGAATCCCGGTGCAGTACGACAGATCGCCGACTTCGTTTTCGATGGTGAAGAGCGCCAGATCGTCGAGCAGGGTGTCGCCGGAAACGGTGACGCGGCTGCCGGAGGCTGTAATCACGGGCTTTTCTGAGCAGAAGCGGATGACGGCCTGCTTGATTCCTTTGTCGGAAACAATGAGGTTAGCCCCCTGGCCGATGACGAGAAACGGCTGTCCGGCTTTGTTGAGCAGTTTGATAATGGCGGGAAGCTGCGCGGCGGTTGCGCCTTCGATCAGGATCGGGCAGGGGCCGCCCAGCTGAAAGGTGGTGTAATTGCGCAGCAAGGCGTTTTCACTGACCTGCAGTTGCGGGGAAAGGGTTCGGATGTCGGATGCCAATTTCATGGTCGAAGACATTAGCCGCGAAGGAGCACAAAGAACACAAAAATTTCCGCTCTCAGATTAAGTGCCGATACATTACTATCGGTTCCAATGTTTGGAACTGAACGAAGTGAAAGAGGCTTTTGCAGGCAAAAGCAGCGACCGAAGAGATCGGCAAAAGTACGGATTTTAACTGTCGCAATTCTGGCTGCCGGAACGCTTTTTGCCGGACTTCCGGATGCCGCAACGCCGGTAACCAATCTGACGTTTACGGCGTTCGACACGGAAACGACCGGCTTCAGCCCGAAAAATGACCGGATCGTTGAAATCGGCGCGGTCCGGTTTCGCGGCGACGGCGAAATTCTGGCCGTTACCAACTGGCTGATTAATCCCGGTATGCCGATGCCTTTTTATGCGACTCAGGCAAACGGGATTACGACCGAAATGGTTTCCGGCGCGCCTGTGTTCAGTGCAGTCTGGCCGGAGTTTGCCGCGTTCTGTCAGGACAGTATTCTGCTGGCGCACAATGCGAATTTCGACGCCGGGTTTCTGCGGGCCGAGCTGACGCGGGCCGGAGTGGAACCGCCCGATCTGACGGTCGGCGATACGCTGCCGCTTTTCCGCTGCTGGTTTCCGCAGGCGAAGAGTTACGCGCTTGAGCCGCTTTCGGTATATCTCGGCGTGCAGGGCGGAAATTATCACCGTGCCGAAGCCGATTCATTTCACATCATCAATATTTTTAATGCGGGCATGAAGCTTCGTCCGGATATGCGGTTCCAGCAGCTGGAGCGCGACGCGGGCGGTTTTATCCGGCTGAACGGAAGGCGGAACTGATGCAGACGGTTACCTCAAAAGATAATCCTAAACTGAAGGCGGTGCGCGCACTGCTGCGTTCGAAGAAAGACCGGCAGGAAGCTTCCGCGTTCGTGATTGAAGGAGTCCGCGCGCTTTCCGCTCTGGCGGGCGGTCCGGCGCTGCCGCAGTACCGGCTCAAGGAAGTCTGGGTTTCCTCTGATGCGCCCGAACTGGCAAAAGATTTTGCAGCGCCCGTCTATGCCGTTGCGCACGATGTGATGGAGCAGCTTTCCGACTGCCGGACTTCGCAGGGTATTCTCGGCGTGGTGGACTATGTGCCGGTACCTTTGGAGATCAATCCGGAGACAGGAAACTATCTTCTGGTCGACAGTCTGACGGATCCGGGCAACCTCGGTACGCTGATCCGCTCGGCGGTTGCGTTCGGCTTTGCCGGTGTTTTTCTGCATGGCGAAACGGTCGAAGTGTTTAATCCGAAAACCGTCCGGGCAACGATGGGCTCGCTGCCGTTCATCAATTGCCGGGAAACGGATGAAACGGTTTTTAAAACCCTGGAGAAAGCCGGATACGATCTGATTTCGACCGTCGTTCACGGCGGCGAGAATCTGCATCAGATGAAGTTCGGCCCGAAGAATGTGCTGGTGATCGGCAATGAAGCGCACGGCGTTTCTGAAGCGGTTCAGAACTGCGCAACGCGGAAGCTTTCGATTGCGATGGCCGGAGACGTGGAATCGCTGAACGCCGCTGTTGCCGGGTCGATCTGTATGTTCGCCATGAGCGGGCGGCGGAATTGAAGTTTGCTGAATATTTA
>DAONGM010000119.1:0-5503 GCA_035404105.1 Pontiellaceae bacterium
ATGCGGCGCGAAGGATTTCAGTTGCCGTGCGGCGGACGTGCGGCGGCAGGTCGAACTGGTAGGTGACGAATTTTTCCAGTACGCGTTCGATCTGGGCAAAGTGCGCCGGACTGTAAACTGCCGCCAAAACCTCGCCGGGAGTTTCCGTCTGCTGCCACGCTTTGAGCAGGGCGACGGATTCCGGCGCGAGCGGCGCGGCGGCGATGCGCTGCGAGCGGGCGTAGTCGGGCGGGATGATGCCGCCGTATTCGGCGGCGAAGCGGTAGACCGGGCGTTTATCGTCGTGCAGTTGCAGCAGCTGGCCCTGGAATTCCGCGAACTTCAGGTCGAACCAGACGAGGAAGGCGGGATGGCGGCCGTACTCTTCGGCCAGACCGAGCATTTCCTCAAAAAACTCAAACCGGCCCGGTTCGTGGCCGTGGCGCGGGGTGGTTTTTGCAAACAGCGCGGAAATATAACCGGCGGCGGCGCAGGCGCGCCAGTCCGTGCGGAAAACGCTTCGCGAGTGAAGCATGGAGCACTCTTTGGCGATGTGTGCGCCGCGTTCGGTGCGGTCATAGAAGAGCAACTCGCTGGTCGAGAACAGATCGTACTGTCCGCGGAAGAGGCTGTTTTTGCGCTGGTCGCCTTTGATGGTTGTGGAGAGCTTTCCGTAATGCGCGGTCAGCCAGGTGACGATGCGCGAAGTGTTCGAGACATCGGTCCAGTAGAGCGGAATAGCTGGCGTTTTAACGATCATGGCGGGCGGGCGACTTACTAACCGGACGCATCCTAACTGCAACCCGTCCGGCCGCCAAGCTTCGGCTGGCATTTTTGATGTACTTTTCCGGCGAATGATGTTTCCTTCTGCGCATGTTACTGAACAAAACCATACGGCTGTTTCTCGACAGCATCGGCCGGCGCGAGGAATACGAATTTTACCTCAACAAATTTCAGTCTGCGGGCACCGACTGCTTCGCGCTGCTGGTGCCGGATCTCGAAAGCCTTGAACAGGGCGCGGAGGCCATTGCCTTCGACCTTCAGTTCCTCCTGAAGCTCGGCCTGAAGCCGGCGGTTGTGCTTTGCGGTGCGGATGCCGGCGCCAAGTGGGCCATCCTCAGCAACCATCCGCTGTTTGAGCGGACGGTTTTTCCGAAGCTCGGCCGGCGCAAAGCCAGCGTACCCGTTTTTGTCGAAGAAAATGTTCAGACGCTGGAAAGCCTGCTGCAGAAAGTTCCGGTCATCGGCAAACGCATCCACTTCATCCGCGCCGCCGGCGGACTCTCCGTGGAATACTATTACACCCAGAAACCGCTGCCCGCGCTTTCGTCCGACGACCGGCTGCTGGCCGATACCGCCGCCGCACTGCTCGAAGCGCGGCCCGGCACCCACATATCCGTCACGGCGCCGATGAACCTGCTTGAGGAAATTTTCACCGTCAAAGGCGCGGGGACGGTCTTCCGGCGCGGTTCAACCATTCTTTCCGGCCGGGTGCCGGATTCAAACCGGCTGCTGGCGCTGCTGGAAGAAAGCTTCGGCAAAAAGCCGAAAGCCGGTGTTTTCTCGGCTTCCACGCACATCTATTGCGAAGAAAATTACCGCGGTGCGGCATTGCTGGAAGATCATCCGGAAGGACTCTACCTCTCCAAATTCGCTGTCGGCCCGGAAGCGCGCGGCGAAGGTCTCGCTCAGGAGCTCTGGGACGAAGTCTGCAAGAACCATCCCGCCTTCTTCTGGCGGTCGCGCAAAGGCAACCCGATCAACCAGTGGTACGACCGGCAGGCCGACGGACGGCACACCGCGGGCGACTGGATTATCTTCTGGCGCGGTATGGACGCCGCTTCAATTCCGGGCTTTATCCGCTTCTGTTCCGCCCGTCCGGCGGATTTTATTGCGGCCCCGTAGTCAGGCGTGGAGCGGGCGCTCCGCGCATGCTTGCTTTAACGTGCCGGGACGGCACGTTCCACCTTCTGCACTTGGCAGGCAGGATGCCTGCGGTACGTATCGCCGCCGTCCCGGCGGCCTTGCTGCATAATGAGTGATGTTGCGGATTGCCGCAGCCGCCGGATGCCGCTACATTTTCCGGCTTCTATGAACAAAAAATACTTCATCTTCGACATCGGCAACGTGCTGGTGAATTTTGACTTCCAGATTCTGCTCCAGCAGATCGCCGCCGACTCCGGCGCGCCGGTCAAGCAGCCGACGGAACGCGACCTCGAAATGCACCACGCGGTTGAAGAGGGCGTCATCAGCGACCAGGACTTTGTCGACTACCTGAATGCCGCCGAAGGACTTTCCTGGACGGTGGAGACCCTGATCGGTGTCTGGCAGAAAATGTTCACCGTCAACCAGACCGGCTACGGACTGTTCAAAGAAGCCATCGCCCGCGGCCTGCCGGTTTACACGCTCAGCAACATCGCCGAACACCACATCGAAGCGATTGAACGCAACTGGCCCGGCTTTTTGGACGGCGCGACCGGACTGTTCCTTTCCTATCAGGTTGGCGCCCGCAAACCCAATGCGGAAATTTACCGGCACATGCTGGAAAACCTCGGCGTCAAAGGTGAACAATGCCTGTTTCTCGATGACTTAGAGCGCAACGTCGACGCCGCCCGCGCCGCCGGAATCCACGCCTTGCAGTTCATCCCCGAAAACCACGCCGCCATCCATAAAGCGGTCGGTGAATTTTTTGGGTAACGTTGCGTGTGACCTGCGCGGGACACAAACTGCAGGTATGAAATTGTGCGTTTGTCAACCGGCCGGGCTGGTCTCAAATAAAGGTGGAACGCGATCTCCGAGCGCGTTCTGAACCTGCCCGGAGGTCAGGTTCCACCTCAATGTGGAGCCAACGTTACAATCAAGGCCGCCAGGATGGCGGCGGTACGTACCGCAGGCATCCTTGCCTGCCTTGGTGTTCGCGTTCGTTTGCGCGGATTAGCGGTTTAGGTTTCCAAACAGGGGATGAACCGCTACATTCCCCGGCTGCATGATTGATTTTATCCAGGTGAGCAAACGGTTCGGCACGCAGGAGGTGCTGGACAAGGTGTCGTTCCGCATCAATTCCGGCGAGCATGTCGGCGTGGTCGGGCCGAACGGCGCGGGCAAGAGTACGGTGTTCGGGCTGATCTGCGGCGAGCAGTCGGCTGACAGCGGCGATGTCTCGCTGCCGAAGAATGTGCGCCTCGGCCATTTGCATCAGCAGCTGCACGCCCACGCGCAGGACGGCTCGCTGCTGAATTATGCCTGTAATGCGATTGCGGAACTCAAGCCGATGGAGGCGGAGATTCACCGCATTGAGCACGATTTGCAGACGGTTTCCGGCGCGGAGCAGACGCGGCTGCTGGCGCGGCTTGGCGATTTGCAGCACGAGTTCGAACATCTGGGCGGCTACGATCTGAAGTCGCGCGCCGAAGCCGCACTGAGCGGACTCGGCTTTAAGGAGAGTGAGTTCGACCGCCCGTTCCGCTCGTTCAGCGGCGGCTGGCAGATGCGCGCCGAGCTGGTGCGTACGCTGATTGCGCGGCCCGATATTCTGCTGCTCGACGAGCCGTCCAACTATCTCGACCTGCCGGCCGTCGAATGGCTCCAGCGCTTTCTGCGCGGCTTCGAAGGCACGATGCTGCTGATTTCCCACGACCGCTATCTGCTGGAGTCGCTGACGGACCGCACGCTGGAAGTCAGCGGCGGCACGGTCACGAAATATTCCGGCGGTTACACCTATTACATCCGGGAGCGCGAGCAGCGCCACATGCAGCAGGAAGCGGCTTACCGAAACTACGTGGAGCAGAAAGAGCATCTCGAAAGTTTCATCAGCCGTTTCCGCGCGCAGGCGACCAAAGCGGCGCAGGTGCAGAGCCGCATCAAAATGCTCGAAAAGATCGAAGTGGTAAAAGCGCCGGTTGCGCCGCCGAATCTGTCGAAGCTGCGGATTCCGCCGCCGCCGCACTGCGGCGCGCATATTATGTCGGTGCAGAATCTGAATTTTTCGTATGACGGCGTGCGCTGGATTCTTCGCGATGTGAATCTGGAGATCGGCCACGGCCAGAAAATCGGGCTGGTCGGGTTTAACGGCATGGGCAAAACGACGCTGCTGCGGCTGCTGGCGGGTGTGCTGGCGCCGCAGTCGGGCGTGCGCCGCGAGGGGCATAAAGTGGTGCTCGGCTACCAGTCACAGGACTTTGCCGAAACGATGCCGCCGGAGCAGTCGCTGCTGACGATTGTCCGCAATGCGAATCCGGCGGTGCCGGAGCGCGATGTGCGCGGACTGCTCGGTTCGTTCGGGTTCGGCGGCGACGCGGTGAATAAACCCTCCGGCGTGCTCAGCGGCGGCGAAAAAATCCGCCTGGCGTTTGCGCGCATCTTTATCAATCCGCCGAATTTTCTGCTGCTCGACGAGCCGACGACCAACCTCGACATCCACGGCCGCGAGGCGCTGGAGAAGGCGATCCGCGACTATCAGGGCACCGTCTGCTTCGTCAGCCACGACGTGGCGTTTGTGCGCGGTGCGGCCGATCATATTATTTCGGTTGCCGACGGCTCCGTCACCGGCTTCCCCGGCGGCTACGATTACTATTTGGAGAAGTCCGCGAAACTTGACGCGGGAAACTTGAAGCCTGAAACAGGGAAACCGGAAGCTCCGAAATCCGAGCCGAAAGCCCAAAGCCTGACGCCGAAGGACTCACGAATTGCCCGCGCGCAGGAGCGCGAGGCGCAGAAGGAGTTGCGCAAGATGGAGGCGGCGATGGAGAAGCTGCACGGCGAACAGCGCGCGCTGTGCGACCAGCTTTCCAGCGGGCAGGCGGATCTCGACTACAGCGCGCTGAATATCCAGCTCGCGGAAATCACCAAAAAGTTGAATACGCTCGAAGCGAAGTGGCTGGAAGAGGCCGACCGCCTCGGCGTGTGAGAAAGAAGGGTTTTGCCGGGCGATAGCAAAAGAGCGCGGTTTGCACCGCGCTCTTTGCCGCAGAGTTACTCTTCGCTGACGGCGTTGACGGCCTTTTTGCCTTTGGTTCTCGACGCTTTTTCGACAGGGAAGTTCAACCCCTCGAGCTGTTTCCAGTTGTTGGGCGTGTCGTTCTGCATGGCCGGGCCGGGGGTGCTGCGCCCGTTGATCACGTACTGCCGCAGCAGCGCGGTCAGTTTCGCGACGATCTCCGGGTGGCTGTCGGCCAGGTTGACCTTTTCATACGGGTCGGCGGCCAGGTCGTAGAGCTGAACCGGTTTGCTGTAGTAGGCCGCATAGGCCGGATCTTTGTCATAATTGTTCCCGCCCGAACCGGCATGCGTCAGCAGTTTCCACTGTCCTTGGCGAATAGCGAAGAGACCTTTGCTGGAGTGGTGCACCGTGGCTTCGCGGATCGGCGCGGCCGGTTTTTCACCGGCCAGTACGGGCCAGATGTTATAGCTGTCTTCGCCGGCGGTCGGGGGCAGCTGATATCCGTTCAGCGCGGCAGCCGTGGCCATCATGTCGGTCAGGCAGATGGTTTCTCCGCTGACGCTGCCGGCCGGAACCTGTCCGGGC
>DAONGM010000120.1:0-5489 GCA_035404105.1 Pontiellaceae bacterium
AAAGACCAATCTCCGATGACTGATTAGGTTTAATCGTACACCCTTACCGACTCGTAAGGCCATCCCCTACAAAATGATACGACAAAACACCTCGGCCGGAGACCGATACCAAGTAACGCCTGTTTTTAAACCGCAGAATTGTTTTTCTCCGTTTGTCAGAGTCTCTATTCCGGCATAGAATAAGAAGTGAGCAACAAAAACCGCAGTTTTTCGTTCTCTTTATAGGCGTCTTTTTATCCGGCCCGGAATATACTCATGGAGTTTTTGCCGGCGGAACTCTTTTACGGGAGACGGAAACAACATGATGAAACGTGGCTTGTTTTTTGGAGCCGCCCTTTGCGTCATCGTAAGTACTGCTGCGGCAAAAGAGCCGGCAGCGGTACTGGAACAGTCATCCACACCGGAACCCGCCGGCCGGATTGATCAGCTGGTTTTCAGCCGGCTCGAAAAGATTAAAATTCAACCGGCACTTTGTTCCGACGAGGTCTTTGTCCGCCGTGTCTATCTGGATGTGATCGGCAAACTGCCTTCCGCCAAAGAGGTCGTTGCATTTCTCGATAAACCTGATGCGGAAACCAGACGGAGCGAACTGATTGACGAACTGCTGGCGCGGGATGAGTTTGCCGACTACTGGGCAATGAAGTGGAGCGATGTGCTGCGCATCAAGGCCGAGTTTCCGATCAATCTGTGGCCGAATGCAGCTCAGGCTTATCACCGCTGGGTGCGCACATCGATTGCCGAAAACAAACCCTACGACCGCTTTGTCCGCGAAATGCTTACTGCCAGCGGCAGCAACTTCCGGGTCGGACCCGTGAATTTTTACCGTGCGATGCAGAGTAAAACCCCAAGGGGAATTGCCGCGACAACGGCGCTGACCTTTATGGGTGTCCGCGCCGAGTCGTGGCCGGAAAATCGGCTGGACAGCATGGCGCTCTTCTTTTCGCAGGTAGGTTATAAAGCAACCAGCGAGTGGAAAGAAGAGTTCGTCTTCTGGGATCCTCTCGGAACCGCTGCGGACAAAGCCAACAGCGCTCCCGGCAAGGATCTGATCACTACGGCAAACACCGGAGCCGTCGCACAGGTCTCCGCAACGCCCTGCGGCCCCGTCGAGACTGCATTCCCCGACGGCAAAAAGATCCTGATCCCGCCGGACCGCGACCCGCGCGAGGTGTTTGCCGACTGGCTGATTACCCCCGAAAATCCCTGGTTCAGCCGCTGCATCGTAAACCGCGTCTGGGCCTGGCTGCTCGGCCGCGGCATCATCCACGAGCCCGACGACATCCGTGATGATAATCCGCCATCCAACCCCGAGCTGCTGGCCTGGCTGGAAAAAGAATTTTCCGCACATCAGTATGACCTGAAGTATCTCTACCGCCTGATCCTGAACTCAAAAACCTACCAGCTCTCTTCGGTCTCCAAGAGCAGCGATCCGTCCGCCGCCGCGCAGTTCGCTTCGTACCCGCTCCGCCGTCTGGAAGCAGAGGTTCTGATTGACGCGATCAACAGCATCACCGGCAGTTCCGATCTGTACACCAGCGCCATCCCCGAACCCTTCACCTACATTCCGAAGGATCAGTCCGCCGTCTCCATCGCCGACGGCAGCATCACCAGCCCGTTCCTCGCGCTCTTCGGCCGCTCCGCGCGCGCCACCGGCATGTGGAACGAACGCGACAACGAGGCCACTCCGTCCCAGCGTCTCCATCTGCTGAATTCGGGTCAGATCCAGGAAAAACTGGAAAAAGGACCGAAACTCAAGGCACTGATTTCGGCGAAAAAACCGCCGGAGGAAATTATTGAGGATCTCTATCTGACCATCCTGTCGCGCCGTCCGACGAAAGAAGAAAAACAGATCGTCTTTGCGTACGGAAACCTCGGCACTCCGGAAAACCCGCCCCCGCCGGGCAAGCCCGGAAAGACCGGAAACGAGAAGCAGAAGCAGCAGCGTAAACCCGGCGATCCCGGACGGCAGAGCAGCTGGATCGACATTGCCTGGGCTCTGATCAACAGTCCGGAGTTTTTATATCGTCACTAGGAGGCTCCTATGAATATGACCCGGCGCAACGCATTAAAATACGGGCTCTGCGGAGCAGGCAGCGCTCTGCTCGCCAATAAACTGCAGGCGGCAGCCCCCTTGTCCACGCTGCCGGTCAAAGCCAAATCGGTGATTCAGATCTTTCTGTGGGGCGGGATGTCGCACAACGACACCTGGGATCCCAAGCCGGACAGCGGACGCGACTACATGGGTGATTTTATGAAGGTTCTCCCCACCAATGTGGCCGGCATTCAGATCGGACAGCTCTTCCCGGAACTGGCGAAACAGGCCGATAAATTTTCGCTGATCCGCAGCATGACTCACGGGAACAACGGCCACGAAACCGCCGCCTACTATATGCAAACCGGCCACTCGAGCAATGAGCGGATCACCTACCCCAGCATCGGGGCTGTTTTTTCCTACTTCAAAAACCCCGGCTACAAAGGCCTGATTCCGCCTTATGTGGTGATGACCCGGCCCCAGGGCCGCTTTGCCGAAGAGGGATTCCTGGGGCCGATGTATAAACCCTTCGCCACCGGCGGAGACCCCAATGCCGCGCGGTTTGAGGTCGAAGGAGTCATCGCCAAGGGAATCAGCGATGAACGCCAGGCCGCCCGGCGCGAGCTGCTCAGAAAAACGGATCTGCTTGGACAGGCCATGAACTCCGCCGTACTGAAAGATGCCCGCATCGCCGAAGACCGGGCCTATGAACTGATCCTCGGATCCGGCAAAGAAGTATTCAACCTCTCCAATGAAGACGACAAACTGCGCGACCGCTACGGACGCAATACCTTCGGGCAGGAATGTCTTGCCGCACGGCGGATGGTCGAAACCGGCGTACCGTACATCGTCATCAACTATCCCGGCGGATGGGATACGCACAAAGGCCATTTTGCGCGGATGCGCCTGCAATGCCCGAACCTCGACCAGGGACTGGCCGCCCTGCTGGAAGATCTGGCAAACCGCGGCCTGCTGGACAGCACACTGGTCTGGTGCTGCGGCGAATTCGGCCGCGGTCCGAAAGTGGACTGGCAGCCGCCGTGGAACGGCGGCCGCAACCACTACGGAGCGGTCTTTTCAGTTCTCGTGGCCGGCGGCGGATTCCGGGGCGGCGCGATCGTCGGGTCTTCGGATGAAAAAGCCGAAGCCGTCAGCGAACGGCCGGTCTATCCGGTGGATCTGCTCGGCAGTATTTACCGGCTGGGCGGCATCGATCCGGCGGCCATGCTGCCGCATCCGCTCGGGCTCGAAGCCCGCGTTCTCCCGGAAATTTCCGGCACCATCAAGTCGGGCGGTCTGTTGACGGAAATCATGTAGAAAGAACGGCATGATGAAACCCCGGACAAACGGAACAGTGAAAAAACTCCTGATCGCGGCGATTTCCGGACTGCTTGCACTTCAGGCGAACGAAGCAGCGGCACAGACAGCGAAAAAGCGGATCTATATCGGCTACGTCTATCCGGCCGGCGGCCGGCAGGGAACCACCTTCCCGGCGCGGGTCGGCGGGCAGCAGATCGAAGACGCCTGCGGCGCCACCGTCTCCGGCGAAGGCGTTCACGTGAACCTGGGCACCGTCTTCCGCAAGTTTGATACCCAGTCATCCCGTCTGATCTCTGAGCAGCTGAAACTCATCAAAAAAGAAAAGTCAGACCTGGACGAAACGACCCTTAAAATAAAAGAACAGATCGAACTGCTGATGTCCGAGGCTGTCAACCGGGCGGCCAGCGAATCACTCGCCACGGTCATCACGCTCGATATCACTGTCGATGCGGATGCCGCTCCGGGCCCGCGCGAAATCCGCATCATGACTCCGGGCGGCATCTCCAACCCGCTTCCGTTCTATGTCGGCGTCCTGCCGGAGAACTCCCTGCCGCCGATGAAAACGTCTTCGTTCCAGATCCTGGGCAAAGAACAGTTGGCCTTGCGCAAACGTCCTGAAGAAGATGCTGAAAAATCAATCACCCTGCCCTGCACCGTTAACGGGCAAATCGCCTCCGGAGAAATCAACCGCTACCGCTTCTCCGCCGACAAAGGCGACCGGCTGGTCATCTCCACGCTGGCCCGCCAACTGATTCCTTATATTGCCGACGCTGTTCCCGGCTGGTTCCAGCCGGTGCTCTCTCTGCGCAATGCCGCCGGCACCGAGATCGCCTATAATGACGACTACCGGTTCAAACCCGATCCCGTCATTCTGTGCGAAATCCCCGAAAAAGGAGAATACATCCTCTCGATCACCGACGCCATTTACCGCGGCCGGGAAGATTTTGTTTACCGCATCACCATCGGTCAAACTCCGTTCATCACCGGCATCTTTCCTCCCGGCGCCCGCGCCGGAGAAACGGTCTCCGCCGACATGAGCGGCTGGAATCTGGACAATGCAAAACTGATTCTCCCCGGGCCGGACGCCGGGGAAAGCCTCCACCCGGCCGGTGCCGCGAGACACGACGTGCTCTCCAATCTTATTCCGTTCGCCATCGACACCCTGCCCGAATGTACTGAACGCCGGTCCAACAACGACCTGAATACAGCCCAGGATGTCACGCTGCCCGTCATCATTAACGGGCGCATTGAAACGCCCGGCGACCGGGATGTCTTCCGGTTCACCGCCAAAAAAGGCGATACCGTTGTCGCTGAAGTCAACGCCAGACGGCTGGATTCACCGCTCGATTCGCTGCTGACCCTGACCGGCAGCGACGGAAAGATAATCGCCATCAACGACGACCACAGCGATCCGGGCTCCGGACTGAACACCCACCATGCCGACTCATACATCATGACCGAACTGCCCGCCGACGGAACCTACTATGTTCAGCTGACCGACACTGCACATCAGGGCGGTTCCAATAACACCTACCGTCTGCGCATCAGTCCGCCGAAGCCCGACTTCGCCCTTCGCACCGAACCCTCACACTTCGACCTTCGCGGCAACACCGCTTCCGTGACAGTCTATGCCATCCGCAAAGACGGCTATAACGGACCGATCACCCTGCGCCTCGCCGAACCGGACGCCGGGTTTGATGCCAAACCGGTCACGCTCCCCGCCGGAGCTGAAAAAATCAAATTCAACATCCGCTGCACCGCAAAGGATCTGAAAGGCTCCGTTCCGGCTGTAATCACCGGAACCGCAGAAATCGGCGGACGGCAAACGATCCGGCAGGCCGTCCCGGCTGAAGACTGGATGCAGGCCTTTCTATGGCGGCACCTGGTTCCGGCACAGGAACTCGTCATCTACCGGTACGATCCCTCCATGTCGCCGGACACACGCCGCCCCCTGCCGGAGGACCCGGATGTCTCGCTCTACCTGAAAAGCAATAACAGCTTAACTCCGGAACAGAAAAAGATAGCCGGTATGATCAAACAGACCGCCAGCCTCTACGAAAAGTGGCTTCTCACGGACAGTTTCTATCAGGAAACCATCAAAGGCTATCTCGAGTACACAACCGGGAAGAAGCCGGAA
>DAONGM010000121.1:0-5362 GCA_035404105.1 Pontiellaceae bacterium
CCGATGGAAAAGAAAATCCGCCTGCGTTACCGCGTAGACGGAATACTCTACGAAAGTCCTAATCCGCCCAAAAGCGTGCAGTCAGCCATTTCTTCGCGTATCAAAATTATGGCAAATCTCGATATCGCCGAGCGGCGCATCCCTCAGGACGGTCGTTTTAAGATTAAGGCGCTGGGCAAAGAAGTCGACCTGCGTGTGAGTTATCTGCCGACGGTACACGGCGAAAAAATCGTAATGCGTATTCTGGACAAAACCGCGCTGGCGCCCAGCCTGGATGCGCTCGGCCTGGAGCAAAGGGCTCTGGAAGATCTGAAATTCGCCATCGCCAAGCCGCATGGAATGTTACTGGTGACCGGCCCGACCGGATCAGGAAAAACAACCACACTTTATTCGGCACTGCAGGAACTGAACACTGAAGACGTGAATATTATCACGGTTGAAGATCCGGTGGAGTATCAGCTCGGAGGCATCAATCAGGTACAGGCCCGCCCGGAAGTGGGACTGACGTTTGCGTCAGGCCTGCGCTCCATTCTGCGTCAGGACCCCGACATTGTGATGATCGGGGAAATCCGCGATAATGAAACCGCCTCGATTGCGGTGCAGGCGGCACTGACCGGACATTTGGTGCTGAGCACGCTGCACACGAACGATGCGGCCGGCGCAATCGCCCGTATGGCTTATATGGGTATTGAGCCGTTCCTGCTTTCGTCCTCTTTGGTAATGACGCAGGCGCAGCGCCTTTACCGCAAGCTCTGTCCGTTCTGCAAACAGCAGGTCGATCTGCCGGAAAAAACTCTGCGGACAAACCATCTGGATCCCGATATGTTCAAAGATGTGACCTTTTTCAACGCCAAGGGCTGCCCGAAGTGCAGCGGACTCGGCTACAAAGGCCGCGGAGCGCTGATGGAAATTCTTCTGCTCAACGACGAGATCAAGGCGAAGATTCTCGAAACGGCCGAAGCCAGCGCGCTGCGCGAAGTCGCCGTGCGTAACGGCATGAAAACACTGCGCGAAACCGGCCTGTCCAGAGTGCGCGACGGATTAACAACAATTGATGAGGTTTTAAGAGTAACCACCGAATAATCAAGGAACTCCTTTATGGCAGCAGCAAACAAACCTGGGAAAAAACGGATAAGCGGCGCGCGGAAAATCCGGACCAAGGAATTACCCATGTACACCCGTCAGATGGCCGCGATGCTCTCTTCGGGCATGCCGCTGGTGCAGTCGATCGTTGCCCTGGAAGAGCAGACTCTGAATAAAAATTTCCGCACCGTGCTCGCCGGAGTGCGGGCTAAGGTTGAAGGCGGTTCGATGTATTCGGATTCGCTGGATCAATACCCGCAGGTGTTCGACGAGCTCTATGTAAACATGATGCGCGCCGGGGAAACCGGCGGAATGCTGGCGGAAACATCAGAACGCGTGGCCACCTTTCTGGAAGCCTCCAACCGGCTGCGCGCCAAGGTGAAATCCGCCATGATGTATCCGACCGTGGTTATGTCTGTGGCCCTTATTATTTCGACCGCCCTGATTATCTTCATTGTGCCGACCTTCGCCAAAATGTTCGGCAGCTTTGGCGCCGCCCTGCCCATGCCGACACAGGTACTGATGAATGTCAGCAATTTCATCCGCAATTACTGGTATATTGTACTGGCCGCCGCCGGAGCCATCATTTACAGCCTTCGCCGCTACGTCAAAACCGAAAAAGGCAGTTATGCGTTCGATATGTTCCGACTGCGCTTCCCGCTGCTGGGCAAACTGGTCCGCAAAATTGCCATAACCCGCTTTGCTTCGACATTCGCCCAGCTGCTGTCCAGCGGCGTACCGATTATTCAGGCCATGAGCATTGTCGGCCTGGCCACCGGCAACAAGGTAATCGGCAAGGCCGTTCTCGACGCCCGTGCCAGCGTTGAACAGGGTAAAACCATTTCCGACACGCTCAAAAACAACAAGGAATTCCCCAGCATGTTGATTCATATGCTCTCGGCCGGAGAGCAGACCGGCAAGATGGAAGAGATGCTCAGCAAGCTGGCCGAGTTCTACCAGGAAGAAGTCGATACCATGCTCGAAGGCTTAACCTCCATGCTCGAACCGCTGCTGATGGTTGTGATCGGGGTAATGATCGGCGGTATCGTGCTGGCTATGTTTATGCCGATTTTCAAGATGACCGAAGTGGTAATGTAAAAGGACTCTGCTATGACAAAAACAAACCCGGCAGAAGAAACACGTACCGTACCCTGGGCCACGATGATGGGGCTTCTTGGCGGACGGCTCATCACCATCAGCGGATTTCTGATTGTTCTGTCGTTCGTATTGCGGCAGGACAGCATCGCCTTCTACGCTTTCATTGCTTTCGCCTATATTATAACCATCCCCTACTCGCTCTGGATGCGGAATCAGGACCGAATGCGGAGGCTGGCTCCGCTGCAGTTCCTGGTCGACCTTGTTTTTGTTTCGGGGCTGGTCTATTTCGCCGGCGGTCTAAACAACGATTTCCTGATCTTGCTTTATCCCCTGATCATTCTCTCCGCCGGCATTATTCTGCCGCTTAAACAAACGGTACAGGTCACTGTATTAGCCATCATTTCCTATGTGCTGGTCATTCTGCTGATGTCGCAGAATATTCTGATACAGTATCCTTCGGCTGCCGCCGCACGAACTCTGGTTGACACTTCCGGCGCCATGGCGCTGCGGATCGCCATTTTCGTTTTCTTCGGCATTGCCAGCGCCTATGTATCCCGCCGGTGCGACTACATCAGCAAAAAAGAAAAACAGTTCAGGGACATTACCAAGATCGTTTTCGAAAATGTCAAAACCGGCCTGCTTCTGCTTGATGCCGACGACCGGATCCTGATGGCCAACGGCCTCGCCTGCGTATTACTGGGCCGGGACGAATCCGAGCTGACCGGCAAAACGCTCGCATCCATCCACATGAAACCTTCTGAAATCAAAGGCGGTGACGCTGAGCTGCGGGGAGCCTCCGACTATTTCCGCCGTGCGGACGGATCCATATTCCCGGTCAGCATCGAAGATGCCCGCATTGCCCTGCCGGCGGAAGCTGTTCCGAACGCCAACGCACCGTCCGGCGAATTGGTTGATACGCGCATCCTTAACTTCAACGACCTCTCTCATTTTCTGCGTCTGCAGAGCCAGACCCGCCAGCTCGAACGCATTAAGGCCGCCGCCAACATGGCCAAAGAAATGGCCCACCAGATCCGCACCCCGCTCACCGGAATCTCCGGCATCGTCCAGCTGCTTCAGATCAATCTGCGAAACGAACCCGGCAACGATGCCGGCGTCAGCAAAGAGCGCAATGAGCTTTGCCAGCAGATTGTCATGGAATCCATCCGCATGGACAAAGTCATCCAAAACTTTCTGGATTACGCTGAATTCTCGCCAAAAGATGTCCGCGACCTCATCCAGATGGACATCGATCAGGAAACCAAACGGCATTAAGCATAACGACCTGCCATCCGGGTCCGCTTAATAATTGGGCGAGTATTACTATATTTACCTGTAGACGGCCTTTCTCGATAATGATAAATTCCGGTCGTTTTCAAGAACAACAACCCCGGGACAGGCTAGTATGCCGCGGATACTCATCGTAGACGACGAACCGACCATTTTAAACCTGCTGAACAAGATTCTCATCGGGCAGGGATATGATGCAACGCCGGCCAGCAATGGCGAAAAAGCGCTGCAACTCCTTCAGACCGAGCGATTTGATCTGATGGTTTCCGACATCAATATGACCCCTATCAACGGCATGGAACTGCTTCGTAAAGCTTCCAAATCCTGGCCGGACATGGGTGTTATCATGCTGACTGCTTACGGCACAGTTGCCACCGCAGTCGAAGCCATGAAGGAAGGCGCATTCGATTACATCACAAAACCTTTCAAACTGGATGAACTGGTTCTGACCGTCCAGCGCGCACTTGAATATCACAATGCCATCACCGAAAATAAAGATCTCAAAGCCCGCCTCGAACAGAAAGATCAGCTTGGAGGCATTGTCGCTGAAAGCCCCGGCATGCGCAAAGTGTGCGAAATGATTGAACGGGTTGCGCCCACCTCCACCACCGTACTGATTTACGGCGAAAGCGGAACCGGCAAAGAACTCGTCGCCCGGGCATTACACCATTACAGCCCGCGCAAAGACGCAACGTTTATGGCCATCAACTGCGCTGCGCTGCGCTGCCCGCCCAGCTGATGGAATCCGAAATGTTTGGATATATTAAAGGCGCCTTTACCGGAGCCAATACAACCAAAACAGGCCTTTTTGAAACCGCACACGGCGGCACCCTCTTTCTGGACGAAATCGGTTCTATGCCGATCGAAATCCAATCCAAACTCCTGCGTGTGCTCCAGGATAAAAAAATCCGCAAAGTCGGCGGCTCAGACCACACAGAAGTCGATGTGCGTATTATCGCCGCATCCAACGAAAAACTGGAAAAGCTGATCGAGCAGGGTAAATTCCGCGAAGACCTTTACTACCGCCTCAGCGTCATCAGTATTGATATCCCGCCGTTGCGCAACCGGCCGGAAGACGTTCTGCCGCTTGTGGCGCACATCCTCCGCAAGGAACTCGGCCCTGACGCCGAACTCCCGCTGATTGAACACGAAGCGCAAAGTATTCTTGATAACTACAACTGGCCCGGCAATGTGCGCGAACTGGAAAACACCATCCAGCACGCGCTCACCTTCGCACAGCAAGGCAGCATTACCAAAGACACTCTGCCGGCCAAAATTGTCAACACGGTTGAGGAAGGCATCAAATCCGGAGTCATTGCAAACCGGCGCGACCAGTTTAAGGGCAAATCGCTTAAAGCCTTCCTGCATGATAAAGAGAAAGAATTTCTCCAGCGGACCATTGAAAGTATGCATGGTGACAAGGAAAAGGCCGCCAATGAACTTGGAATCAGCCTTGCAACCCTTTACCGCAAACTGCCTTCTGATTTAAAAAAATGAGAATTCTCAAAATCAGCCTGCCTTTTCTGGGTCAGGAATGCCTTTACAGCACATTCAGGCACCCTTGTAATGTCGGCTATAAGCTGTTTTTAAAAAACAGTTTACAATTCCAGTGCCCGCACTTAGAATGGCCGACATAAGAAGGAAGCTACTCTTGGCATATGTATTGCTTTTAAATTACTTCTGATTTTTAAACCGGTACGCAAAACAAACGCCTGAAGTCACAAAACGAAAAACCGGCGATTAAAAAATAAAAACGAAAAATAAAGGTAATAAAATGAAAAAGATGAATAAGAAGGGTTTCACCCTCGTTGAAATCATGATCGTTGTAGCAATCATCGGTCTCTTGGCCGCGATCGGTATTCCGTCCATTCTGAATGCCTACTCGACCTCACAG
>DAONGM010000122.1:0-5317 GCA_035404105.1 Pontiellaceae bacterium
CCGTGCGCGAACTCAAAACCGCGCTGATCGAAAGCGACGTGAAAAAACTCTCTTCGATTTCCGGCATCGGCAAAAAAACCGCCGAGCGCATTATCGTCGAACTGCGCGACAAGTTTTCGCCCGGCGAAACGCTCGAAACGCTGGCTGGCGCTGACGATCTGCCCGGCGACAGCCGTTTGCGTGACGCTGCGCTCGCCCTCATCTCGCTCGGCTACAAACAGGACGACGCCCGCAAAATGGTTAAGGCGCTTAAACTGGAAGCGACAACCTCCGTCGAAGACCTCATCCGCATGGCGTTAACGGGGAGATAGGAAATGGGCTTCACAAAATTACTAGGTTACGGGATGGCCCCCTTTTCCTTTTCTAAAAAATCAATTGTGTTTTTTTGTTTGCTTGCTGTTTCCGGGCAGGCGATGTGCGGCACCCTTCGTATTAAGCCTGTTGATATTAGGCCGGTCGAGGTCACTGTCGTGGATGAGGTGACAAAAGAACCGTTGCCCAATATCGTGCTCTACTATTATATCGAGAGTGTTTACTCTAAAAGTTTTTTAGGGATACCATTGCCGATTGAAGTTTATTATCGCGGCTTGATAGCGGGGCAATATAAAACCGATGCCAACGGACACGTTTACATTCCAAATCACAGGGTTTGGACCAAGCTTTTTCATGAAAGGGTTAATAGTATCTGGCTTTGTGCAAATTTTGATCTTGAAGAACAGTCTGAAACAGTAGACCCGGACCGGCTCCATAAGTTCATCGGGGACTTTATTTGTAACGATAGATGGGGTGGCTTGCTGTTTAACAGTAAGTATAAAACATTTTTCTATGTTGGATATTTCGATGATGGATATAAAGGAGGATCTCCAAAAGAAGGAGAGCAGAGTTACCCGCCTTTTGAAAATCAGATGTTGCGGCAGCGCCAAATTATTTTTGGATCTAAGTTTGGGGATGTGAAAAGGATCACTATCGAGCTTCCCCGCAGAGAAGGGATCAGTCCCGCAATCTAAGAAAAAGGTCTGCCGATGAATGTTAGAAATTGCCGATTCCCAGCCTTCCAATGATTGGAACTTTTTTATGGAACACACTGTCACAACGCTGAATCGTCCGGACAAGGATTTCGACATCAAGCTGCGGCCGTCGCGGTTTGCCGATTTCACCGGGCAGGACAAAATCAAAGAGCGGCTCGAACTCTTCGTGCAGGCGGCGAAGGCGCGCGGCGATGTGCTCGACCACGCGCTGCTGTCCGGCCCGCCCGGTCTCGGCAAAACGACGCTGGCTTACATCATCGCCGAAGCAATGGGCGCAAATATCAAATGCACCTCCGGCCCGGTCATCGACAAGCCCGGCGACCTCGCCGGTCTGCTGACCAGTCTGGAGCGCGGCGACTTCCTGTTCATCGACGAAATCCACCGCATGCAGAAGTCGGTTGAGGAATATCTCTATTCCGCGATGGAGGATTTCGTCATCGATATCGTTATTGATCAGGGGCCGAACGCCCGTTCGGTGCGGCTGAACATTCAGCCGTTCACGCTGATCGGCGCGACGACCCGCAGCGGGCTGCTTTCCGCGCCGATGCGCTCGCGCTTCGGTCTGGTCAACCGGCTCGACTATTACGATGCGGCGACGCTCCAGAAAATCATCGAGCGCTCCGCGCGCATTCTGAATGTGGATATCGAACCGGACGGCGCGCTGGAAATCGCCCGCCGCTCGCGCGGCACGCCGCGTATTGCCAACAACCTGCTGCGCCGCGCCCGCGACTATGCACAGGTCAAAGCCGGTAACGTCATCACCGCCGACGTCGCCGCGAAAGCGCTGGCGCTGCTGGAAATCGACGAGAGCGGTCTCGACGAGATGGATAAAAAGATACTTTCCACCATCATCGATAAATTCGCCGGCGGCCCGGTCGGCATCAGTTCGCTGGCGGTTTCGGTCGGCGAAGAGGCGGGAACGATTGAAGAGGTGTATGAGCCCTATCTGATTCAGGAAGGCTTCATCAAGCGCACGCCGCAGGGCCGCGTTGTTCTGCCGCGCGGTTACGATCTGTTCGGTCTCAAACCCGGAAACTCTCAGCAAGAACTTCTTTAATTGCCACAAAAAACACAAAAATGAGATGTGGAATGAATTGGGAAAATATCAATCAACTATGTGATGTGATCCGGGAGACGAGTTTCTCAATTCATTCTTACCACCGGAGCGGGCATTTAGAAAAAATATATGAAAATGCTTTGGCAAACCGTCTGCGTAAGCTGGGATTAAATGTAAAACAGCAGCATCCATTAACGGTTTATGATGAAGATGGAACCGTATTGGGCGAATATTTTGCGGATCTTTTTATTGAGGGATGTCTGATTGTGGAGTTGAAAGCCTGCCGGGATATTGCGCCGGAGCATGCTGCTCAAATAATCGGCTATCTGACTTCCTCCCGGATTGAAACCGGCCTTTTGATAAATTTCGGCTCGGCAAAGCTTCAGGTTAAAAAATACCTTCAGAGTACTTAGGGTTGGTTTTTGTGTTTTTTGTGGCTAATAAAATGAAATCAAAAATCTATCGGGCGATATTAGGGCTTTTTCTGCTGGCGGTTTCTCCGTCCGGATTTGCGGAAAACGGCCCGAAGCTGGTGTGCGAGGTTCCGGTTTATCAGTTTGGGCGCACGAACCAGGCGGCGGTAGTCACCCATGTATTTATGATCCGCAACGAGGGCGACACCACCTTTGTGGCGGGAATGCCGCGTACCACCTGCGGCTGTACAAAAGCCCGGATCAGCAAGCGGATGATCGGACCGGGCGAGACGGCGGAGCTGACGGCGGTATTCACCGCCGCCCGGCAGAGCGGCGAGCAGAAAAAAACCATTCACCTGCTGCCGTACGGCTCGGACGTTCCGGCGATGACATTTCATATGGAAGGTTTTGTTGAACCCAACGCGGAATCACATTACAAAGAGCGCGATTTATAACAGGAGAGAATCATGGCCGGCATTTACAAAGCATACGACATTCGCGGAATCTACGGAAAAGACCTGACGGACGACATCGCCTTCAAAATCGGGCGCGCGGTCGCCACCTTCCTCAAACCCAAAACCTTTGTCATCGGGCACGACATGCGCCCGCACTCCATTCCGCTCTTCAACGCAATGGCCAAAGGCCTGACGATGCAGGGCGTGAACGTCATCAACATCGGGCTGGTCTCTACTCCGATGTCCTACCACGCCAACGGCAAGCTCGGTGCGGACGGCTCCGCCATCATCACCGCTTCGCACAATCCCGGCGAATGGAACGGCATGAAAATCTGCCGCGAAAAAGCCATTCCGATCAGCGGCGTCACCGGCATCGCCGACATCGAACGCATCGTCAACGAAGAATCCTTCGACGCTCCGGCGGCCAAGCCCGGCAGCGTGACGAGCTATGACATCAAATCCGAATATTTCGCCCACATCCGCACCTTCGCGAAGATCAAGAAGCCGCTCAACGTCGTCATCGACTACGCCAACGGCATGGGCATTTCCGAAGGCGGCGCCTTCACCGGCGAAATGTTCAATATCACTCCGATGTTCGACGTGCTCGACGGAACATTCCCGAACCACGAAGCCAACCCGCTCGACCTGCACACGCTTCACGACATTTCCGCCAAGCTCAAAGCCGGCAAGTATGACTTCGGTATCGCCTTCGACGGCGACGCCGACCGCGCCGGCTTCCTCGACGAAAACGGCGACGTCGTTACCATGGACATGATCACCGCGCTGGTCGCGCAGTCCATGCTCGAAGAATTTCCCGGCGCCGCGATCTTCTACGACCTGCGCAGCAGCTGGGCCGTCAAAGAAGTCATCGAAGAAGCGGGCGGCCGCCCGATGATGAGCCGCGTCGGCCACGCCTTCATCAAAGCGCAGATGCGCGAAGCCGACGCCGTCTTCGCCGGCGAACTCTCCGGCCACTACTACTTCCGCGACAACTATTACACCGAAAGCTCCTCGCTGGCCGCCATCTGCGTCGCCAACCTCATCAGCAAAACCGGCAAAACGCTTTCGCAGCTCATCAAGCCGCTCAAGCGATACGTCGGCTCCGGCGAAATCAACTCCAAGGTGGCCGATGTGCAGACGGTTTTCAAAAAGCTCGACGCCAAATACGGCGACGCCCGCAAGTTCCAGCTCGACGGCAATTCCTATGAATACGCCGACTGGTGGTTCAACGTCCGCTCCTCCAACACCGAGCCGCTCGTCCGCCTCAACCTCGAAGCCAAAACCGCGGCTCAGATGGAACAGAAGCGCGACGAAGTGCTGGCGCTGATTCGGGGCTAGGCTCATTTAATGAAACTTGCTCCTTTAAAATTCGGCAGCGTCACCATCGATTTTCCGGTGGTGCTCGCGCCGATGGCCGGCTACACCGACGCGGCGTTCCGTTCAATCTGCAAAGAAAACGGCGCGGGCGCCTGCTATACCGAGGTGACCAGCGCCGAAGGCATCCGCCGCGATTCGCAGAAGACCTTTCAGTTTCTGGAAGTGTCCAAGCTCGACCACCCGATTGCCGGCCATATTTTCGGCAAGTCGGTCGAAGCGATGGTGGATGCGGCGGTTTATATCGAAAAGCTCGGCACGTTCGACTGGATCGACCTCAACTGCGGCTGTCCGGTCAAAAAAGTCGTCCGGCGCGGCGCGGGCGCCGCGCTGATGAAGGAGCCGGAGCAGATCGGCGAGATCGTCCGCGCCGTCAAGAAAGCGGTTTCGCTGCCGGTGAGCGTGAAGACCCGCATCGGGTTCAGCCCGGCGTTTCCGGATCATCTGACGATTGCCAAAATCGTCGAGGATGCCGGCGCGGATATGATCGCGGTGCATGGGCGTTATGCCACTAATTTTCACGGCGGCCCGGCGGACTGGGAAAAGCTCGGCCAGATCAAACAGGCGCTGAAGATTCCGGTGATCGGCAACGGCGGCGTGACGACACTGGCGGAGGCCGATGAAATGGTGCGGGTTTCCGGCGTCGACGGCGTGATGATCGGCCGCGGCGCGGTCGGCAATCCGTGGCTGTTCGGCCAGATTGCGCAGGCGTGGCGCGGCGAAACGCCGGTTCTGCCGACGCTGGCGCAGCGGCGGCAGGTGATCGAAACGCATCTTCTGCGGCTGGCCGAGATGACCACTGCGACGGCACAGGGGCGGCGCTGCAAAACCAAATACATTCCGGAACAGGCGGCCTGCCTGCACTTCCGGCCGCATCTCGCGCAATACATTAAAGGCCTGCGCGGGCGCCGCGATCTTTTGCAGCATTTGAACGAAATGCATGATGTAAACACCGTGCTGGCGGCGGTCGATAAAGTACTGGAGCAGAAT
>DAONGM010000123.1:0-5158 GCA_035404105.1 Pontiellaceae bacterium
TCGAAGCCGATGGCGGCGATATGCCCGCTCTGCTGCGCGCCGAGCAGGTTGCCGGCACCGCGGATTTCGAGGTCGCGCAGGGCAATGCGGAAGCCGGTTCCGTGGCCGGTGTAACGTTTCAGCGCTTCGATGCGTTTGCGCGAATCGTCGGAGAGTGTACTGCCGGGCGGCAGCAGCAGGAAAGCGTAGGCCTTTTGCCGGGCGCGTCCGACGCGCCCGCGCAATTGGTAAAGGTCGGCCAGGCCGAAGCGGTCGGCGCGGTCGATGATGATGGTGTTGACGCGCGGAATATCTACGCCGCTTTCCACAATCGTTGTGCAGATCAGTACGTCGAACAGGCCGCGCACGAAGCGGTGCATGACTTCGGAGAGTTCATGTTCGCTCATCTGGCCGTGCGCAAATTCAACGCGGGCCTCCGGCACCAGCTCTTGGACGGTCGCGGCGATTTTGCCGATGGTCTGCACGCGGTTGTGCAGATAAAAAACCTGACCGTCGCGCGCCAGTTCGTGGCGGATGGCTTCGGTGACGATTTCGTCGTGGTATTCGAGTACGATGGTTTCGACCGGCTGACGTTCCTGCGGCGGCGTCTGAATGGTGCTCATGTCGCGCGAGCCGGTCAGGCTCATGTAAAGCGTCCGCGGAATCGGCGTCGCGCTGAGTGTCAGTACGTCGACCTGCTGGCGGAGCTGTTTCAAATGCTCTTTGGCGCGTACACCGAAGCGCTGTTCTTCGTCGATGATGACGAGTCCGAGATCTTTGAATTGCACATCGCTTGAAACCAGCCGGTGTGTTCCGATGACAATCTGCGCTTCGCCTTCACGCAGCCGCCGGATTGTTTCGTTCTGTTCGTGGTGTGTGCGGAAGCGGCTGAGCATTTCAACGACGACCGGAAACGCCGCCATGCGCTCGGTGAAGGTATCGAAATGCTGCTGCGCCAGAATGGTGGTCGGAACGAGTACGGCGACCTGCCGGCCTTCCATGACCATCTTGAATGCCGCGCGCATGGCGACTTCGGTTTTGCCATAGCCCGCGTCGCCGCAAATCAAACGGTCCATCGGCTGCGGCGATTCGAGGTCTTCTTTGACATCTTTAATCGCTGTGAGCTGATCGGGCGTTTCCATGTACGGGAAGGAGTTTTCAAACTCGCTTTGCCAATGTGTATCCGGCCCGCAGGCGCGGCCTTTTTTCAGTGCACGCGAAGCCTGTGTTTCAAGCAGTTTGGCGGCGAAGTCTTCAATCGCCGCCTGTGCCGAGATGCGCTCATTCTGCCAGCGTGCGCCTTTAAAATTGTGCAGAGCGGGATCGGAGTTTCCCATGCCGACGTAGCGCGTCAGTAAATGCGCCTGGCTGGTCGGCAGATAAATCCGCGCGCCTTCGGCGTATTCGATCAGGAGCATTTCCTGCCGGCGGCCCGCCATCTCCATTTCCATCAGCCCCATGTATTTTCCAATGCCGTGGTCGACGTGGACAACCAGTTCGCCGGGCTGGATGTCGGTCCATTCCGCGACGCGTGTGCCGGCTGTTTTCTGGATTTTTACACCGCGTCTCAGGTGGGCGGTTTTCGGTTGATAGCCGTAGATGTCGGCCTCGGTGATGACGAGATGTTTCCGGCGTTTTGAAACAAAGCTTCCGTGCAGAAGTCCAACATGAAGTCGGAGCGGCAAGTGGCGGGTGGCGGGTGGCAGGTATGCTTCACGCAGACGTTCGAGAGCGCCGGGAGTTTCCATGTAAACATCCACTTGCCACCCGCCACTTGCCATTTTCTCGAGCGTTTGAAAAAACAGTTTGCGCTGCTGTTCCGCGGCCTCGGGCCGATGCAGTTCGCTGACCGGCTTTAAATTGGTTTCGTAAAATCCGAGATCCATATCAAGTGCATTGCTGGTGACGCAGCCGATGTGAATGGACTGCGGGGAGGGCACCGCATTTACGTTGCTGAAGACGCGGAGCGTATTTTCCGGGAGTGTTTCGGCGAGCGTGATTTTGCCGCGGGCGTTAAGCGGAAAAATTTCAACGGTTTGGATTTTATCAACTGATCGCTGGGTGTCGGGTTCAAACGTGCGCAGGCTTTCGATTTCGTTGCCGAAGAATTCAACGCGAACGGGAAGCGGCAAGGTTGGAATCCATATATCAATGATACCGCCGCGGCGTGCGGCGTAACCTTTTTCATAAACTTCAATGTCGAGTGTGTATCCCTGTTTTTCCAGAGTTTGAAAAAGATCGCCCGGATCGACAGCGTCGCCGCATTTTAAAGTGAATGCCGCGCCAATTTCTGGAAGTTTTTCTTCAAGACATTGAAAGACCGTGATCAGTACGAATGCTGACGCGACGCCTCTGTCACGTTGCAGGAAGCAAAGAGTCTTTAGTCGTTCGCTTTGCACCTCCATATCTTTTTCGTCAAACGGCGGAAGCGTCAGCAGAGTTGTTTGCGGGCAGAACGTATGGAAGCTGTCGGCCAGTTTTTCAAGGGTTTGCAAATGATCGGCGACCCACAGTTGCGCGCGTGGTTCTTTCCTGAACAGTTCACATCCGAGGAATGCCTGGGCTGATGGCGGCAGGGCGGGTAAACGGGCTGAACCGTTTGTCAGCACCGCGTACAATGGTGTGAGGTCGAAATCCATACGGTGAATTTACCATACAGGCCGCAATAGCGTGAACGGTTTTGCATTTTTCCGGTCGAAATGGCATGTTGAAAGAAACTTTAACTGGAGGATTCATTTATGATGCGTACAGCCAATCCGGCTTTGAATGCCAAGACGTTTGATGTAGCCAATGAAGGTGCAGGGGTGATGACAATTCAGGGGACAGTGAGCCGTACGGCAATGCTGCTGGCATTGCTGTTTGCGGCAACGTTACTGACGTGGAACCCGTCTGCTCCGCAGAGTGGTACGGGCTGGATTATGATTGGCGGGATCGCCGGTTTTATTACGGCACTGATTACGATCTTCAACAAAAAGGCTGCGCCGGTTACGGCTCCGATTTATGCGGTCTGTGAAGGAATTCTGCTGGGAGGAATCTCGAGTCTGTTTGAAGTCCGTTTCCCCGGCATTGTTATGCAGGCTGTTCTTTTGACATTCGGAACGCTTGGGGCTTTGCTGCTGGCTTACGCGTCACGACTGATCCGCGCTACTGAAAATTTTAAACTCGGTATCGTTGCAGCGACGGGCGGCATTGCATTTTTCTATCTGATTTCGATGATTATGGGGTTCTTTGGACATCCGATGAGCGTGATTTATTCGTCCGGTCCGGCAGGGATTGTTTTCAGCGTAGTCATTGTGGTTGTCGCCGCACTTAATCTTGTTCTGGACTTTGATTTTATTGAGCAGGGCGCAGAACAGGGCGCGCCGAAATACATGGAGTGGTATGCAGCTTTCGGGCTGATTGTGACATTAGTTTGGCTTTATATGGAAATTTTGCGGCTGTTATCGAAATTGCAGAGTCGCAAATAAGTAAACAGATTCCGGTCTTTGAGTTGCGGCATCTTCCAGATATTGGAGGATGCCGTTTTTTTTATATAAATCTAAAATGTTTATTATAAACACCTTGCATGGTTCTTTATCAGTTGTGATTCTGCTGGTTTGAAGGCTTAATTCAGGTATTGATATGCGAAAAACGTTTATCATGAATGACTTATAAATATCATTTTTGCGGATGATTCATCATATTGCAGTAAAACAGTCGATTTGTCCGGTTTGTGCCGGCATATATTTGTGCCGTTTTTATTGGTGTTTTTGATGATTCAGGCACGCAGATGAAATTATTTTGCAAAAAAAGTTGCGCGGTTTTTTTTTGTGCGTACTATCACCCGCCTTGTTCGAAACAAAACGAGCTGCAAAGCGAGTGAGAATCGGGCGAAAAATTGTTCTAAAAAATAATTTAAAAAACGGGTTGCCAAACAAACTGAGGTGCGTATGATGACCCGCCTTGTTCGAAACAAAACGAGCTGCAAAGCGAGTGAGAATCGAGCGATAAATTGTTCTAAAAAATAATTTAAAAAAGCGGTTGACCGGCGAGTGTGAATCACATAGCTTGTTTGCCGCTCCAACGGGAAAAGCCTGTTACGGCAGGTGAAAAAAATCGTTGGTGTTTTTTTTGCTCTTTGAAAACTGAATGACTCACGATCATCATTTCGATTTAGAAATGGTATGACTTGTTTTAAGCAAACGTTTCAAAATGTTTCCGTATAAATTATCGGAGAGTTTGATCCTGGCTCAGAACGAACACTGGCGGCGTGGATTAGGCATGCAAGTCGAGCGGGATCTCGATACTTCAATTCTTCGGAAAAGAAGTATTGGGTGAGAGCGGCGAACGGGTGAGTAATGTATGGGTAATTTGCCTTAAAGCCCGGGATAGCTACTCGAAAGGGTAGGTAATACCGGATGTGCTCGGGTGCCGCATGGCACCTTATGTGAAGGCGGGGATCTTCGGACCTGCCACTTTAAGATGAGCCCATATCCTATCAGCTAGTTGGTAAGGTAACGGCTTACCAAGGCTTACGGGTAGCTGGTCTGAGAGGACGACCAGCCACACTGGGACTGAGACACTGCCCAGACTCCTACGGGAGGCTGCAGTCGAGAATATTTGTCAATGTACGAAAGTATGAACATGCGACGCCGCGTGGAGGAAGAAGGCCTTCGGGTTGTAAACTCCTGTCATGAGGGAGTAAGTGTATGCAGGCTAATACCTTGCATATTTGACAGTACCTCAAGAGGAAGTCACGGCTAACTCTGTGCCAGCAGCCGCGGTAATACAGAGGTGGCAAGTGTTGTTCGGATTTACTGGGCGTAAAGGGTCCGCAGGCGGCTTTGTGTGTCAGATGTGAAAGCCCACGGCTTAACCGTGGAATGGCATTTGAAACTACAGAGCTAGAGTACAGGAGAGGATAGGGGAATTCATGGTGTAGCGGTGAAATGCGTAGATATCATGAAGAACACCGGTGGCGAAAGCGCCTATCTGGACTGATACTGACGCTCAGGGACGAAAGCCAGGGGAGCAAAGAGGATTAGATACCCTCGTAGTCCTGGCCATAAACGGTGCGCACTTGATGTGGGAGGTTTACCCCCTTCCGTGTCGAAGCTAACGCGATAAGTGCGCCGCCTGGGAAGTACGGCCGCAAGGTTAAAACTCAAAGGAATTGACGGGGGCCCGCACAAGCGGTGGA
>DAONGM010000124.1:0-5069 GCA_035404105.1 Pontiellaceae bacterium
ATCTGCGGCTTCAGGTCGGCGAATTTTTTTACGAAGCCGGGGACGTGCCCGTGGCCCAGACCGAGAACATCGGTGAAAACCAGCACCTGTCCGTCGCAGTGCGGTCCCGCGCCGATGCCAATGGTTGGAACCGTCAGCGCGGCAGTAATCTTCTGCGCCAGCTCCGCCGGAACGCATTCCAGCACGATGGCGAACACGCCGGCCTGTTCAAGCGCCCTGGCGTCATCCATCAGCTTGCGTGCCGATTCACCGGTTTTCCCCTGCACTTTAAACCCGGTTTCTTTGACGCTCTGCGGAAGCAGACCGAGATGCCCAAGTACCGGAACGCCGTTGGCGATCAGCTTTTCAATCAGATCAGCGCGCATCGCGCCGCCTTCGATTTTGACGGCATCGGCGCGGCCTTCTTTGATAAAGCGTCCGGCGTTTTCCAGCGCGTGCTCCAGTGTACCCTGATAGGACATGAACGGCATGTCGGCGACAATCAGCGCCTCCTTCACACCGCGCGAAACGGCGGCAGTGTGATGAACCATTTCATCCATCGTCACCGGCAGCGTCGTTTCGTAACCGAGCACCGTGTTCGCCAGCGAATCGCCGACCAGCACAACCGGAATTCCTGCCTCGTCCACATAGCGCGCACTCAGCCAGTCGTAGGCCGTCAGCACAGCAATCTTCCGTTCACCTTTTAATTTTCTAATACCGGCAACTGTCTGCTTCATAGAAATCACCATTTTTCAGAGAAAAGCCGAACATCATCCTTATCGGACATCCGCGCAAGAATTTTCCGGACCGGAGCCCCTTTGGTACCGGGCAGAATCAGCTCCGGACGAATGTCCGCCAGCGGCTGCACGACGAAGCGGCGTTCCGTCCAGCGCGAATGCGGAACCTGCAGCAGGTCGCTGTCGACCGTCTGGTCGCCGCAAAAAAGAATATCAATGTCGATCGTGCGCGGCGCGTTGCGGTCTTCCGTGCGCACCCGCAAAAGGCGCTCCTCGATTTTTTTAATTTTCGGCAGCCATTCCTCCGCAGTGTACGGGCTTTCCACAATCAGCACCGCGTTCAGAAATTTCATGGCTTTATGCTCCGGCTTCACGCCGACCGGCTCCGTTTCGTAAGCCGGAGACTGATCGACGAACTTCACGTCCGGTTCCAGCAGAATCAGCGTTTTCGCCTGACTCAGCAGCCGCAACCTTCCGCCGACATTTGATCCCAGACAAAACCCGGTTTCCGTCATTGCGCCTGCGCCTCCAGAAATTCCAGCACCTGTGCGGGATGCTCTTCGGCCTTTTTGACTTTCTTCCAATGCTTGGCAACCGTTCCGTCCGGGCCGATGATCACAGTCGACCGGATCGTTCCGGTGGTTTCTTTGCCGTACAGAATCTTCACCCCGAACGCATCATAGAGTTTCATCACGCTGGCGTCCGGATTGGAAAGCAGCACGAACGGCAGTTTGAATTTTTTGATGAAATTACTGTGCGACGTCAGACTGTCTTTACTGACGCCCAGCACCACTGCGTTGAGCTTCTTGAATTTGGTCCGCAGCTCGCCGAAACCGCACGCTTCTTTGGTGCAGCCGGGGGTGTCATCTTTCGGATAAAAATAGAGCACCACTGTTTTTCCGAGATAATCGGCAAGCGAATGCTCCTCGCCGTCACTGCCCTTCAGCGTAAATGCCGGGGCCGGTTTACCAACTTTAATCGACATCTTAATCCTCTCCGTATTCAATTGTTCCTTGAAAAACATGTTCGGCCGGGCCTGTCAGCGTCACGCCGTCCGCGCCGTCCGCTGTCAGCCGTCCATCCACGGTCAGCACATCGCCGCCCGCCACGTGTACGCTCACCGGCAGCGTAATCCAGCCGCGCTTTGCCGCAATCAGCCCGCAGGCCGTCACGCCGGTTCCGCAGGCAAGAGTTTCGGCTTCCACGCCGCGTTCATACGTGCGCACAGTCAGCTCTCCGTCCGGCGAAACATCCATAAAATTCACATTCGTGCCTGCCGGAGCAAAATCGCGGTGATACCGAATTGCTGAACCGGTTTCGCACACATTCACTTTCGACAGCTCAGCCGTACGTATGACCACATGCGGCACCCCGGTGTTCACAAAATCATATGCCAGATTCCGGCCCGCCAGCTCCAGCAGTCCGCCCAGCTTCCAGCCCTCCGGCCCGGTCATCCAGAGCCTCACCCCTTTTTGCATCACCTGCGCTTTAATCGGTCCGGCAGAAGTCTCAATCGTCATTTTTTTCCCGGCCGCGCCGAGATCAAACGCCAGCCGCGCAACACAGCGCGCGCCGTTGCCGCACATCCCGACCTCGCCGCCGTCCGGATTAAAAAACCGCATCCGGAAATCCGCCGCCGCCGACTTCTGAATCAGAATGACACCTTCAGATCCGACGCCGGAACGGCGGGCCGCCACGCGGGCAATAAACGCCCGGTCGGCGGCAGGAAACCTGCCGCGCCGGTCGTCGAAAAGCACGAAATCATTCTGCGCTCCGTGCATCTTCCAGAATTTAATTTTCATGGAAAAAGTCCCGTGATAGCTTCTGCCCGATGAGCGCCACATTAAACAGCACCGAAGCACGGAAAGAAACAGAAAAACTGCGTGCCGAGATCGAGCGCCACAACCGCCTTTACTACGTCGAAGCCTCTCCGCAAATCTCCGACCGCGACTATGACGCGCTTCTCAAACGGCTCGAAACACTAGAAAAACAGTTTCCCGAACTCGCCGCACCCGACAGTCCGACCCGCCGCGTCGGCGGCGAACCGCTCAAAGGCTTTGAAAACGTCCGGCACAGCGTGCCCATGATCAGCCTCGCCAACACCTACAACAAAGAAGAGCTGATCGAATTCGACGCCCGCGTCAAAAAGCTGCTCGGCGGAACACCCTGTTCGTACGTTCTCGAACCGAAAATCGACGGCGTCGCCATCTCGCTGCGCTACGAAAACGGACTGCTCGTCCGCGCTGTCACGCGCGGCGACGGCACCACCGGCGACGACGTCACCGCCAACATCCGCACCATCAAATCCATTCCGCTCCGGCTTTCAAACAATCCTCCTGACGTACTGGAAGTGCGCGGCGAAGTTTACATGACCCGCAAAGGCTTCGCCGCGCTCAACGAAGAACGGCAGGAAGCCGGGCTCGAACCGTTCGCCAATCCGCGCAACGCCTGCGCCGGCTCGCTCAAACAGCTCGACCCGCGCATCGTCGCTTCGCGCCCGCTCGACGCCCTCTTCTACGGACTCGGCGAATGTTCCGCCGTTTACGAAACTCACGAACAGATGCTCGCCGCCCTGACCGGTCATGGATTACGCATCACCCCGCAATTCTGGGTTTGCGGCGAAATTGCTGAAGTTCTCGAAAAGCTGGACGTTCTCGCCGGCATGAGACACAGCTTCCCGTTTGAGATGGACGGCGGCGTCATCAAAATCAACCAGCGCAGCCTTTACGAAACGCTCGGCTCCACCGCCAAAAGTCCGCGCTGGGCCGTCGCCTATAAATACGAACCGGAGCAGGCCGAAACGCTGCTCAAAGAAATCACCATTCAGATCGGCCGGACCGGCGTGCTGACGCCCGTCGCCGAACTCGAACCGGTTCAGCTGGCCGGAACCGTCGTTAAACGCGCCACGCTCCACAACGAAGACGAAATCAAACGCAAAGACATCCGCGTCGGCGACCGCGTCATCGTCGAAAAAGCCGGCGAAATTATTCCGGCCGTCGTGCGCGTCGTCACCGAAAAGCGCACCGGCCGGGAAACGCCGTTCGATATGCAGGCCGCCTGCAAAGCCCTCGGCATCAATCCGGTCAAAAACGAAGGCGAAGTCGCCTGGCGCATCGACGATCTGCACCATCCGGCGATGCTCAAGCGCTGGCTCACCTACTTCGCTTCGCGCAACGGCATGGATATCGAAGGCCTCGGCGAATCGGTCGTCGAACAGCTCGTCGACGCCGGGCTGGTGAAAAGTCCTGCCGACCTTTACGACCTGAAAAAAAGCCAGCTGCTCGGCCTCGAAGGATTCAAAGACAAGAAGGCGCAGAACCTGATCGACGGAATCGCGGCCAGCAAAAGCCGCCCGTTCGACCGGATTCTATTCGCGCTCGGCATCCGCCACGTCGGCAGCGGCTCGGCGCGGGTTCTCGCGCAGAGTTTTCCGGACATTGAAAAACTGACGGCTGCTCCGATTGAAACGCTGGAGGAAATCCGCGACATCGGCCCGGTCGTCGGCCAAAGCATCTGCGACTTCTTCCAGACTCCGTCCAACCGGAAACTGATTGAGCGGCTGCAGGCCGCAGGCGTCAACTTCGCGCAAACCGCCAAAGCCGCCAGCGACGAGTTCGCCGGACTGACCTTCGTCCTGACCGGAACCATGGAAAGTATGAGCCGCGAAGAGGCCGGCGAACAGATTCGCGCCCGCGGAGGTTCCGTCACCTCCAGCGTTTCCAAAAACACCACCTATGTCGTCGCCGGAGAAAAAGCCGGCTCCAAGCTGACCAAAGCCGAAGAACTCGGCGTTAAAGTTTTATCTGAACAGCAGTTTTTGAAGCTGCTCGGCAACGTAGAGGCGACGCCCTCGTCGCGTCTGCAAAAAGAAAAGCCCGGACAGGGCGAGCTGTTCTGAACAAAAACTTTCCTATTCGTGCTTATTCGTGTTATTCGTGGGCACTTCAACTGAGGTAAATTATGGCAAAAAAAATGGGTTTAGGTCGCGGGCTCGATGCGCTCATTCAGGAAAAAAAGGTGACGGCTCCGGTCATGGACGCCCCGGCGCCGGACAGCACCGGCATCACTAAAATTTCCGTCAGCCGGATCAAAGCCAACCCGATGCAGCCGCGCCGCATCTTCCGCGACGAAGCGCTCAACGACCTGATCGCCTCGGTCAAAGAACACGGCATCCTCCAGCCGCTGCTCGTCCGGCAGAAAGAAACTCATTTTGAACTGATCGCCGGGGAGCGCCGCCTGCGCGCCGCCAAAGCCGCCAACCTGCCGGAAGTACCGGTCATCCTGCTCGACATCGGCGACCAGGAAGCGCTCGAAATCGCGCTGATCGAAAACTTACAGCGCGACGACCTGAAC
>DAONGM010000125.1:0-5052 GCA_035404105.1 Pontiellaceae bacterium
GCGGGGACTCGAACCCCGAAGGCCTTGCGGCCACCAGCACCTCAAGCTGGCGTGTCTACCAATTTCACCACCCGAGCGGAGAAAGGTCGGAAAACATAACCGCTCGCTTCGCCGGGCGCAAGTGCATATTTAAATTAAGCTGGCCTTGAACTCCGGACGCTGAACTTTCACACTCCGCCCCATGAAACTGGTCATCGCTACGCGCAATCGTCACAAGCTCGAAGAGATTCACGCCATCTTCAACTTCGCGGGGCTGGAAGTCTGTTCCGCCTTCGATTTTCCGGAGATTCCGGATGTGGTCGAAGACGGTGCCACGCTGGAAGCCAATGCGATCAAGAAGGCATCGGAAATCTGCCGGGCCACCGGACTGCCGGCGCTGGCCGACGATTCCGGCCTTGAAGTCGAAGCGTTGAACGGCGCACCGGGAATTTATTCCGCCCGCTGGTCGGGCGAAGGCTGCACCTATCATGACAATAATGTGAAGCTGCTGCGCGAACTGTCCGGGAAGGAAAACCGGCGCGCGCGGTTCCGGACGGTGATCGCGCTCGCCCTGCCCGGCGAGACGCCGCAAACGGTTGAAGGCTCCGTACAGGGTTGGATTATCGATAAAATGCGCGGCGATCAGGGCTTCGGCTACGATCCGCTTTTTGTTCCGGACGGCTACAACCAGACCTTCGCCGAACTGCCGGCGGACGTGAAGAACCGCATTTCGCACCGCGCCCGCGCCCTGAATGCTGCTTCCAATATCTGGAAGCATTTCTTCCAGGGTCTGGAAGAATAAAAGGCGTCCCCGCCGGAGCAGGGACGCCTTTGCTGCCGGGCTGACAAATCAGCCGATGGCTACATGCCCGGTTTCGCCGGTGCGGATGCGCATACACTCTTCGAGGTTCAGGACGAATATCTTGCCGTCCCCGATCTCTCCGGTCCGCGCGCCTTGTGTGACGGCGTCCAGTGCAGGCTTCACGAAATCGTCATTCACGACGATTTCGAGCTTCACCTTTTTCAGCAGGCTGCCCGCTTCTTTATGGCTGCGGTAGACGGCGGCGATACCTTTCTGCCGGCCGCGTCCCATCACCGTAGAAACCGTTACCAGA
Organism: Pontiellaceae bacterium; assembly: GCA_035404105.1. Taxonomy (GTDB): domain Bacteria; phylum Verrucomicrobiota; class Kiritimatiellia; order Kiritimatiellales; family Tichowtungiaceae; genus Tichowtungia. Next base: position 1,095 of record DAONGM010000125.1, read on the forward strand.
TGAATTTCTTTTTCTTCGAGCGCATCCAGAACCGGATCCAGACGGTCGGGCTGAATAATCGCGACTATGTATTTCATGGTTCTCTTCCTTTCCCTTAGTCAATCGTTGTATAGCCGGCTTCTTTGTGCTGAGTCAGATCCAGCCCCACCCGCTCTTCGTGCTCGGAAACACGCAGCCCCATAAATTTGTCCACCAGCTTGAGCAGGACAAACGAGACGACGAGGGAGTAGGCCATGGTAATGGCCACCGCTTTGAGCTGAATCAGGAACTGGCCCGGATTGCCGTGCAGCAGACCGTCAAATCCGCCGACCGATTTTTCGGCCCAGATTCCGGTGGCCAGCGCGCCCCAGATACCGCCGACGCCATGGACGCCGAACGCATCCAGCGTGTCGTCATACTTGAACACCGCTTTGATGAACGTGACCGCGATGAAGCAGATGATCGAAGCCCCCGCGCCGATCCAGATGGCGCTCATCGGCGAGACGAAACCGCAAGCCGGCGTAATCGCCACCAGCCCCGCAACAGCACCGGTGATCATACCCAGCGTTGTGGCCTTCTTATGCCACAGCCAGTCGCAGACGGCCCAGGTGAGCCCGGCGACCGCCGCCGCGATATGTGTCGCTACAAACGCACTGCCGGCCAATCCGTTGGCGCCCAGCGCGCTGCCGGCGTTGAAGCCGAACCAGCCGAACCAAAGCATCCCGGCGCCCAGCACCGCAAACGGAAGATTGTGCGGCGGCGAAACCGAGCCGACCCGCTTGCCGAGAATCAGCGCGGCGACCAGCGCAGCGACCCCGGCGTTAATATGCACCACGGTACCGCCGGCAAAGTCCAGCGCGCCGGGCACCGCGTTACCGGCGGCATCAAAGCGCGACAGAAAACCGCCCAGCCCCCAGACCCAGTGGGCCACCGGGTCATAGACCAGCGTTGACCACAGCAGCATGAAGACGCAGAACGCCGAAAACTTCATGCGCTCGGCGAACGCGCCGAGAATCAGCGCCGGCGTGATGATGGCGAACATGGCCTGAAAGATCATGAACACCGAATGGGGAATCGTGGCGGCGTAGCCGGTAAACGGATCGACGCCGACGCCTTTCAGAAACGCCCAGTCCAGATTCCCGATCCAGCCTTTCACATCCGGCCCGAACGCCAGACTGTATCCGCACAGCGCCCACTGAAGGGTGATGAGACAGATCACCGCGAAACATTGCATCAGGATCGACAGCACATTCTTTTTACGGACGAGTCCGCCGTAAAAGAAGGCCAAACCCGGAATCATCAGGAAAACCAGCGCGGCGCTGATAAGCATCCACGCCGTATCGCCCGCATTAATCGCCGGTGCCGGCGCCGGCGTGCTGAGCGCTCCGGCGACCACATCCTGACCAAACCCATTTCCCGCAAGCATCACCAAGATGCTCAACCAACCACAGAGCAGACCGGCTCTGCCAAATACATTCCTTTTCATGCAGCATACCTCCTGTTTGCATTCCGGTATGCTTAAAGCAACGACTGTGCCTGTATTTTGTATTTCAGGTAAAAAATATGTGCAACATTCGTTTTATTAAGGAATTAAAAAAATATAACGACCTGTTACATCTGCGGCGCTAAGTATAAAACGAACGCCATTTTTGTAATTTACAGCATCTATGAAGCAAAGTTGTAGCCGTTGATGATCGCATCAACCTCGCTGATGCGGCTGGCGGACAGCATCCGGCGAGCCGTATAGACCGCCTTCTCCATGCTGATCTTTTCAATGACCTGCTGAATCTCATGAACCCGGCCCGGCGGCAGACTCAACTTCGTAATCCCCGCACCGAGCAGGAACGGGATCATTTTCGGATCCATGGCGATATCGCCGCAAATGGAGACATCCTTGCGATGACTGCGCGCTACGGAAGCCACCCGTTCAATGGCGCGCAAAATCGCCGGATGGTGCGACGTGTAGAGTTTGGAAACCATCTCGTTCGTGCGGTCAACCGCCAGCATGTACTGAATCAGATCGTTCGTTCCAATGGACATAAAGTCCACTTCATGGGCGAGGTCTTCAATCAGCGCCACGGCGGACGGCAGCTCCACCATAATCCCGATCTTCGTGTTCCGGTTGTACGGCACACCGCGCGCGTCGAGCTCCTTCATGCAGTCATACACCACCGCGCGTGCCTCGATGAAATCGTCGAGCGAGGCAATCAGCGGGAACATGATGCGGGTATTGCCGCCGGCTCCCGCGCGGAGAAACGCCCGCAGCTGCTCGGCAAAAAGATCTTTGTGCAGCAGCGAAAACCGGATGGCGCGCAGGCCGAGAAACGGGTTGGCCTCTTCCGCTTCGTTCTGATAGGTGAGCACCTTGTCGCCGCCGATATCCAGCGTGCGGAACGTCACCTCGCGCCCGCCCATCGACTCAACGATCCGGTTATAAACCTGATACTGCTCTTCTTCGGAGGGGAAGGCGTTGCGGATGATGAAGGGGAATTCGCTGCGGTAAAGACCCACGCCCTCGGTATGAAAACTCAGCGCCAGCTTGAGATCGCTGAGCAGATTGATGTTGGCAAACAGCTGAACCCGGGTGCCGTCGGCGGTGCGCGTTTCGGCCTTCACCGGCGGAGCGGTCTCCAGCGCCTTGGCCGCGCGGCGATACTCGTTATATTCCTTCAGCACCTCTTCGGACGGCTGAATGAAAATCGACCCCTGGTTGCCGTCGATCAGCAGTTCGCACGGCTTGCCGAGCAGCTCCAGCTGCTGCGGATCAATCATCACCATCGGCTTCTGGAGCGAGCGGCAGATGATCGCGTTATGCGAAGTCACGCCGCCCTGAACAACAAAGCCTTCCGCATTTTCCGTCGCCAGTTTGAGGATATCGGACGGCAGCAGCGCATCGGCGACAACAATCTGCCCGCTGTAATCGCCGCGCTCGTGCTCGCCGCCGATCAGATTTTCCAGCAGACGATGGCCCAGATCCTTCAGGTCGTGAACCTTCTCCTGCAGGCGCAGATTGGGGCTGGCCGAAAAGATTTCAATATAACTGTTCACCAGCGCCACCAGCGCTTCGGCCGGCGGCGTCCCGGCCACAATCCGCCGGCGCATCTCGCCGGAAAATTCCTCGTCCGCCAGAATCAGCAGATGCGCATTGAAAATCAGCTGGGCGACATCGGAAAGCTCCTCGTCGGCCCGGCGCTGGAGATCTTTGAGCTGCTGTTCGGTCAGCTGCAGGGCGCGGTCAAAATCCTGTACGGTCAGATTCTGCGGCGCGCCCTCCGGCACCTGGAAACTGCCGCCGCGGCCTGAAATAATGATCGCCGTCCGCCCCTGCGCCACACCGCCGCTGGCCGGACGCCCCTTGATCATCTTGGGGAGCGTACGGACCTCATCCGGCTTAGCAAAATTTTTCTGCCGGTGCAGCGTCAGCAGCAGATTGGCGTTTTCAATCACCGTCGCCAGCTGCGCGGCAATCGCCTTCAGCGCCTGTTCATCTTTTTCATCAAAATAGTCCGGCTGAACGTCCTGTACCGTCAGCACCCCGACGCGCGTCAGTCCGCGCCGGATCGGCACGGCCAGGAACGCCTGATAGCGCTCCTCATTGATGCCGGGGACCGGCTGAAACTTCGGACTGAGAACGCCGCGGCCTTCACGGATGGCGCGCAGCTCTTTCAGTGCAAGCCCAGTCAGCCCCTGTCCCAGCCGCAGCGTCACCCGGCCGATTGCATCCGGACTCAGCCCCTGCGTGGCGCGCAGCGTAAGCATCCGCTCCTTGTCGTCATAGATATAAATCGAGCAGACCGCCGCCTTCATATGCCAGGCAACCACGCTCACGGCGGACTGCAGAAAGTCGTCGAGACTGCTGCTTTTCTCAAAGAGCGACGACAGTTCCGCAATGTCGCAGATCATATTGACGTTCGCTTTACCCATAAAAGCCCCCTGTAAAAACGAACCAGTTCTACTCTGCTTCGGCAAAGTTTGGAAG
>DAONGM010000126.1:0-5032 GCA_035404105.1 Pontiellaceae bacterium
GCGCGCAGCATCCGGAAGTGTTTGAAGAAATCGTGCTGGCCAGCCGCACCAAGTCGAAGTGCGACGCCATCGCCGCGCAGTTGAAGCGTCCGATCAAAACCGCGCAGGTCGATGCCGACAATGTGCCGGAACTCGTCGCGCTGATCAAAAAGGAAAAGCCCGACCTCGTGCTCAACGTCGCTCTGCCGTATCAGGACCTGCACATCATGGATGCCTGTCTCGAGACCGGTGTCAACTATCTCGATACCGCCAACTATGAGCCGGAAGACACCGCCAAGTTTGAATACAGCTGGCAGTGGGCCTATCAGGACCGCTTCAAACAGGCGGGCATCATGGCGCTGCTCGGTTCCGGCTTCGACCCCGGCGTCACCAGCGTTTTCTGCACCTACATTCAGAAGCATTACCTCGACGAAATTCACACGATCGACATCATCGACGTCAACGCCGGCGACCACGGCTATCCTTTCGCCACGAACTTCAACCCGGAAATCAACATCCGCGAAGTGACCGCCAAAGGCCGCTACTGGGAAAACGGCGAATGGAAAGAAACCGCGCCGCTGTCCGTCAAGCACCGCTTCGAAGTGCCTGAAAACATTGCCACGCCGAACATCTACCTGATGTATCACGAAGAGCTCGAATCGCTGGCCAAACACATCCCGCATCTGAAGCGCGCCCGCTTCTGGATGAGCTTCGGCGACAGCTACCTCAAGCACCTCGAAGTGCTCGGCAACGTCGGCATGACCCGCATCGACGAAGTGGAATTCAACGGCCAGAAGATTGTTCCGATTCAGTTCCTTAAAGCACTGCTGCCGGATCCGGCCAGCCTCGGTCCGCGCACCAAAGGCAAAACCTGGATCGGCTGCCAGGTAACCGGCGTGAAGAACGGCGAAAAGAAAACCGTCACCGTCTACAACATCTGCGACCATCAGGAGTGCTACCGCGAAGTGCAGTCGCAGGCGATTTCCTACACCACCGGCGTGCCGGCCATGATCGGCGCCATGATGCTGATGACCGGCACCTGGAAAGGCGCGGGCGTGTTCAATATGGAACAGATGAATCCCGATCCGTTCATGGAGCAGCTCAACCTCTGCGGCCTGCCGTGGAAAGTGGTCGAGCAGGCGGTGATCGATCTCGGATAATTTCCGGAAAGATCACACCGCAAACGCCCCGGACTCCGGGGCGTTTTTTATTGGTTTGTTTTGGTGGAACGCGCCGTCCCGGCGCGTTCAAAGCGTGCGCGGAGCGCCCGCTCCACCTTCGATTTGCACGAGGCTCCGGATTGGTGAAAACAGAATAGTCTGTTTACAAGGCAGGCGGGACGCCTGCGATACGTATCGCCGCCGTCCCGGCGCGTTCAAAGCGTGCGCGGAGCGCCCGCTCCACCTTGAATCATTTACGTGTTTTCTGTGTGTTCTGTGGTATAACCCCCGGCCATGAGAAGGTTCTTACAACAACCGCTGGGCTGTCTGACGATCCTGATGCTGGCGGTCATTGTCTGGGTGGCGATACAGTTTGTTTTTTTGCCGTCGGCCGAGCGGCATGTTCAGCGGCATGGCCACACGCTGAAGGATTATACCGACCGGCTGTTTCGTGGACGTTAAGTAAAATGATTTCATCAGACCTCATCATTATCGGCGGCGGCGCGGCGGGCATGTTTGCCGCGGCCGTGCTGGCCGAAGAAGCGCCGGAGCTGAAGGTGCTTGTGCTGGAAAAAGGCGCAAAGCCGCTGGCGAAGGTGCGCGTTTCCGGCGGCGGACGCTGCAATCTGACCCATCGGTGCGCCGATATCCGCGAGTTCGTGAAGAACTATCCGCGCGGCGGAGCGGAACTGATCGGCCCGTTTCACCGCTTCGGCCCGGCCGAAACGATCGAGTGGTTCGAGTCTCACGGCGTTCCGCTGGTGACGCTCGACGACGGCTGTCTGTTCCCGCAGTCCGACACATCCGAAGATGTCATCAGCGCGCTGCTCAAAACCGGCGTCAACGTCCGGACGAACGCCGAAGTGGCCAAGGTATGGAGTTTTGACGGCGGCTTCAACGTCAAGCTGGCGAACGGCGAGCAGCTCGCCTGTCGGAAACTGCTGGTGGCGACGGGCGGTGGCGCGTTTATCGAAGGCCTCGGCCATACGATTGAGCCGTGTCTGCCGTCGCTGTTCACGTTCAAGACGCCGGACAAGGAGTTTACCGCGCTGGCAGGCATTGTGGTGGAAGGCGTTCGCGTCAGCGCGCCGGGGCTGAAGGCCGACGGCGCGCTGCTGATTACGCACGGCGGCGTGAGCGGCCCGGCGGTTCTGCGGCTTTCGTCGTTCGGCGCGCGGACGCTGGCGGAAACGAAGTATCACTTTGAAATGAAGATCAACTGGCTGCCGGCGCAGAGCGAGGAGCAGGTTTTTCAGGTGCTGGAAAAATTCCGCGCCGCGTCGCCGCGCAAGCAGGTCGGCACGTGGTCGCCGGTCGGTCTTTCGTCGCGGCTGTGGAAGCTGCTGGTGGCCCGCGCCGGGGTGGATGAAACCCGCGAGTGGGGCGCGTGTCCGGTGAAGTCGCTGCGGCATATTGCGGCGCAGGTGAGCGGTTTTGTTCTGCCGATCACCGGGAAAAATCCGCACCGCGAGGAGTTTGTCACCTGCGGCGGCATCCGGCTGAAAGAGGTGAATTTTCAGACGATGGAAAGCCGCCGTCAGCCGGGGCTTTATTTTGCGGGCGAGGTGCTCGACATCGATGCGCTGACCGGCGGGTTCAATCTGCAGGCGGCCTGGACGACCGGCTATCTGGCCGCGCAATCACTGCGGGGCTGATTTGCTGAATTTCAGCGGCTCATTAAACAGAAACGGATTGTTCCGGTGAAGGGCGAAATCTTTCCGCAGCTCTTCCGTGGTCTGGCATTTTGAAGATACGACATCCGGGTTGATCAGATAGACCGCAAGGCTGTCGGCGGTTCGGTCGTATTTTGCGAAAACATACAGCTTCTGCGGCTGTTTTTCGTCGACGGTCAGAAGTTTTAACTGAAGCAGATTCAGGTCGTCGACGCGGACTTCGAATCCGGAAAAACAGTTTGTTTGGTTGTCCTGTATGTACGTGACGCCGTAATCCGTTGCGGAGGTTTTGACCGTCATCACGATGGAATTTTTTCCGGCAGTTCCGGTGGTGATCCATGTCCCGGCCAGCGCCGGATTTGCCGGTGCGGAGGGCGTTTGACTCAGCGGAACTTCATATTCACAGCCGGCGAGAAACGCCAGAATTACAGGCAGTATAATTTTTTTCATTTTTATCTCCGGCTGTTTACGGCAGGTCATATTCTTTTTTCATCCAGTCAATGGCCTGATTGGCGAAGATTTGCGGCATAACCGCGATGCTTCCTTCATAAACTCCGATGAAATGTTTCGGGATCCGGGCGATGATGAATTGCGCCTGATAATCCATGCGGGCCCGATCTTTGTCCCCGATCATCACATAGGCGCGCAGGTTCGGATTTTTCCGGAGAAGATCGGGTCGGAAGCCTGCTTTTTCAAAGCCGCTAAAGTCGGGCTCCTGGAGAATGATGCCCGCAACGGGGCGCAGGGTGGCAAAGATCGCCGCCGGGACTCTTCCGGCGATGAAGATGTATTCTTTGGATATCCGGAACCGTTCGACTGCGTCGTCATACGCGGCGAGAAAGTTTCCGTTCATCGCTTTCCCGATCTGCTGGCCTGTGGCGTCGCGCAGGATGACAACAACCCATTTCTCTTTCCGGACGCGTTCTTTTACGCTGTCCCAGAGCGCAGGCGATTCCAGTATGATGCATTTGCAGCGGCGGCTGCCGGTTTCGTGATAGCCCGGCGGAATGTAAACATCATACTGGTATGTTCCCGCGACGGGGCGGATGAATTCGGGCAGGGTTTCCCAGGTTTCGGTTTTGCTGTAGGCGCATCCGATCTGTATGACGTGATCTTCCGGATAAAGCAGCTTCTGTTTTTCCAGTTCAACCTGTTTTTCCGCCCGGATTTCTTTGGCTTTTAATGCGCGTTCTTCGGCTTTCTTCACATATTCCGGCGAAAGATCCGCGGCGATCACTGCGCCGTTCTGCAGGGTGACGGTGCCGGTTCCGAATATCAGAATTTCTTTTCCGTCGCGCTGCATGGTGCCTTGCGGTTCGCCCAGTTCGGCAAGAACGGTTTGGCGGGAGGCGCCTTTTTCGATGCCGCTGACGGCAGAATGCATAAGCAGGAGACTGAAAAACAGAAGCCGTTTCATGTGCCGGAGTCTACCGGACGGAACTGCGGAATACAATGGAAGAGAGATTCTGTGCGCCGGTGCCCCGCAGCAGTTGACTTCCCGCAGAAGATCGCATACAAGCCGGAGCTATATTCGGAGCGGTTTTGAATGAATGAAAGCTTCATGAAACAGTTTTTTCTTCCGGTCTGTTTGCTTGCGCTGCTTCTTGAGGGAAGCGGCTGCTGTAATTTTTATCAGAAGAAAGGCAACGGCCCCGGGACCCGGGCGGAATGGGAGGCCTATCTGCCGGTTTTGACTCCCCGGCAAATGGATCAAATCCGGGTGGAGGCCGAGACCAGCGATGTGACGCTGTCGTTTGACCGCGGAGCCTACAGCGGCTACAAGGCCAAGCTCAGCCGCGGGTTTGCATGGAAAGTTCCTGTCGGGCCGTATCATGAGCGCTCTTTCTGGGCTCCGGATAAAAAGAAAGGCGGACGCAGTCTGTGCATCAAAATGGATTGCTGGGGAACCACGATTCTTCCGTTTATGACCGGTCTTTTTATGGCCGGCGATGCCGAAGTCTATGATTACTCCAAGGGCGACTGCCTTGCGTATGAGCGGTTCATGCGGGCCGGTATTATTCCTCTTGTTGCATACGAGTCCAGTCTGATGCCCGTTTCTGAAGGGCAGCCGATGCCCGGATGCCCCAACGTCATGTTCCCGGAATCGCTGTGCAGCATTTCAACTTCGCTGGACGGGGTAAAGCAGGACGAGATGGGCGGCTGCTACTTCTGGGAGCCGCCATCTCTTCTCCACCGGCCGAAATATGACCGGCTGACCTC
>DAONGM010000127.1:0-4938 GCA_035404105.1 Pontiellaceae bacterium
AGCATGGCGATGACGGCGGGCGGATTGGCTTTGCCTTTGCTCTGCTTCATGACGTAGCCCATGAGCGAGTTGATGGAGGCCGGATTGCCCGCTTTATAATCGGCAACCGCTTTGGCGTTTCCGGCGATGGCTTCCTCGGCCCATTTTTCAAGCGCGCTGTCATCGTTGACCTGCGCCATGCCTTTGGCTTCAACAATCGCTTTCGGGTCGCCGCCTTCGGCAAACAGAACTCCGATCAACTCATTGGCGGCGTTGGAGCTGATGGTTCCGCCGCCCGCGAGGTCGGCAACCTGCGCCAGAGTTTCCGGCGTCAACCGGCTTTCAACGACGCTGACGCCCTTCTCCGTTACGAGACTGGCGACTTTGCCCATCATGTAGTTTGAAGCCAGCTTGTACTGCCTGGTTTTGTGACAGACGGCGTCGAAGAAATCGGAGATGTGCTTTTCGGCGGTGAGAACTTTGGCGTCGTAGTCCGGCAGTCCGAGTTCTTTGACGTAGCGTTCGCGGCGCTGAACCGGAAGCTCCGGCAATTCGGCTTTCCACTTGGCAATCTGTTCGGCCGGGATTTCGACGGGAAGCAAATCGGGTTCGGGGAAATAGCGGTAATCGTGGGCGTCCTCTTTGGTGCGCTGCGAAAAGGTTTCGCCGCGGTCGGAGTCGTAGCCGCGCGTTTCCTGAACGACCTTGCCGCCGTTTTCCAGCACTTCGATCTGGCGCTCGATTTCATAGTTGATGGCTTCAACGATGAAGCTCGGCGAGTTCATGTTCTTGATTTCAACCTTCGCGCCGAGTTTGTCCGAGCCGACCGGACGGACGCTGACGTTGACGTCGGAGCGCATATGGCCCTTTTCGAGGTCGCAGTCGGAGATGCCGCCGTATTCCATGATGAGCTTGAGCGCCTGAATGTACGCAAAGGCGTCGTCGGCCGAGTGCATGCAGGGCGTGGAGACAATCTCCATCAGCGCGGTGCCGGCGCGGTTATAGTCAATCAGACTGCCGCTGGCGGCGTGGGTGTTTTTGGCGGCGTTTTCTTCCTGATGAATGCGTTCGAGGGTAAAGGTTTTCAGCTCGCCGTTGACTTCCGTCACGATCTGTCCGCCGAGGCAGAGCGGCTGGTCGGCCTGCGTGATCTGGTAGTTTTTGGACATGTCGGGATAGAAATAGTTTTTGCGGTCCCACTTGGAATGCGGGTTGATGGTGCAGCCGAGCAGCAGGCCCGCTTTGCAGCAGAGCTCAATGGCTTTGGCGTTGAGGACCGGCAGCGCGCCGGGATAGCCGAGACAGACGGGGCAGACGTTGGTGTTCGGCTCCGCGCCGTACTCGTGCTTGCAGCCGCAGAACATTTTCGTCTGCGTCTTCTGCATCACATGCGTTTCCAGTCCGATACAGGCTTCGTATTTCATAACAGGAAATTCCTATCCACTAATCTTCACTGATTCTCACTGATCGAATTCATTTTCCATTAGTGCTCATCAGTGAAAATCAGTGGAATATATTTCTAGATTTTTGGTTTCTGCCGGTGCCACGGGGTGGTCTGTTCGTAGGCGTGGCCGACTTTGAGAATGTTGGCTTCTTTGAAGGAGTCGCCGAGAATCTGCAGTCCGATCGGCAGGCCCGCCTTGGAAAATCCGCACGGCACGCTCATCCCGCAGATGCCCGCGAGGTTGACCGGCGTGGTCAGAATATCGTCGAGGTACATCTTGAGCGGATCGCTGGTCTTCTCGCCGATGCGATAGGCCGGGGTCGGCGTGACCGGCGCGAGAATGGCGTCGCACTGTTTAAACGCGGCAGTGAAGTCGTTGCGGATGAGCGTGCGGACTTTCTGGGCGCGCAGATAATAGGCGTCGTAATAGCCGCTCGACAGCACATAAGTTCCGAGGATGATGCGGCGTTTGACTTCGGGCCCGAACCCGGCGGCGCGGGTTTTGCCGTAGAGCTCAATCGGATCAGCGCCGTCTTTGCGCAGTCCGTAGCGGATGCCGTCGAAGCGCGCGAGGTTGGCAGAGGCTTCCGCCGTGGCGATGATGTAATAAACCGCAATCGCATACTTCGAGTGCGGCAGGCTGACTTCAACGATTTCCGCGCCGAGTTGTTTGCAATGCTCCACCGCGTCGCGCACCGACTTCTCCACTTCCGGATCCATGCCTTCGACAAAGTATTCTTTCGGCAGCCCCAGCTTCATGCCCTTCAGACTGTGGTCGTCCGTCAGCAGGTCGGCGAACTTCGGAAACTCCATATCGACCGAAGTGGAATCCATGTCGTCCTTGCCGGCCATGGCTTCGAGCAGAATGGCGGAATCTTTGACGGTTTTGGTAATCGGGCCGATCTGGTCAAGCGACGACGCAAACGCGGTCAGACCGTAGCGCGAAATCATGCCGTAGGTCGGCTTCAGGCCGACGCATCCGCAAAAAGCGGCGGGCTGGCGGATCGAGCCGCCGGTATCGGAGCCGAGCGAGGCGATCGCTTCGTCGGCCGCGACACTGGCCGCGGAACCGCCGGAGGAACCGCCCGGCACGCAGTCAGCATTCCACGGATTGCGCGTTTTTTTGAAAGCCGAACTTTCGGTGCTCGAACCCATGGCGAACTCATCCATGTTCACGCGGCCGAGAAATACCGCACCGGCCGCGCGCAGCTTGGCGATGGCGGTGGCGTCGTACGGCGAAACATAGCCTTCGAGCATTTTCGACGAACAGGTGCAGGGCTGCCCTTTGACGTTCAGCAAATCTTTGATCGCCAGCGGCACGCCGAGCAGCGGTCCGGTTTTCCCGGCGGCGCGGGCCGCGTCGGCGGCTTCGGCCTGCGCCAGCGCGGCGGCGCGGTCGAGGGTCAGGTAGGCGCCGATCTTCGCGTCCTGCGCATCAATGGCGGCCAGCACATCGTTGACGATCTGGACGGATGTGCAGCTCCCCTGTTCCAGCAGCGCGGAAAGTTCTGTAATGGTTTTGGTGTTCAGCATTTTTTATCCACTAATTTTCGCTAATCGGCACTGATTTCAGAGAATCATTCTTTTCCATTCCAGCTTTTTCGTGTTCCCGAAGTTGATCAAATATCCAACATGCTTCCCAGTCGCTTTCAAATAATTCAGCAACTGGGCCTCGTGATCACCGCAAAGATTACACGCCGCCTTCAGCTCCACGATGATGTCGCCAAAAACCAGCAGGTCCGGTTTATATTTTTTCTGCAAAATCTTCTGTTTGTAAAATACCTCTAATTGCTCCTGCGGCACAAAGGGGATGCCCCGCTCCTTCAACTCTATTTCAAAGCATTCCTGATAGATATCTTCCAGAAAACCGGAACCCATCTGATTGTAAACCTCAAATGCGGCCGCCATCAGATCATACCCTTCCTGATCCAGCATCCTCAGCCCCCTCATTAGTGTGCATTAGTGAAAATCAGTGGACAGGCTCCTATTCCATAATTTTGGGAACGAGAATCTGCCCGTCGCGCGCGGCGGGGGCGTTGGCGATGACGGTTTTTGGGTCGAGCGAGGCGCGAGGCGTGTCGTCGCGCAGCACGTTGACCAGCGGCATGGCGTGGGCCGTCGGCTCAACCGCCGAGACGTCGAGTTCGCCCAGCTGCTCGACATAGGTGAGCACCTGATCGAGCTGCCCCTGAAACAGGGGGGCCTCGCCGTCCGCGAGATGAATCCGCGCCAGATGCGCCACGTAGGAAACGTCGATATGGGTTGAGTGCGCCATGAGTAACTCCAAATGAGGCGGCACTATAGACAGGCCGCCGGAACGGGGCAAGCGGACAGTGCTTTAAACATTGGAAAGCCCTCTGCGTTGCGGCTTGCTGTTTTTCCCGATCCTTGGAAAACTCCGCGCTCAATTCAGAGAGGATGCCATGAATAAAACATCGAAAAAATTTCTCGCCGATATGATCAACGCCATCAGCCCCTCCGGCTACGAGCACTGCGCGGCCGCCGTCTGGAAGGACTATGCCAAACCGTTCGCCGATACGGTTGAAACCGATGTCCACGGCAACTCCCACGCCGTCATCAACAAAGGCGGCAAGGTCAAAGTCATGCTGGCCGGCCACTACGACGAGATCGGCTTCCTGATCTCCCACATCGACGACAAAGGCTTCCTCTGGATCGCCCCGATCGGCGGCTGGGACCCGCAGATTGCACAGGGCCAGCGCGTCGACATCATCGGCAACGGCGGCAAAGTGGTCCGCGGCGCCATCGGAAAAATCGCCATCCATCTGCAGGAAGCCGAACAGCGCAAGAAGGTTTCGGAAATCAAGGACCTGTGGGTCGACATCGGCGCGAAAAACAAAAAAGAGGCCGAAAAGCTGGTCAGCATCGGCGATCCGCTGGTGGTGCAGTACGGATTCGAGGAGCTGGAAAACGGCCGCGCCGTCGGCCGCGCCTTTGACGACCGCGCCGGCGCCTTCGCGATTCTGGAGGCCGGCCGCCTGCTGGCAAAAATGAACACCCAGTGCGAAGTCCATATCGTCGCGACGGTTCAGGAGGAAATCGGACTGCGCGGCGCGCGCACGGCCGCGTTCGGCATCGAACCGCACGTCGGCATTGCGGTAGACGTCACCTTTGCCACCGACCACCCGAATCTCGGCAGCGTGGTCAATCAGGAAGGCAAAGTGGAACTCGACGGCGGACCGGTGATTACCCGCGGCCCGAACATCAACCACAAGCTCTTCGACCTGATCATTAAAACCGCCAAGGAAGAAGAAATTCCGGTACAGATTGTCGCCGAGGCGCGCGGCACCGGCACCGATGCCAACGCCATTCAGCTCAACCGCGCCGGTGTCGCCACCGCGCTGATCAGCATCCCGCTGCGCTACATGCACAGCCCGTGCGAGCTGCTGAGCCTCAACGACCTCGAAGCGGTCTCCAAACTGCTGGCAGCGGTCGTCAAACAGATCACCCCGCGCACGGACTTCATCCCGTTCTAAGCGAAATTTGAGAGATGAAGT
>DAONGM010000128.1:0-4900 GCA_035404105.1 Pontiellaceae bacterium
CCGGCAACCTGCTCGGCGCGCAGCAGAGCGGGCATATCGCCGCCATCGGCTTCGACCTTTACTGCCAGCTGCTCAAACGCAGCGTCGCCAAACTGCAAGGAAAGAAAGTTCCTCCGATCATTGACGCCTCGGTTGATCTGGATTTTTTGAATCGGTCACCTTCTTCTGCGCCGGGTGAGGTCACCCGGCCTACAACTGGCGGCAAACCTGTAGGCCGGGTGACCCCACCCGGCGAATCTGGTGCTTATATTCCCTACGAATACATTGACGACGAAAACCTGCGCGTAAAACTCTATGGACGCATTTCATCGCTGGCGACCGAAACCGAAGTCCGCGAACTGAAAAAAGAATTCGCCGACCGCTTCGGCGCCCTGCCCGCCGCTGTAAAAAATCTTTTTGAAATCGCCCGCATCCGGATTGCCGCCGCGCAGACTGGTGTGCAAAGTATCCGCACCAGCGAAGACCGGCTCATCCTCATGCGTAACGGCGAAGCCATCATGCCCGACGGACGCTATCCGCGACTCAAGGCCCGCACCACCGCGTCCCGCCTCAACGAAATCCTCACCCTGATCAAAACCCTAAAAACATAAACCGCCCACGATTATTGTTTTTTGTTGAACTTTATAATATCTCGGATCGCTTCATCTGGTTTCTTCAATTTAAACTTCACCCCATCTTTCCGATCCACAGGAAGGTCTGGGCTTTTAATTCCGAATGGTTGAAGTCCGCCTTTGTAATAATACATTCGAGACTCCTCATTATGATACCGCCCGCAACAAAGCAGGCAAAGAAGGGTCGTATTTTTATCAACACCCGCAACCGAAATGTCGATCCACTGAGGACATCTTCCATCCCGATGAAGAAGCTCCACTGCAGCTTTGTCCGTCAGGTTTAATTCTATCTTTCCGTCGTCTTCTGGGTAAACGATTTCGTCATCCTCTCGGTTGTCGTCACACGATTGATTTAGGACTGCAACATAACGAACATTGAAATGAAGACGGTTTTTTACGTAATCTTGACTAAAGCGTACCGAAGAAAACGTGGCCGCCAATAGTTGTGAATGGAAGTCTTCTCGTCTCATATCACCCCTTGCCGAACAATTTATAACAGAAACGTTTCTGCCAATTACAGGGATTCCGGTATCGGCTAGAACAATCTGCCGGTTTTGTTTCCGGAAAAATAGCGGGACGGGCCGTTTTTGGAAAGATTTATCAATCAGCAAGGCAGGCTGGAAGCCTGCGGTACGTATCGCAGGCTTCCAGCCTGCCTTGCAAACAGAATCCTCTTAAAATCAGTTATCTGCGGTTAAATAATATTCGTGCCTATTCGCGGGATTCGTGGGAAAAGTCCCCCGTGAACAGCCAACTGAAACATCTGCTCGAAGAATATGCCGCGCTGGAACGCGGCGTGCAGGAACTGGTGAGCGCGCAGTGCCGCGAGGTCTGCGAACTCTGCACCGCCTGCTGCTGCCGCGCCGATCTGTGCGAGGAAGCGCTGGAAAGCCCGTTCCTGTGCGCCGTACACGGCAAAGATGAGCTGGACAGCGACCGCTACGGGTTTCTGACGGAAACAGGCTGTGCGCTAGAAACCGGCCGCCCTCCGGTCTGCTATGAGTTTTTCTGCGACGAACTGCAGGCGGCCCAGCCGGATGAACTGCACCGCAGCGTACTGCTGATTCTCGGGCGGCTTCCGGCCTATGCCGGAGAAAAAGCGCATGGCGACGCACATCTGGCTGAAATCATGCAGGCGGAAGAACTGGATCATCTGGCTTTCCAGCGTCTGGAAAAACAGATGCAGAACGCCCGCGAAGCGCTCGACTGTATCCGCGCTTTTTATAACGACGGCACGTTGCCGGAACACTCCCGCAAAGTTCTCAGCCGGATCACCGCTTCAACTGAAAACTAAAACTTCAGATCGGCTTTTTTAAGACGGGCGGAAAGTTCGCTCAGCACGCGTTCATCGTCCGCATCGCCGGTCGATTCAAAGACCGCGCCGAAACGGATGAACGGGCCGGTGTTATCCCACGGCACGGTGGAAATGCCGAAGTTTTCGATCAGATACAGCGATACCTCTTCGGCATTTTTAAACTGCACACTGCCTGCCGCTTTTGGCGCTTTGACGTAGAGATAGAATGTTCCCCCGGGCATTTTCGCATCAAACCCGACGCCTCGCAGCACTTCAACCATGCGGCGAAGCCGCTGCTCATAGTGCTTACAGATCGCTTCCGCAAGGCTCCGGTCGGCAATGCCTTTGCAGGCGGCGTGCTGAATGGCTTTAAACTGTCCGCTGTCGCAGTTGTCTTTGATCATCGCCAGCGCATCGACAGCCCAGGCGGCGCCGCAGAAGAAGGCGAGGCGCCAGCCGGTCATGTTGTAGGCTTTGCTCATCGAATGCAGTTCGAGCGCGCAGTCCTTCGCTCCGGGGCGCTGGAGAATGGATTTGCGCGGGCTGTCATAAACCAGCGTGGCGTACGGCGCATCCTGGATAATCAGGATGTTGTGTTTCTGCGCAAAGGCGATCAGCTCGTCATAGAACTCATCCGTGGCGACCGCGCCGGTCGGATTGTTCGGATAGTTGATGTAGAAAAGTTTGCAGCGGTCCGCCAGCGCCGGATCGATCTTTTTGAGATCCGGAAGGAACCCGTTTTCTGCCAGCAGCGGAATATCAACAACTTTTCCGCCAAGATATCTGGTGTGCGTGGCCATGACCGGATAACCGGGAACAGTCTGGAAAATCACGTCGCCGGGATTCACAAAGGCCAGCGGCAGCATTGCCAGCGCAGGCTTGGTACCGATGCTGTGGTTGATCTCGGCAACCGGATCGAGCGTGACGCCGAAAAATTTCTTCATGTATTCAGCGGCGGCCTGCTTGAATTCAGGAATGCCGTTGTCGGCATAGCCGCGGTTCGACGGCTTATCCACTTCCACCTTCAACGCTTCACGGATCGGCGCCGGAGCGATTCCGTCCGGTTCGCCGACACCGAAGTCGAGAATCTCAAGATCAGGGTGCAGCTTGCGGGCTTTGGCTTTGGCCCGTTTGATTTTTTCAAATTTATAAATTTCGGTCGATTTACCGTAGTTTTCACCGCCGATACGTTCGGCAAAAAGTTTCTGTGCGTCCATCATTCCTGTCATCCTTTATTTCTTCTTCAAAACGACTCACCGCCATCCACTCCGGTACGGAACGGATTGCCCTTGCGAATCAGCTTATCCAGCTGTTTCTCGAACTCAGCCAAAGAGAATTTCGACAGCGGAATGCTTACATCGGAGCTTTCCATTATGCCGTTCTTGATCGATACATTTTCACGGAAAAAACCGATCACCAGCTTCTCGCCGGCCATATCCGCCCCGAGAAAGACAATATCCACGATCGTTTCGTGGTTCCGGTGAAATTCTTTGGAAAACGCATACTGGATATTGCGGGCATGGTTGCCGTGCCGCGTAAATTCATCATCGGTTTTGCAATGATGATATCCCCGCGCCGCGAGAATTTTTTTCATGCTCGGCTGAAATATCATACCCGTCTTCCTCCATGACCTTCTTACGGCGCGAAACGGTAAACAATCCGCGCCGGTTTTGTAAAGAAGCGATCCGCGCTTAAAGCAGGTTGGCCGCCTTTTCGGCGATTTCCGAACGAACACCTTCTGTCAGCAGCATGTGAGCAGCCAGCGGCTCCCCGCGGAATTTATCCACCACAGCGCTCAACCCGTTCGACATGCTGTCCACATACGGATTATCAATCTGGTAAAGGTCGCCGGTCAGCACAATCTTCGTATCATGGCCGACGCGGGTAATCACCGTCTTGACCTCCAGAGGCGTCAGATTCTGCGCTTCATCCACAATCATAAACTGGTTCGGAATGCTGCGCCCGCGAATATACGTGAGCGGCTCCACATCGATCAGCGGATTGGCAGCCAGCAGGTCGCCGCCTTTTTTCTGCGCCGCGCCCGCCCGGCTGTGAACAACCAGCTCCAGCGCGTCGTGAATCGGCTGCATCCAGGGATCGAGCTTTTCCTCAATCGTACCGGGCAGATAGCCCAGATCGCGGCCCATCGGAAAAATCGGACGAGAAACCAGCAGGCGTTTATATTCTTTGGTATCCATCACCTGATGATAACCGGCGGCAATGGCCAGCAGCGTTTTGCCGGTCCCGGCTTTACCGGACAGCGTCACCAGCTTAATCCGGTCATTCAGCAGTGCATCCATCGCAAAACGCTGTTCCCGGTTGCGCGGCACCACCGGAGCGCCGTCGCCCATCGTCAACAGCTTGACCAGCCGGCAGGTTTCCGCGTCATAGCGTGCCAGCATTGTCTGACGGTGATCACGCAAATTACGCAGCGTCACATACTGATTGGCAAAAAGCGTCTCCATACCGGGAATCACGGCATGGCCTTCGCGGGCAAAAAAGCTGATTGCTTCCGAGTCGGCGTCCAGCACCGTTTGTCCGGTGTAAATTTCGTCGGCTTCACGGGTTTTATCTGTCTCGTAGTCTTCAGCTTCCAGTCCCAGCGCGTCGGCCTTCAGCCGCATATTTATGTCTTTACTGACCACCGTGCAACGTTCGTCCGGCTGCGCCTTCTGCACATCCATCGCCATCTTCAGAATCAGATCGTCGGCCTGCAGACCGACGGCAAACGGATTTTCTTTGTCGGAAAAAGTAACTTTGATCGTGCCGCCGTGTGCCAGCGTCACCCCGTCTGACAACCGCCCCTGCCGGCGCAGCTCATCCAGCGCCCGTGAAACCGTGCGGGCATTGCGCCCGCGCTCGCTGAGTTCGCGTTTAAACTGGTCGATTTCCTCCAGCACCTTCAGCGGAATAATCACATTGCAGGCCGTAAAGTGATGAATGGCGGTGGGGTCGTGAAGAAGGACGTTGGTATCCAGAATAAAATTTTTCATAT
>DAONGM010000129.1:0-1300 GCA_035404105.1 Pontiellaceae bacterium
AAGACACCGGGGTGAGAATTTTCCGGCTGAAATACTTATGTCTTTCCGCCGAAGAAAAACACCATCTTGTCCTTTGGCCGAACAAAAATTATTTCCGCCGCCGATGGCCTGACGCCATGACAATAGATGCTCCACGAGTAGATATAGATATCGCCGGATCGCAACTCGTCCTCTGAGGGGAACCACGGAATCTCGTGCAGCCAACCACCAATAAAGGAAACCGCGTCATCGAGAACTTTGGGTAGCTGGTCGCCTCGATACCAGCGGCCTCTGACCTCATCGGTGCTGGCGGTCAGCTCCTCAACCGTCACGCTGCTGATTTTAATCGCATACGCATCGAGGTGGTCGCCGGTAAATGATCGGGAAGAAACGTAGCTATGAACCACGCTCTCGGTCCGACTGTCGCCCAGACCGCACCAGTTCAGGACGAACCGCACATCGTGAGGCGACGCCTGATCGGCTTTTGTTCGATTGCCCACGCTGAGACTGTAGGCAATCACACCCGCCAGACCTATGGCGGCAACCAAGGATAAAACGCCCCATGAGAGAAACAGCCACTTTGCAATCTTTAGTATTCGTTTCATTTTCCCCTGCCGGACGGTGTTATTACGCACTTCCGTTTTAACGGATTAAATACCCGGCGCCGCGAATGTAGCCGGACGGTTTGAGCGTGGCAAACTGGAAATGGCTGGCTGGCGCGCACGCCGGAGAATTGTAGGACAGGCTTCCCCGGTATTCCGGGGAGCCTGTGTTTTTAAATCACCACACGCTCCCGAATACGGGAAGCGCGTCCTACAATTGGGTGGAACGCGCCGTCCCGGCGCGTTTCCTCCTGAGGCAGACAAATAAAGCGTGCGCGGAGCGCCCGCTCCACCTTTCAAAGTGGGGCAGGCTTTCCAGCCTGCCCATGCACAGGCTGGAAAGCCTGCGCCGCATCTTGAAGGTTGCGAATCAGAACCAAAACGTGGACACTCCCGGCGCTTAAACCTATGAATCCTCAATCGAAAATCGAAAATCATAAATCATCAATCGAACTGATGTCTCCCGCGGGCTCCGAGGCGGCGCTGGCAGCGGCGATCCGCGCCGGAGCGGATTCCGTTTATTTCGGCGTCGGCAAACTCAATATGCGCGCCCGTTCCGCCGGTCTGGCGCCGGAAGACCTGCCGAAGATTGCGCGCCGCTGCCGCACGGCGGGCGTGAAGAGCTACCTCGCGCTCAATACGATTGTGTACGACGGCGAGATGGAGGAGATGCATGCGCTGTGCGACGCCGCCAAAGCCGCCGGTGTTTCCGCCGTGAT
>DAONGM010000129.1:1400-4864 GCA_035404105.1 Pontiellaceae bacterium
GCCAACCGCGGCGCCTGTTTTCAGCCCTGCCGCCGCAGTTACCGGATTACGGACGAGGAAACCGGCGCGGAGCTGGTGATCGACAATAAGTATGTGATGTCGCCGAAAGATATCTGCACGATCCAGTATCTGGACAAAATCACCGCCGCCGGAATTTCGGTGCTGAAAATCGAAGGGCGCGGGCGTTCCGCCGATTATGTTGAGGTGACGACGCGGGTTTACCGCGAAGCGCTCGACGCGCTGGCGGCCGGAACCTATACGCCGGACAAATTTGATCCGTGGATTGCCGAGCTCGGCAAGGTGTTCAACCGCGGTTTCTGGCAAGGCGGCTATTACTGCGGCACAAAACTCGGCGAGTGGGCGGGCGCGGCGGATTCGCAGGCGACCGAGCAGCGCGACGAGGTCGGCGTTCTCAACAATTTTTACGGCAAAGGCAATATCGCCGAGTTCACGCTGCGGCGCCATTCGATCAAAACCGGCGATGCGCTGCTGATCGAAGGTCCGACGACCGGCGCGCTACGGTTCACGGTCGAGGGGTTGCGCGTCAACGGCGAACCGGCGGAGTCCGCTCAGCCGAACGATGCCGTCACGCTCGCCCTGCCCCGTAAAGCCCGCCGGCAGGATAAGGTTTTTCTGCTCACGCTGCGCGGGTAGAACCTTCGAAATACTCCTTTCTTCCGGGACGGTTCTGCATCAAAATATAGCCGACGGGAGAAGCAGAGAATCGAACTCCGGACTTCCGCCAGAGGAAGGAGGACACTATGAGCAGAACGATTGGACTCTGGATTGATCATAAGGAAGCGGTTCTGGTTTCGATCAAGGACGGAGCATTGTCAGTCCGCCGCGTGGAATCCGAAGTCGGAACCCGCTTCAGTCCGTCCGGCGGATGGAAGGCCGGCGGAACCCCGGTGGCGCAATCAATCGCCAAAGAACAGACGGCAGATGAGCGCCGCAAACACGGGCTTCGTGCCTATTATCAGGAACTGATCAAAGCCGTCGGCGGCGCCGAAGAGCTTTTCATTTTCGGCCCCGGCGAAGCAAAAAATGAACTGGTTAAGGAAATTCAAAAAATAAAGGGCTCGCCTGTCCGGATCGCCGCCGTTGAAACGTGCGACAAGATGACCGAACCGCAGATCGCCGCCAGGGTGCGGAAGTTTTTCAAGGTCTGAAGTGACGTGTCTGACCGCAACCGGACAAAAGAGCTGGCAATCGGCTGGCGGCAACTTTATGGTCTGCCCCTAACAAAGGGGTTTTTATGCGTATAACATCTGTTCCGGTTGTGCTTCTTCTCGCGCTTTCGTTCGCATTCTGCGGATGCGGAAAAAAACCGCAGCCGGCCTCTGTGCCGCTCCCGACGGCCGAAGCGGTTGCCGCGTATGCGGAAGCCGCTTTCAACGGAAATGCCCGGCAGGTCGCGGCTGCGCTTCAGAACGGCATGCCGGTCGATCAAAGGGATAAAGACGGCAATTCCGGGCTGATGCTGGCCTCTTTTAACGGTTCTGTGGAAACCATGCAGCTTCTGCTGAATGCCAAAGCCGCAGTCAATCTGCGCGATAACAAAGGACGCACGGCACTGATGTTTGCCGCCTCCGGCCCCTTCCCGGAGGCGGTTCGCCTGCTTCTCGATAAAGGTGCAGAGGTGAACGCCGTGGATACCGTCGATCATTTCAGCGCGCTGATGTTCGCCGCGGCCGAAGGGCTGGATCCGGTGGTGGATATTCTGCTCAAGCACGGCGCCGATCCGAAAATGAAGGATAAGGATAACGACACGGCCGCAAAATTTGCCAGAGACCGCGGATTCACCGGTCTGGCCGAAAAACTTCAGGCGCTGATCGACGCGCCGTAACACGGAGAATTCCATGACCGAGGATCAGCTTTCAGATGCCGGATCGTATAAGTTCGGCCGGTTCCAGAAAAATGCCGAGGAACTTGCCCGCCTGAAGATGCAGGCAACGGTAGCCATTGATATCGAGCGGGAGGTTTGGAAAAACGCGGGCTTAAAACCCGGCATGAACGTTCTCGATCTTGCCTGCGGTCCCGGATTCATCAGCTGCGAACTGGCCCGGATGGCCGGAACTGTGACCGGCATAGACATCAGCGAAGAGCTGATTTTCACCGCGCACCAGGCGAAAGTGTCCGAAAAAGCCGATAACGTTTCGTTCCTGACCGGCAATGTCTATGATCTCGCTCTGCCGGAAAACGCGTTTGATTTTGTTTACGCCCGCTTTCTTTTCCAGCATCTGGAAAAACCGCAGCTTGCCCTCAGCAATATTCTGCGGGTCCTGAAACCGGGCGGCATTCTGTGTGTGCTGGATATTGACGATAACTGGACCAGCTTCGCGCCGGAAAGCGCCGCTTTCGTCAAATTCATCCGCAAGGCCGGCGCCGGACAGAAGCGCAAAGGCGGCAACCGGCTGATCGGTTCGCAGCTTTTCGGCCTGCTGAACGGGGCCGGATTCAAAGGAGTTTCCGTCAAAATCCGGCCGATCACCACCGAAGACCTCGGTGTAAAAATGTTTCTCGGCGTAGCCGTTCTTTTCCGGCTGGAAATGCTCAATAAACTGCAAAAACTGCTCGCTCTGCCTCAGCTCAAAAAAATTAAATCCGCCGCGCAGGCTCCGAATGCATGGGGCTCGGTCGGCGTTTTTATCGCAACAGGCACGAAAGCCTGATCCTATGCGGTTTAAAGGCAACAGCGACCAAAGCAGCGCGCGCTACTGGGACGACCTTGCGGAACTCTATCAGCGAGAAACCCGCATTTCGACGGACGACTTCCACTACGGCCCGCTCCTGCCCGGCGATTCAACCCTCCGTCTGCTTCCGGTCGCCGGCGGCCTGCGGGCGCTGGAGATCGGCTGCGGCGCGGGTCAGAATTCCATCTTCCTCGCCAAGCAGGGCGCACAGTGTGTCGCCATCGATATTTCTGAAGCGCAGCTGGCGCATGGACGCAAGCTGGCGGCCGCCGAAAACGTCAGCGTCGACTTCCGCCGGATTTCGATGGATGCGATGGGCGACCTCGGAAAATTCGACCTGATTCATTCGTCGTACGCACTGCCTTTTTCCGCCGATCCGCAAAAAGTAATCGCGGCGGTTGCCGCGCGGCTTAAACCCGGCGGCACTTTTCTGCTGACGACCGGTCATCCGCTCTACGCCGGAGAATGGCTCGATATCGGCGACGGTGAAGACGGCCTCTTCCTGCCCGACTATTTCCGGCCGGAGCCCGACGTGCGGATGTCGCTGGATGACAAGACCATGAGCGCCGCGCACTACTGGCCGATTTCGACCCTCACCGAATGGATTCACTCCGCCGGACTGACAATCGTCCGGCTGCTGGAGCCGGCGCCGATGCCGATCCCCGAAATGAGCGAGGCGGAAATCCGCGCCAACGTGCCATATGACAGCCCCGGCTGGCGCGAACTCTATTCCCAGCTGGCCCGGATTCCCGTTGTGTTGGTACTGAAATG
>DAONGM010000130.1:0-4839 GCA_035404105.1 Pontiellaceae bacterium
ACCGCATCGGGCAGAAAAATACGGTGTACAGCGTCAAGCTCATCACCAAAGACACCGTCGAAGAAAAAGTACTTCAGATGCAGCAGCGGAAACAGGGCGTCATTTCCGCCACCCTCGAAAAAGAGGGCGAATTCATGCAGACGCTCACCTGGAGTGATGTTCAGGAGCTCCTTTCTCTCTAACGGATCCGGCGGCGTATGACGAAAAAACAAATCCATCCGGATGATATGTCGCGCTGGCAGCTGATGTTCCGGGCGCTGAGTCACCGTAACTTCCGTCTTTTCTTCATGGGGCAGAGTATTTCGCTGCTGGGCACCTGGATGCAGATGACGGCGGTGGCGTGGCTGGTCTGGCGTCTGGAGCACAACGCGTTTCTGCTCGGACTGGCCGGTTTTGCGTCCCGGATTCCGGCGCTCGTCATGGCGCCGCTGGCCGGAGTCCTGGTGGACCGCTGGAACCGATACCGGCTGGTCATCATTGCGCAGGTGCTCGCCATGATACAGGCGCTGCTGCTGGCGGCGCTGCTGTATTCGGGCCACGCGGCCATCTGGTCTGTGATCCTGCTTTCACTGTTTCTCGGATTCATCAACGCGCTGGATATGCCGGCGCGGCAGGCTTTCCTGATCCAGATGCTCGACCGGCGGGAAGATCTCACCAGCGCGATCTCGCTGAATTCAGCGATGGTCAACGGCGCGCGTCTGATGGGTCCGGTGGCCGCGGGACTGATTATCGCCGCCGCCGGCGAAGGACTTTGTTTTCTGATCAACGGCCTCAGCTATATTGCGGTCATCGCCGGCCTGCTGATGATGCGGGTTTCGCCGCACCATTATGTCCGGCCGGAAACCAATATCGCCCATAACCTGAAAGAAGGCTTCAGGTATGCGTTCGGATTTCCGCCGATCCGGGCGCTGCTGCTGCTGATCGCTCTGGTCAGCCTTGCCGGAGCGTCTTACGCCCAGCTGCTGCCGGTCTTTGCGCAGCAGATTCTGCACGGCGGTCCGCGTACACAGGGTTTGCTGGCTTCGGCGGCCGGCCTCGGCGCGCTGACCGGTGCCGTCCTGCTTGCCACGCGGCGCAGCGTCCGCGGCCTCGGACGGTGGATTGCGTGCGCGCCGGTCGTCTTCGGCCTCGGGCTGATCGGCATGGGCCTTTCCTCCTCGCTCTGGCTGACGCTGGCGGTCATGCCGGTCGTGGGGATCGGCATGATGGCGCAGATGGCGGCGACCAATACCGTGCTGCAAACCATTGTAGATGACGACAAACGGGGGCGCGTGATGAGTTTTTATTCCATGGCCTTCATGGGAACCGTTCCGCTCGGCAGTCTGCTGGCCGGGTCGCTCGTCCATCTCATCGGCGCGCCATGGACCGTCATATCAGGCGGCCTCTGCTGTATTGCCGGAGCGGCGGTTTTCGCCACGAAACTCAAAAACATCAACCGGCTGATCCACCCGATTTACGTCCGCAAAGGCATCATTCCGGAAGTCGCCGCCGGATTGCAGTCCGCTTCCGGCGCAACCCAGCCGTAAGGATTTTATACTTCGGCGCAACCGCGGCGGCTGACGGGCGGAAACCAAAACCGCGGCTCTACTGCCCGCAGCACTTCTTGAATTTTTTGCCGCTTCCGCACGGACAGGGATCGTTGCGGCCGGTTTCCGGACCGGTATGACGGATCGGCTGCGGCGCGGCTTCCGCGACGGGCGGCGCGCCGTGACCGAGCTGCTGCTGTCTGGCGGCGGTCATGGCAGAAGGCTGTTGCGCCTGCTGCGCCCGGCTGTTCATGATCATTTTATTCAGCGACTGCCAGAAGTTCTGCAAGGCCTCCATGGAGGAGCCGGTGCGGAAAATGTTCTGCGCGATCTCGTTTTTGATGCGGTCCATCAGGTCGCCGAACAGGTTGAAGGCTTCGCGCTTGTACTCGACGAGCGGGTCGCGCTGGCCGTAGGCGCGCAGGCCGATGCCTTCGCGCAGGCTGTCCATGTTGCGCAGATATTCCTGCCAGTGTTCGTCCACCGACTGCAGAATGATCATCTGTTCCAGACCTTTGACGCGTGTCGGGTCTTCGTGCGTTACTTTCAGTTCGTAGGCTTCTTTGACTTTCGCGAGCACCAGTTCGGTTCTGGCTTCTGCATCGGCGTCCGCGGGCAGATCTTCGATGCGCAGGCCGATCGGAAAGGTTGTATTGGCCCAGGCGACAAACTCTTCAGCCGGAGCGCCGGCGTTTTCGTCGATGATGTCGCTGATGACATTGTAGAGCAGCGCACGCGGATCTTCACTGCGCAGCACTTCCTGGCGGAAGCCGTAGATGACAGTGCGCTGCTGGTTCATCACGTCGTCGTATTTCAGCGTATTTTTACGGATGCCGAAGTTCATCTGCTCGACCCGTTCCTGCGCCTTTTCGATGGATTTGTTCAGCCACGGATGTTCGAGCACTTCGCCTTCTTCAATGCCGAGTTTTTCCATGATGCCCGCGATGCGGTCGGAGCCGAACAGGCGCATCAGGTCGTCTTCGAGCGAAACGTAGAAGCGGGAAAGGCCGGGGTCGCCCTGGCGCGCGCAGCGTCCGCGGAGCTGGCGGTCGATCCGGCGTGATTCGTGGCGCTCGGAGCCGATAACGTAAAGTCCGCACGGTTTATCGGTCAGCAGTTTTTTCAGCGTCAGCGTTTCGCCTTCCGGTTTATCGTTGAGCGAAATCTGCGAGCGGATCTGGTCGCGGTTCAGCCAGACGACGTCTTTGCCGAGCTTGATGTCGGTTCCGCGGCCCGCCATGTTGGTGGCGATGGTGATTGCGCCGGGCTGACCGGCCAGCGAAACGATCTCGGCTTCGCGCGCGTGGTTCTTGGCGTTCAGCACGTTATGCGGAATGCCCTGGCGGTCAAGCATCCGGCTGATCACTTCCGACGTTTCGACCGTGGCGGTACCGACCAGCACCGGCTGTTTCTTGTTATGGCAGTCTTTGATCTGCTCGATAACGGCGTGGTACTTCTCGCGCTTGGTTTTGTAAATCTGGTCGTTGATGTCTACGCGGCGGATCGGGCGGTTTGTGGGGATAACCACCACGTCGAGCTTGTAGATTTCGTGGAACTCGCCCGCTTCGGTTTCGGCCGTACCGGTCATGCCGGAGAGCTTCTTGTACATGCGGAAATAGTTCTGAATCGTAATCGTCGCCAGCGTCTGCGTTTCGCGCTCGATCTTCACGCCTTCCTTGGCTTCAACGGCCTGGTGCAGACCGTCGCTCCAGCGGCGGCCCGACATCAGGCGGCCGGTGAACG
Source organism: Pontiellaceae bacterium (assembly GCA_035404105.1). Lineage (GTDB taxonomy): Bacteria > Verrucomicrobiota > Kiritimatiellia > Kiritimatiellales > Tichowtungiaceae > Tichowtungia. The sequence continues at coordinate 3,270 of DAONGM010000130.1, forward strand.
TATCGACGATGATGACCTGATTTTCCTGCACCACGTATTCGACATCCTTTTCATAGATGCAGTGGGCGCGGATCAGCTGGTTGACCGCGTGGATGCGTTCGCTGCGGTTCGTGAATTCGTCCTGAAGCTGCTGGCGGATGACCAGTTTTTCCTGCGGTGCCAGACCGACCCGGCCTTCGAGTTCGGAAAGCGCCGTCGCGAGGTCGGGCATCAGGAAGCTTTCCGGATCTTCGGGACTGAGCGTTTCGCAGCCCTTATCCGTCAGACCGGCGTCGTGGCCTTTTTCGTCGACGGTGAAGAAAAGCTCTTCGCGGAGTTCACGCGCCTCTTCCTTATAAGAGTCGGTGATCATCATGTTATTCACCTGCTCCAGCAGGCGGCGGTTGGCGGGGTCTTCGATCAGCTTCGAAAGCTGCTTATTCTTCGGCATTCCCTGATGCACCTGATAGAGCTTGCGCTGGGCGGCATCGGTATCGCCTTTTTCGAGCAGCTCCTGCACTTCACCGATCAGCTTCGAGCAGAGATCCTGCTGGCGGCGTACCAGCCGCAGAACCGTGCCGTTCAGCGCGCGGTACTGTTCGTCCGCGGAATAGGGCGCGGGGCCGGAAATAATCAGCGGCGTGCGGGCTTCGTCGATCAGGATGGAGTCGATTTCGTCGATGATCGCGTAAGCGTGGCCGCGCTGCTGCACCATATCTTCGGGGCGCATCGCCATATTGTCGCGCAGATAGTCGAAGCCGAACTCGCTGTTGGTGCCGTAGGTGATGTCGCAGTCGTACTGCTCGCGGCGCTCGTTCGGAGCCATCTGGCCCTTCAGGCAGCCGACCGACAGACCGAGGTACTTGTAGACATAGCCCATCCAGGTGGAGTCGCGCTCGGCAAGGAAGTCGTTGGTCGTTACGATATGAACGCCGCGGCCCGCCAGCGCGTTGAGATAAACCGGCATCGTCGCCACCAGCGTTTTACCTTCACCGGTCGCCATTTCGGCGATCTTGCCCTGATGGAGCGTAATCCCGCCGATCAGCTGTACATCGAACGGCACCATGTCCCATTCCAGATCGTGGCCGGAAACGTGGGCGGTGGTTCCGCACAGACGGCGGCAGGCGTTCTTCACCGTCGCAAACGCCTCGCAGAGAATATCATCGAGCGATTCGCCTTTGGCCAGACGCTCCTTGAACTCGGCGGTCTTCGCTTTCAGCTGGTCGTCGGAGAGCTTCTGATACTCCTCTTCCAGCTGATTAATCTGAGCCACCAGCGGCATCATCCGCTTAATGTCGCGCTCGTTCTTCGATCCAAAAATCTGTTTTAAAACTGCATTAATCATAGGTGCTACCGGTTATCTGTTAACGGTTATTGGTTTGAGGCGAGGAGTTAACCACGGAACCCGCTGATTGACACGGAAAAAAGCGCCGCGAACCGCAAATGAACCCGAACGGGAAGCACGTGCCGCCGCCGTCCTGCCGGCCTTTAAATCCGGACCGGGAAAGCCGTCTGCAGATTACGTACCGCAGGCATCCGCAGATTCCGCAGAGAGGCGCAGATTGTTTGACCGCAAAGCCGCGAAGACGCA